>CAZWTY010000001.1:0-137485 GCA_964637565.1 uncultured Desulforapulum sp.
TTCTTTTTCGCACAGGTGATTTCCTTTGCGAAGATGGGGGTTATTGAGCGCTTACCTGAAATGCATCATTAGAAAAAATTATTGCAGATCAACGGCATGAACTCGGACTCGTAAAATCTGCGACGCTTCGATATGCAGCTTTTACCAGCCGGTTATGCTGAGCGATGCGCAACGCGCTAAAACCGTGCGGACACGTTGGTAGACGCAGGGACAAAAGGCCCATGACAACACCGACAATTCAGATCCGAAAACTCCTGCCGTCCGATGAGGATGCCATCAGGAACTGGCCTCCGTATCCCCCTGATTTCGAAGATTTGGATTACGCTTTGAGAAACGACGGATGGTTGACGGAATACAAAAACAAGCCGGATACCTGGTGCTTTGCTGCAGAGCAAGCGGGTGAACTGATCGGGTTCACGATTCTGTCCAAAACAGGCGGAAATGAGGCCGAATTTCGCATCGCTTTAAAGGCCAGCCGAACCGGGCAAGGGTTGGGCGGCACCATTACAGCCCTGACCCTTGCAAAAGCGTTCACTGAAATTGGCCTTTCCCGGATTCACCTTATCGTGAGAAAAAACAACCCAAGGGCAATTCGTCTGTACACACGTCTTGGATTTGCCGAACGGGGAGAATGTTTCAAAACCATCGACGGAAAACAGACGCACCTGCTGATCATGGATGTGTCGAAGAAACTTATTCATAGAAAGGATCGAAACCGTGAAACGTGCTTTGTTGGTCATTGACGTTCAGAACGAATACTTCTTCGGCAAACTGCCGGTATCTTATCCCCCCGGGAGTTTAAACCTCATTCTTCGGGCAATGGATGCGGCCGCAAAGCACAGGATTCCCGTGATTGTGATCCAGCACCAGGCCGCGTCAGATGACTCGCCCGTCTTTCGTAAAGGAAGCCCGGAATGGGAACTTCATCCTGACATTGCGAACCGGCACCGGGATGTGCTGATTGAAAAATGCTGGCCGGACAGCTT
Organism: uncultured Desulforapulum sp.; assembly: GCA_964637565.1. Classification (GTDB taxonomy): domain Bacteria; phylum Desulfobacterota; class Desulfobacteria; order Desulfobacterales; family Desulfolunaceae; genus DYJE01. The sequence continues at coordinate 987 of CAZWTY010000001.1, forward strand.
TCACGAAACAAACCTGGGTGAATGGCTCAGGCACAATGGGATCGACACGCTCACAGTCTGCGGCTACATGACCCAGATGTGTTGTGATACCACGGCACGGCGCGCCTTTCACCTCGGCTATGCTGTCGAGTTTCTCTCCGACGCCACAGGGACCTTGGCGTTCACAAACGAAGCTGGCACCGTCACGGGCGAAGAACTTCACCGGGCCATCCTGGGGACGCAGAGTCGTTTCAGTCAAGTCATCAAAACAGATGAATGGATCACTCATATTCAATAGAACACACGATCCAAAACGAAGTTTAAAGTCCAGACAGTTGCTTTTCCAAAGGAGATGATATGGACGGGCTTACAAATGACGAGGAATTTGTTTCTGCCATAAATGAATTATTCAATGAGAAGATCCCATTCAATAAAACACTGGGCCTGAAAGTTGAGTCGATCAATCTTGAACGGGTCAGTGTTTCAATTCAAATGCGTGATGAGCTTATGGGGCAATACAACCGGGGAATGTTGCATGGTGGTGCCATATCGTCTGTCATTGACGTTGCCGGCGGACTCGCCGCATTTATTGGGATTCAGCATAAAATGCGCGATGAAACTTTAGAGGCGAGGCTTAAAAGGTTTAGCCGGGTGAGCACAATTGACATGCGCGTGGATTTTTTGAGAGTTACCAGCCATTAACACCTGGAACGCCGAGTTACACTCGGCTGACCTTTGCCGAGTGCAACTCGGCGTTCCATGATTCCGGACCATCAGTCCCGGTATCGGTAGCCGATGCCATGGACCGTGGTGATGATTTCAGGCCGGGCCGGGTCGTCTTCGACTTTTTTCCGGAGCTGGGCCACGTGCTGGTCCAGGGTCCGGGTGTTGCCGAAATAGTCGATGCCCCAGGCGGCGTTCAAGAGGGCGTCCCGGCTGAGCACCTCGCCGGGATGATCGTGAAAGAAAAGAATCAGCTTCATCTCCCGGTCGGTGAGATCGAAGGTTTCCCCGTGTTTCAGGAGGGTGTAGCGTTTCCGGTCCACGGTCCTGCCGCCGAAGACAAAGGTGTCCTGGACCGGGGCCTGCTGTTTTGAGCTGGCCATCGCACTGCGCCGCAACACCGCTTCGATACGGGCCAGGAGTTCGTGGATGCCGAAAGGTTTGGTGATGTAGTCGTCGGCCCCGAGTTTCAGCCCCACCACCTTGTCGATCTCTTCAGCCTTGGCCGTGAGCATGATCACGGGGATGGTTTCGTTCCCTGAGCGGATGATCCGGCAGACATCGTAGCCACTTTTGCCCGGCATCATCACATCCAGGAGAATCAGGTCGAAACGGCCGTTTTCAAAGGCGGCAAGGGCCTCGTTTCCGTCTTTCGCCGCCGTGACCGCGTAACCTTCACTTGCAAGGGTGGCCTCGAGCCCTTCCCGGATATGTTCATCGTCTTCGGCCACGAGGATACGTGCGTTGTTTCCGTTGTTCATGTTTTTCCGATCCTCATGATAAACCGGCTGCCGCCCTCGGCCCCGGGTTCGTAAAACAGATCTCCGCCCAGATCGCGAAGGATCCTCCGGGCGATGCTGAGGCCAAGGCCGGACCCGGCCTGCTCGGCGGTCAGGCTGTTGTCCACCCGGTGGAACTTTTCGAAGATCAGGTCCCGGTGTTCGGGTGGAATGCCCGGCCCCTTGTCGGCCAGAACAAGATCCACGGTTTCAACGCTGTCGTTCTCGACAAAAACACCCAGGTATCTGCCGGAAGAGGCGTATTTCACCGCGTTGTCGATGAGGTTCAGCAGCACCTGTTCCAGGGCGTCCCGGTCCGTGACCAGACAGAGAGGTTCATGGGGAATGCTAAGGTCCAGGTCAAGACCTGCGGCGTTGATCCGGATGTGATGGGCATCGAAAATCCCACGGACAAAATCTCCGAGGTCCAGGGTTTCCCGGTGATAGGTTTTCTTTCCCTGCTCCAGCCGGCCGAAATCCAGCACGTTGTTCACCAGGCGGGTGAGCCGCTGGCTTTCGCCGACGATCACCGACAGGTAGTGCCGTACCTTGTCCGGCCGGGTCACACGGCCTTCGGCCAGGAGTTCGGCGTACATCCGGATGCTGGTCAGCGGCGTTTTCAGCTCATGGGACACGGACGAGACAAACGAGGTCTTTTCCATGGCGTCTTTCATGTTTTTCCGGCTGTCCCGGATGAGAAGGGTTCCGCCCGCGATCATGGCCGCCGAGAAGATCAGGACCAGGAGGGCCGACAGGGTGAGGAGCCCCTTTTCACCTCCCACGCCTTGGTCTGAAAGATACACGTTCACCCGGTAATGGGGAAGAAGCCCGGACAGGGGAACGCTGATGGCCGGCTGTTTTTTCACGTCAATGGGGAATCCCCCGGTCTGGTACACCAGCTCGCCGTCTCCGGCCACAAGACCGAAAGCCGCGTAGGATTCCTCCGCTTTGGGGATCTGGGCGATCAGCCGGGACAGAAGGGTCATGAGTTCCAGTTCCAGGCCGTACACCGGGCCTTTTTCCTCATTCTGGGCGTAACCCAGGATAAAAAGACGGTTTTCCGAAAACCAGGGAATCCAACCGCTCCGGGGTGTGAACCCTCCGGTTTCACCGGCAGAATCCGAATCCGCCGCAGGTCGGGCCGTCTCAGAGATCCGGGCCAGATCGAGAAGGCCCTGGCGGGCCGAAGAAGGGCTTTCAGCCCGGCTGCCATAAAGATTTTTTTCCTTGGGTCCCGGGCGTTTCCATTCCTCGGTGCTGACGCTCCTGGCAAAATCAAAGGCCATCCGTCCGGTGAAAAGGGCCTCGTACCTGGCCGCGAACCGTCTTTCCTCCGGAGTTGCCGCAAGGCCGTCCACCGGAACAGTCAGGCGGTTGCCCTTCCACACGAACACATTCCGAACCAGGGGGTTTGTCTCCTGCCATGACAGGAGGATTTCCTGCCTGCGCGATCCGTCCATGGCCAGAAGGGAACGGGACAGGGCGTCTTCCACATCGGCGACGGTGATCTCCAACGTTTCCGCCATGGTTTCCGCCCTCTGGGCCAGGGAGGACAGGGCCTGGGCCTTGAGCCTGTCCTGTTCATGGGACAGGAGTGTCAAGGCCCAGATCCCGATCACCAGGGTCGGCGTGATCAGGAGAAACCAGTAGATCAGGATGATTCGCCGAGTGTTCACGTTGCCTTCGGGTCTCCTTTTGTGTTTCGGTTCGGGCGGCATGGTTTGGGCCGCCGGGGTGAACCCGGCATAGGGGGCCGAGTGCAACTCGGCGTTCCCAGAGGTGCCGGCAGCGTCTCCGTCGTCGATGATTCGGCCGGATCAGCGTTGCCGCATGTTAAGGATGGGGGCATTTGTCGGCTTCCGTTCCGGGAAGCCGACCTACGATGGTCCGCCGCTCAACCGGCATTCGATATTCACCCCCTCACCGGAAGCAGTTCCCGCATCGCCACCATTCGACGTTGGACGTTCCCCCCATTCAACCCCCAACACCACCCATCCCCTGCCCAGCCGTCCATCCCGCAGCATCCCCATTCACCATTCGATGTTGGGTGTTCGATGTTCGATGTTCATCACTTCTCATACTGCTGGTTTTTCATTTGATAGCTCTCGGTCCGCATCATCTTCCGGCTTTTCTTGCTCATGCCTTCCTTTTCGATGAGTTCGGCTTTCTGTTCGAGTACTTCGGCCTCTTTAAGCAGGGTTTCGTCGTTGAAGGCGTCTCCCACGCTTTTCAGCTGGGCCGCGGAGCTTTTCAGGGTGCTCACCGCCTCGGCTTTTTTCCCTTTGTCGGACTCACGAATCGCCTTTTCCTTGGCCAGGGCGTTCAGGTTCAGGTGGTAATCCCGGACCACCGCCACGTTGGTGGAACGTTTCACCTTTTTCGGGTCCGGGCTGAAGCTGACCAGTCCCCGGGCCTCGGCTTGTTCCCGTTTTTTTGACACAGGATCTTCATAGTACACCCTGGCCCGGGCTATTTCCAGGTCTTTTCCGTCACGTTTCCCGGTAACGCCTTTGGGAACCTTCACTTCCACCAGGGCGAATTTCTCCTGATCGCCGTAAAGCTGGTTCATGGAAAAGGCCACGGTACGGCCCTTGATCCGGCCTTCCCGGCCGATGATCGAAACAGGCACCACGCCGTCGGCCACCTCGACCTCCACTTTCACGTCTTTTGCCACCACGCTCAGCACGTTACCCAGCTCGGCGTTGAATATCCCCGGCAGTGCCCCGCTGTTTTCAACAAAGTAGATGTTGCCGTCACTGCTCTGGGAAAGCCGTGCCATCAAATCCTCGTTGTAATCGGTCCCCACGCCCACGGTGGACACGCTGATCCTTTCCTTGATCAGGGCCGCGCCAAGACGCCCCAGGTCTTCCGGTGTCTGGGGTCCCACGTTGGCCAGACCGTCGGACAACAGGATGATGCGGTGCACAAACCGGTTGCCGCCGTTTTTCCGGATTTCGGCCGCGCCCTGGCTCACCCCTCCGAAAAGGGCCGTGCTGCCGCCGGGTTGGATGCTCCTGATCCGGGACACGATGCCGTCGAGATCCCGGACAGGCGTGGCCGGAACCAGGGTTTCCACGTTATGGTCGTAGATCACCAGGGAAAACATGTCCTGGGAGCCCAGGTGTTTCACCGCCTCGATGGCCGCCTCTTTGGCCTTTTCGATCTTGTCACCGCTCATGGAACCGGAGCGGTCGAGCACAAGGCAGAGGTTGACCGGCGGACGGGCCACATGGCTGGGGGCCGGCGGGGCGTCCAGGCTCACCTTGACCACCACCGTTCTGTCCCCGTCTGCGGGAAGAACAGCCCGGTCCGTTTCCACTTTCATGCCCACTTTGGTGGGCCCGGCCAGGGCCGGTGCTCCAAGAACCAGGACCAGCAGCAGAACCCGGACAATGCCGAGACTTTTTTTCATCATGTTGCGCGTCAGACCTTTCATGGTGTTTCTCCTTAGTGTAAATGAATTAACGTGTTTTTCCTTTTTCCGCAATCCGTTGAACAAACCATAGCCTGTTCTCAGGAACGGTTTGCCGGATCCGGGTAAAAACCTTGTAAAAAACGTGTAAAAAACGAGGAGATATCGGAAAGAGAAGACGGGGCAAAAATGGGGTGTGTGGGAATTTTTCGATTCGACGGACCTTTTCAGGCATCATTCCACGGCCCGGAGAAAAAGGGCCGGGGGTTTGACCTATAACCCAACCCTGGCCCGTTCGTCCCGCACCGACAGAATCCACCAGGAGATCATGGACCCGATCTTGATCAGCTCCACCAGAACGACCAGACTGAAACCGATGGCAAAGCCGGGATTATCCACAAAATAGCCCAAAGGCCAGAGCAGGAAGAAAACCGACGGGGGAATCACGGTGATGGCCCGAAGAGGGCTCTGGATGCAGGCGATGATCACCCCTGCTTTTTTCAGCCGGAACAGCAGATGGCCCGAAACAAGAAGGGACATGTAGGCCGTAAACACAAAAACGGAAAGGCCGATGGCCGTTCCCATGCCGATCTGGGGGGCCGCGTCGAGGAACTGGGTCTTGATGTCGTAGACAAAGGGCATCTGGTTTTTCGAGATGCTCCACCCCACGTACCACAGGACAGCCAGCCCGTCCAGAACGCCCCAGACTTTGATCAGTTTTTCCAGGTATTCCTTTTTTATCATCTTGAAACCTCACACAGGAGAAGGATGTTTTCGTCATCGACAGGATCATTATTTCATACAGCCCATCCATAAACAAAATCAGCCGTCAAGACAAGGGCTTTGATCAGACAGGACGATCGCATGGAATTTTGGCATGGATCATAACCATCGCTATCGGCCAAGAGACCGTGCAAAATCAAAGTACCGTTTGTCGTCATTCATCACATGGTTCACCAGCCAGTTGTTCAGGAACAGCACCAGATCGTCCAGCATCTCCGGTTTGAATCCCTGGGCCAGATCGTTGAGTTCTGAAATCAACCGCTCATGCTGGATCCGGTGTTCTTCCACACCTGGAAAACCGATGGCCTGCATGTGCTGTTCTTCCCGGGTGAAGTGGACCCTGATATATTTGTATAGAGACATTACATAGGACCGTGCTTCAGAAGGCTCGGCCGTCTGGATCGTATTGGCCAGCCCGAACAGGTAGCGGTGCTGGCTGTCCAGATCCTTGTTTCCCACCGTGTAATCGTCCTTCCAGATAAACTGAATGCCCATGGTCTCACTCTCCTGATGTTCCAACGTTCCTGAATATGTGTCGTTTCTTTATATCGTCATGACGGGCTTTTTTTGAAACATAAATAACGTGGCATTGATTTTTCCCGTGAAGGCAGGACTGGGACATGCGCTTGCCCCGCGCCCGAACGTTGCAAAAATAAAAAAGACAGGTTAGTCTGGCTCCGGAGGATATAGAGACTATGATACGTTTCATCTTGAATCTGCTGTGGTTCGTCCTGGGAGGGTTTGTCATGGGCCTGTCCTGGTGGCTCGCGGGCGTCCTGGCCTTTGTCTCCATCGTGGGGATTCCCTGGGGCAAGGCCTGTTTCGTCATCGGCCAGTTCACCTTCTTTCCCTTTGGACAGGAAGCGGTCAGCCGCAGGGACCTCTACGGCAAAGACGACATCGGCACAGGAACCCTGGGCCTTTTGGGCAACGTGATCTGGTTTGTTTTGGCCGGATTCTGGCTGGCCCTGGGGCATCTGGCCGCAGCCCTGGCCAACTTCGTCACCATCATCGGCATCCCTTTCGGAATCCAGCACCTGAAACTGGCAGTCATCTCCATTGCCCCCATCGGCAAGATTATCGTTCCATTGGGTGCGGTGCGGAACCCGGGGCGGGGCCGGTCCCGGAAGAGACGATGACCCGGAATTACACGGACGTTCCGCCTTCGCCCTTTTCCCGTTTTTCCTGCCAGCGGCGATGGGCGATCACCATCCGGATTTCTCCGTAGGTCACCTGGTCGGCGAGGGCCAGCTTCACGTCTTTCATGGAGTTGCCGCCTGTCTCGACGATTTTCTCCTCGATCATCCGGAATTTTTCCGGCGAAAGCAGCGTATCCACAGAAAGCTCACCTGTTTCCACAAAGAAGCTCAGGTGGCTCTCCACCGTGCTTTCCACAAGACCCCGTTCCGCGGCGATGCGGGCCATGTCCAGGCCGTCGCGGAACATGGCCAGGGTGACCTGCCGTGTTTCAGGCGCCGGCTTGCCGGTGGTTTTGGCGTCATCGTTCACGGTGGAAGGTTCGGGCAAATTCACCGTGTCGATTTTGTGCTTTTCCCGGTAGGCCGTGACAATTCCAAGAAGCTCTCCCCCGTATTCGGCCATTGATTTTTCGCCCAGACCCCGGACCTGTTTCAGGGCGGCGAAGGTGCCGGGCAGATGAACGGCGATCTGGATCAGGGTCTGGAGATGGATGACCCTGTAGGCCTGGACGCCCTTTTCCTTTGCCTTTGCCTCACGCCAGGCTTTCAGCTGTCTGAACAGTTCGGGATTTTCGATATCCGATTCGCTGTACTCGGGCGCCTGGGCTTTCACAGGTTTCGCAGCCTGGGCGTCGGCGTCCAGCTCGGCCCGTGAGATGGCCCTGAGGTACCGCTGGGGAGAAAACCCCTTTTCACAGCTCTGGACCGCAGCCCGTTTCACCAGGATCTCCCGCCGGACATATTTCAGGTTCTGGTCCAGGGTTTTTCCGATGTCCCGGTTGTCGGTCTCGAGGGTCATGCGGTGGATCACGTCATCGAAAACCGTGGCGATTTTCTCCTGGAACCAGGCCGACGCCTTGCTCACCCGCTCCGTGATGTAAGGATCGGAGTCGGGAAGGACGTTTTCGGAAAACCGGCTGCCCAGCTGGCGTTTGAATTTCTCGCTGACCATGACAATCTCTTCTCCGGCCCGGAACAGCAGTTCATCGGGATCGCCAAGGCCTGAAACCTTCACCACCCGGCCATGGGCCTTGAGATTCCGGACCAGGCCGGACAGGCGCTGATACAGGGGCTGAAAATCGAAGCATGCCAGGAGCAGGTTCGACTGGTATTCCTTTCTGGCCTCAAAAAGATCCCGGTCCGTGGGCGCGCTGGCCCGGACTTGGTCCATGAACCGGGTCACGGCCTCGTCCGCGCCAAGGCCCCGGGTGGGAACAGGCGAACGGAGGACCAGCCCGTCCAGAGTTTTGCAACGGCTCAGGGCCACGTAGACCTGGCCGTGGGCAAAGGCGGCCTGACTGTCGATGACGGCTTTGTCAAAGGTGAGGCCCTGGCTTTTGTGAATGGTGACGGCCCAGGCCAGTCTCAGGGGAAACTGCCGGAAGGTTCCGAGAATGTTCTCCTCGATTTCCCCGGTTTCTTCGTTCATGGTGTAGGTGATGTTTTCCCAGGTGATCTTTTCAACCTCGATGTCGTCGATCTCGTCAGGACACCGGACCCTGACCGTTTCGTCGGAAACGCCGGTCACACGGCCGATCTTGCCATTGAAGAAACGTTTCTCAAACGAGCTGTCGTTGCGGAGAAACATCACCTGTGCCCCGACTTTCAACACCAGGGTTTCGAAGGTGGGGTAATTCTGTTCCGGAAACTCCCCTTGGACCTCGGCCGCAAGGTAAAAGGGTTGGCCCTCGAGCCGGTCCAGCCGGGTTCTGTTGATATCGTCGGCTGTCCTGTTGTGGGTGGTGAGGGTGATGTAACCTTCGTTGCCGCCGGGCGAAAAATTTTCCACAAACCGCCGGTTCAGCTCGGCCATGTGGACAGGTTCCAGGCGGTTGTCCCTCACCCGGTTGAGAAGGTCGATAAACGATTCGTCAGACTGGCGGTAGATCTTTTTCAGTTCCACGGAAAACAAGGCCGCATTGGCCAGGGCCCGGCTGCTAAAAAAGTACACCGAATCGTAGTAAGTCCGGAGCAGGTCCCATTCCTCGGGTCTGGCCACCGGAGAAAGCTGGTACAGGTCCCCGATCATCAGAAGCTGAACGCCTCCAAAAGGCCTGCTGTCCCGCCGCTGATGGCGGAGAACCCCGTCCACGGCGTCCAGCACGTCGGCCCGGACCATACTGATCTCGTCGATGACGAGAAGGTCCAGGCTTTTCATGATCTGGATCTTTTTCCGGCTGAACCGGAAGGTCTTGTTGCGGCTTTCGCTGTCTTGGATGCCTCCGCCCGGAATATTGGGGCCGAAGGGCAACTGGAAAAACGAATGGAGGGTCACCCCGCCCGCGTTGATGGCCGCGACCCCGGTGGGGGCCGTCACGATGGTCCGTTTGGCCGTGTGTTTCCTGAAATGCTTGAGAAAGGTGGTTTTCCCGGTACCCGCCTTGCCGGTGAGAAACACGTGCCGGCCCGTGTGCTCCACCAGCTCGTGGACCATGGCCAGTTCCGGGTTGTCGTTAAGAGTCTGTTCAAATGTCTCGCTCATGAACCTTGCTTACCCCAGGGAGTGGCAAACCTCAACCGAAAACCTCGGCTTCACATTTCCGGGCCGGACTCCTTGACCCGCCTGAGTATCCGTTCCGCCTCGGCCCTGTAGGGCCAGTTTCTTTTGTCACGCTGGGGAATCCCGAGCAGGATTTCCGCCTCGGCCCTGGCCGTGGCAAGATCTCCTTTTTTCAGGCTGGCCCGTGCGATTTCGATATGGGGGGTCAGCAAGGCCGGGTAGTCCCGGGCCATGCGCCGCCATTCGTCTGTCACGGCGTCCCTGCGCCTGCTTTGACGCAAGGCTTTCTGGCGGAGAAACAGATCCTCGAAACTGAAACCCGTGGCAAGGGCCCGGTCCACACGGTTCAGGGCAGCCGGCAGATTTCCCGTAAGAAAGGAGGTTTTGGCCGATTCGGAAAGAAGCCTGGGATTTTCAGGCACAAGGAATGACGCGGCGGCCATGGTGTCTTCGGCAGAAGTGTACTCGCTTGCCTGAAGCAGATAAGCGCCCCGGCTCCAGAGCCCGTCGGCCAGAGCGAAACGGCCCGCCTGGAAAAGGCCAAGAACGGCGATGAGGGTCAGCAAAAAGGCCCGGGTTCCAGGCCGCCCTCCCTGTTTTTCTTCCGCCAAGGCAGGAGCTTTCATTTTTCCCGCCATCAGCCACCCCACCCAGAACCACCACAAGGCCAGCGTGGCCGGAAGCCGGAGCGGGGAATCGAAGCATCCGTAAAATGTCATGGCGGCCACAGCCGCTCCCACGCCCCGGGACAGGCCGTCACCGTTAAGATACGCCCGGCGAAGCAGGAAAAAGACAAGAACCAGGTGTAAGAGGGCCGCCGGAAGGCCTCCTTCCACGGCTGTCTGGAGGATGTCCTGGTAGGCGAACTCGACCCGGTGAAGGGGCATGTAGGCCTGGGGATCGCCAGCGGTCAACAGGGGCAAAGCCTTCGGATAGGCGGGCTGGAAGCTTCCGAAGCCGAATCCCGTGAACGGGTGGTGCCCGATCAGGATCAGGCAACCTTTCCAGATAAACATCCTGCCACGGGTCCAGGCGAGAGTCTGTAGCAGGCCGGACCAGGCGAGCCAGGAGGTAACCGCAGCGCAGCCCGCGGCCATGGTGGCGGCCAGGCCAAAACGGAATCGCCGGGACATCCGGGAATCGAGAAGGATATAGAACACAAGCCCGCCAGCCAGGGCCAAGGTTCCGGCTTTGGACAGGGTGGCGATGGTGGCCAGGGCCATGATGGTTGCCATGACATAGCTGGCCCTGGTCATATTCCGGGACTGCCCGGTTCCTGAAAGCTCCGATCCCGCACCGATCAGGGCGGGAACCAGGGGCAGGAGAAAAGCCGCGGTCCAGTTGGGGTTTCCCAGGGTGCCCGTGGCCCTGAATTCGGCGGAAAGGGCCGGGACAAATCCCGGAAGGGTCACGCCCATGGCCTGAACGAACACAAGAACAGACAGCAGGCACCCGGCCAGTCCAAGGATCAGCAGACTGAACGTCCGGGATTGCGGCGGGGCGCTCCCGATCTCCATGGCCACGAGCCATGAAAAGGCCAGACCCATGAGAAGCTGAAGCATTCCGGCAACATGGGCCGTGGCAAAGGCTGTGGTAAGCCAGGGTGCAAGTCCGGACCAGAGCGCCAGGGCGCAAGCCGCCATGATAATCCGGCGGTCTTGGGGTAAAATGAGGGTCTGCTTTTCAGGACGCCAGAGAGCCCTCACGGCAAGAACGGCCAGCACAAGGCCCCAGACAGCCCATTTGGCGAGACGGAACGGGGCGGCAAGGCCGGGAACAAAGAAAAGGGCGACGGCCGAAACGCCCATCGCCCCTGCTGCTGCCCGGAACACCATCAACCGTTCCGGATTATTTGCTGTAACCGCCACCGCCGGCTCCGCAGTCCGAGTTGGATTTCAGCCAGCGCACGTTGATCCAGAACGGCATGGACCGGGGCCAGATGGCGTTCACGATCCCCGGCTGCCAGGCCGTGGGATCGGTGATGGGGTTCACTTCTGCCACCAGCGCCACGATTTCCTCGTCCTCTTCGGTGCACGTGGTGTCACCCTGTTCCTTTATCGTAAAGTTGATGGAAACCTCGCCGCTGTCGTTGGCGATGGCCCCACCCGCCCCAAGGCCTTCCAGAAGTTCCAGATCACCGCCGCTGAACAGGCCGTGCGGGGGGGCAAGGTCTTCCCAGCCTTCCAGCGCCACCTTGGCCCGTTTGAGGGGGCCTTTTTCAGGCACATCCACCCCGACGGTCCAGCCGTACTTGGTGGCGAATTCGGCCAGATCCACCCCGAACACCACGGAAATGGTGATGGTGTGCTCTCCGGAACCGTAGTACATGGGGCTGTCGCATTCAATGGAGATCTGGGTCCCGTCGGCGATGATCTCGCCCGCCACCATGCCGCCCACGTCAAGGACGGTGCCCAGGGTATCCACAACCGAACCGGCCACATACTGGGCAAGACTCCAGTAACCCTTGACGGCGTCCATGCCGTCACCCTTGGCTTTTTTCACAGGCGATGGAACCGGGCCGGCCTGGAAGAAGTTCTGTGCCAGCTCCGGCGGCAGGGCGTCCTGATAGGTGAAGCCGATATACTCCGCCGGGTTGAGGGGTTTACTGAACCAGTCGAGTTTCATCAGAAACGACTGGAGAGGGTCCAGATAGAAGTTGCCCGTGACCTCGTGTTTGGGTGTCTTTTCGGCCAGGGCCGTGAACAGGTCCGCCAGAAAATACGGGCGGGCCGTACCCATGGCCATGGAAAGCTGTTTGTAAAGCATGGCCAGGTACAGCACCATGCCCTCTTCGAATTCCTCCTCCGTGTCGCCGGCCTCGAACCTCAGGCTGACCGGACCGTTTTCCCCGCCCAGGTTCTGGACACCGGCCGCGAACACCTTGGCCGTGGTGTGCCTGTTGGGATTCAGCCGGTATTTGAAAAACGAGTCGGCCAGCACATAGATGTGGTAATCCCTCAGGGCCACCCCGTCCTCCAGGGTTCCCGAACCCTTCACAATGGCCGTATCCTCGTGGTTGTAGACCGGCACCCCAATGATGGTGAAAATTTCCTTCAGGATCGGCTCGATCTCTTCTGCCGATGACGCCGCGTACATCTGATCGACCAGATCCTGGGCCTTGGCCCTGTAATCGGTGTTATCATCGTCGATGTCTTGGTAATCCGCCGTGCCACCCGACGTGCCGCAACTCTGGATAAAAACCATGCCGCTGAACAGGGCAACGGCGAACAGAGCGATCATGAGGGCACGAATCCCTCTGACATGTGAGTTAAAACCCATACCCAACCCCTTTCGATATTTCCGCAACTTTTATAGGATAAAAAAATCTAAGACACTGTTTTTTATTGCTATATATGGACATATATAACGTGTCAACAGTTTTCTCGGGATGTCATCGCTATCGGTATCGGTATCGCTATCGGGTTCGATATCCAGAACGTTTCGATAGCGTTAGCGATCCCGATAGCGATAGCGAAAAATCGGAATCCTGAAGGATGGGTGAATTCCGGAACATGGCGTTTCCTGTCTTCATTCGTTGATCAGATCCTTGAGGGTTTTAAGCTGGTCGCCTGACAGCGCGTCCACCATGTCATCGTCGGTGACGAAGGCGCCGCTGACCCAATCGCCGTTCCAGGTGTGGCCCTCGATCATCCGGTAAAGGGTCCGGCGCTGTGAGGGCGTGCTGTTCCTGAAAATCCGGATCACCTGGTTCCCTTCGTTTTCGGTGCAGTACACCCCGCTGATCAGCCGCTCCACCCAGTGGCGTTTCATGTCCAGACTGAGGCTCCGGATGTCCGCGTTGGACAGGGCGGTCACCACGTCTTCTATTTCGTCGATATCGTTCAGCCAGAGAGTCTCGGCCGCATCCCTCTTCAAACCGCTTCCGAAAGGCAGGCCCATGCCGTGGTTGGCGGCCGGAAAATCCGAGGCGGAAGGCGAGGCTCCGGCGGCGGTGAGGGCCATGTAGGCGCAGGTGCAGCAGTTGAAGGACGTCAGGTTGTAGTTGCCCGGGTCGCACATCCTGATGTAGTTGGCTTTCACCGTGGCCGGGTCCACGTTGTAGGTTCCGGTGCAGGTCGTGGCTTTGTGGGGGTCCGGATCGGGTGTTCCGCTGGTGCTGTTGTCGTAGGTGATGGTGTCGGGTTTGGCGATGTTGGAAGGCGTCGGGGCCAGGGTATCGTCATGGCCCCAGACAAAACAGTGCCGGGCCGGAACATAGCTTCCCACGGCCCCGGTGAAATCCCGGTGACAGAGGGTCGCCACCTTATGGGCAGGAGGGGCCTGGACCGGCAAAGGAGATCCGGTCCCTGAAGGAGACGGAACAGGCGCCGGGCCGGGCTGGGGCGTCGGAGACGGACCTGGCTGGGGAGTTTCGGCCGGAGGGGCTGTTTTTGCCGCGTCGGATTTCAGAACCACCCGGCGGTTGGGTTCATAATCTTTTGAAAACGCCTGGGTTTCCCCGAGGCCCCGGAGGCTGATCTTTTCAGCGGGCACGCCGTGCTCCAGCAGTTTTTTCTGAACCGCCACGGCCCGGTCCGTGGAAAGGCTCATGTTGCTTTCTTCCGGCCCGTCCACACTGGCGTAACCGTCCACGGTGATGTTTCCGGTTCCACCCTTGGACTGCCACTGGCGGACGAAACAGGAGATGATTTCCGCCTGGGCTCCGGTCACGGAGGCGGAGGAAATGCCGAACAGGATCGCCGACTCTTTCAGAAGGCAGGGTTCCCCGGCTTTCCGGAGCAGCAGGCCCACGGCCCGGTTTCCCACAGACCGTTGAAGTTGGTGCAAGGGATGGACCTGTTGGCCCAAAGGTCGGCTGGGGGTTGGGCTCCGTTCCGGAATGAACGCGGCCGGCCGGTTTTTTTCCATCATGGGTTCATGGGCTCTGGAATAAAACGCCATGGTGTCAGATCTCCTGTTTTTCGATGTACTTGGCCGACACCCATTTCTCGTTGGGGTCCACCCGGCACCAGCCGTTGTCTGTTTCGAAGATCAGAACGTCCGCCCCTTTCACGAGCTTGTCGATCACCGGATAATCCGTTCCGGGACCGGTGCGGATGTTCAGGGTGTCGGCGAGCACACGGCCTTTGACCACCGGGATCAGGTAACGGGCCGCCACCCAGCGTGATTCGCTGCCGCTGATCTTCACCCAGCCCTGGTTTTCCTCATAGGCCCCGAGGATATTGCCGGCGAAAACCGTTCCTGTTTTCGGGTGACCTGTTCCGGGGCCGCTGCGGACGTTGAGCACCGAAGCCGTCACCAGGCGCTGTCCCAGAGCCGGTTTGTCCACACCCGCCGTTTTCGGCGTTTTTCCCGTGAGCCGGTCGAGCTCGGCCTGGACCAGGGGAAGGAAACGGGCCGTGGCGTCCTCCCGGGTGTTGCCGCCGAAAAAGGCGGTGCCGGGGCATGTTTTGCTGTGGAACCAGTGATGGTACACGATATGGGCCGTGTCCACCTTAAGGTTGAACCGTTCGGCCAGGGCGGCGTTCAGATGGACGATGGTGTCCGTATGTTCGGGTGTCAGCACATCCCTGCCCTGGTCGAAATTCCCCAGGTGCTCGATGCAGATCCCCTGGGCGTTGTGGCCGGTGATTCCCGCAGGCGGTTTGTTAAGGGGACGGCAGATGGCCAGGGTCCCGTCGGGAAAGGTGGTGATGTTCTGGGCGATGTCGGCCCAGCCGTTGTTCACCACATGGTACTGCTTCATGGTGTCCAGCCATTTCACCGGGTCCGGGCTGCGCCTGAAGCTTGAATAGTCGGGCAGATAGGTGTGGTGGTTCTGGATCTCACGGACCGTCCGGTCCACCACGGCCGAGGCCAGCCAGCCCCGGAGTTCGTCTTTGGTCATCAGGATAAAGCCTTTGATCGTTTTCATCATATCCCCCTGAATATTCTATGTTTTGGCGTTATAACCCTGCCTCCGGCGGCCCTGCCGGGGGCCAAACTTTTTTTAAACGTTTGACAAAACAGTTTTTTATATAAAAGCAGCTGCTGAAAAGCTGAAAAAACAATGCTCGAACCAGGTCTCCGGCTCCCAACCTGTCATTCCGGGCGGCCTCCTACATGACGGAGCGTTTGAGCCAATTCGGGACCGGGCAAGAACCACAGGCTCGAATTCCGAAGCCGACCCGGAATCCACGCAGGCATGAGCAACCGTTCCCGAAAATCATGCTTTAAATCCTGCACGGGTATGGATTCCGGGTCGGCTTGCATGGCGGGCACCTCACATTCCCAAGATTCCCGTCAGCTCAAGATCTGTCTAAATGACTCAGGCCGCCCGGAATGACAAGGGCGTGGACCTCGTCAAACATCTTTCATGCGTCACAATGATGAAGTCAAACAACCTCCCCGATCACCTGAAGGTAACCGGCCACACTGTTCGTAATGGAATAGCTGTCCCGGATGGTGCGTCTGGCGTTTTGGCCCACATGGACGAAGGCTTCCGGATTTTCGAGGATGTCGTGACCCAGGGCCGTCATGCCGTCCAGGTCGTAAGGGTCGAACAAAAACCCGTTTTCGCCGTGTTCGATGACCTCCGGGACAAAGCAGCGGTTTGCGGCGATCACCGGCACACCCGAGGCCATGGCCTCGAACAGACCCCAGTTGGCCGCCCCCTCGAACAGGGGAAAAAGGATCAGGTCCATGGCCTTGAGATGGTCATGAAACGCGTCGTAGGGCAGAAAATCCTTCCAGATGAAAAAGTCTTCGGCAAGGCCGAGACGTTCCATGGTGTAACCTTTGAAACTGCGGCCGTCCAGGTAGCTGAGTTCGTTGCCGTAAAGGGTCTGTTCCGATCCCAGCACCAGCACGGTCAGGTCGGGGCAAAGTTCTTTCAGCCGCCGGGCCACCTCGAGAAACACATCGAAGCCCCGCATGGCTTCCAGGGTCCGGGACGCGAACCCCAGGATCGGCCCTGTTTCGGGCAGTCCGTGTTTGATCCGGAGGGCCTTTTTGTCACCTTCGGGCTCGGGAAGGACAAACCCTTCCATCTGGATCCGGACCTTGTGGCGCAGTTCTTCGGGAAAATGCCGGGCCGCGTGGGCCGAGGGCACGATGACCCGGTCCGAGTTGACGGCACTGGCGTAAACCAGGGCCTGGAACGTGCCGTTCAGGAAAAGGTGATCGGCAAGGGGCGGGTATTCGGGCCGGCACCAGGCCATGTGGTAACCCGGAAGCTCCACGTAGGACACCACGGGAATCCGGTACATGTTCTTCAGAAAAAACGTGGTCCCGAACGAGGCGTGGCCCACCACCACGTCGGCGGGAAAAACGCTCAGCACATCGGGCAGCACATCGCAGACCGCTTTGCCGTGGCGGAACCCCTCGTCGCAGCCCGTGGCGTACCAGAGAGACGGCCCGGCCGGGGTGTCCGGCCTGTAGCCGAAATAGGGAACGGGGACGCCCTCGCTCCGTATCTGGTCGGCGAAAGCCTCGTCGGTGAGAACGGCCGTCTCAACGCCGGGCACTGCGGCCATAGCGTGGGCGATGGCCGTGAACTGGCTGGGATGAGCCGGATGGATGAACAGAACGCGTGTCATCTGACAAAGACCTCTTTCACCAAGACATAAGGACAAAGCAATGTCTTCTTTGTTGCTTCTTAAAGGGCCGGACTCCCGTCCATGTCATTCCGGGCGGCCACAAACATGACGTGTTGCCTGAAATGACTTCTGACATGGCGGAACGACAACGTTCGAAGTCCGAAGCCGACCCGGAATCCACGCGGGCATGGGCGAAAAATCCCGAAAAACCATGCCCTGCAAACGTTACCCGATCAGCCGCGCAGCCTCGTCGATCATGGCCTTGGCCCGGGCCGTGTCCTGGTAGCCCAGAACCTCGGCCACTTTATCGGGCGAGGCCATGGCCAGATCCCTCACCGAGTTGATGCCTGCGGCTTTGAGTTTCGTTTCCGTGGCCGCACCCACACCCCTCACCGAAGCCAGGGTGGGAGCCGTGTCGAAAATGACCGGCCGGGTCAGGGTGGGCACGGTCATGGTCGGACGTGTCACTGTGGGAACGGTCATCGTGGGCCGGGTCACCGTGGGAATCGTGGCCGTTGGCCGGGTTACCGTGGGTATGGTCGCCGTGGGCCGGGTTACGGTGGGGATCGTGACCGTGGGCTGTGTGATTGTCGGAACGGTGAGGGTCGGAACCGTGACCGTGGGGATCGTCAGGGTCGGTCGGGTGATCGTCGGGATCGTCACCGTGGGCTGTGTGACGGTCGGAATGGTCAGGGTCGGACGGGTGACGGTGGGAATCGTCACCGTGGGCCGGGTCACCGTGGGAATCGTGATGGTGGGAAGGGACTTCACGGTGAAGGTGAGGGTTCCCGACTGAACCGTGCCCTGGGGCGTGACCACGCCGAGGGTCCTTGAACCTGCCGTGGACGAGCTGTCGATGGTGACCTTGGCCGTGATGCCGTCGGCTCCCCGGTCGGTGATCAGCGCCTTGATGCTGCTGTCCGGAACCTTCACGGGCCGGACCGGAAGATCGGGAATGTCCGGACGACTGGGCCGCGTTACAATGGGACCTGTGGGAAGGGCGGGCCGTGTGGGCGTGATGACCAGTTCGGTGTAGAACACCACGCTGCTGGCCTGGGCGAGCCCTGTGCCCCGGATGGTCAGGTCGAAGGTGGTTCCTTTGAGGGCGGACAGGGGCTCGATGGCCGTGATGGAGGCCGAGGGCACCTCCGCCGGTTCCACGGTGATGATCACGGTGTCGGGAAGGCTCCTGAGACCGGCGCTGTCTTCGACCACCAGTTCAAGAACATGGGTTCCCACGGGCAGGTTCACGTCAATCCTGGGTTCTTCGGTGGAAAGGGGGAAATCTGAAAGGGTGTATGCCATGGTATGTTCGCTCCTTATTCTTTTTTTATGAAGGTTCCCTGACGCTCCAGTGGTAACGGACGATGCCCTTGCCGCCAAAGGCCTGGGACCCGCTGGCGTCCAGGGTCACCGTTTCTTCGGCTCCGGCGCTGAACACGGTCTGGTCCAGACCGGAATGGGCCTGGGGAACCGTGTGGATATCGGAAAAACGCCAGTGGTACCGGGCGATGGTCCGGCCGCCGAAGGCAGACGATTTCGAGGCGTCCAGCGTGACTTTAACCGTGTCTCCGGCGGCATGGGTCTCAAGGTCCTCTCCGGCATGGGCCACTGGCAGCTGGAGAACCAGTTCCGCCAGTTCCCTGGCCGCCGTGCCCAGAGCGTCCATCCGGGTCAGAAGGGTCTCGGGCGCTTCACCGTCCTGGATGGCCCGGATCAGCTCCGCCACGGTGATCATGTAAGTGTCGAACTCCAGGACCGAGGCCAGGGCCGGGTATCGTTCGGCGATCTCCTGGCCCACATCGTGGCCGATGTAACCGAGACTGGCCAGGATGCCCACAAGCCCGTCTTCGGTGAGGGCGTCGGTCCGGGCCAGCATTTCCACGGTCATCACGCCGTGGCGCACGTCGCAGGAGGACGGCACGGGAAACCGGAAATCCAGGGCCGCGAAATCTTTGCGGACCCGCATCGTGAGGGCGATGATCCGTTCACGGAGAACCAGGGGCATTTTTTCCGGGGCGAGACCCAAAGCTCCGGCCTTGACCACGTATCGGCGGTCGATCTCGTTGACCTGGGGGGCCAAGGGGTCCACGGGATTTGAAATGGCCGTGGCTCCAGCCTGAAGCTGGATCCGCCCCACCTCGATCACCGTGCGGTTGTCCGGTTTCACCGTGTCCAGAACCAGGCTGAGTCCCTCGGTGATCCGGGTGTAGCCGCTGTACTGGGGAATTTCCATGTTCTGGACCAGGTTTGTGGGGGTCTCGCTGTATCGAACGCCGATGAAGACCGTGGCCGGTAGGCTGTAACCTGACGGGTCCACCGTGAAATCCCGTGGCTCGGTCAGGCAGATCTCGTTGCCCTCCCCGTCCAGGGCCACCCCGGGAAGCAGGGTGACGGTCAGGCCGGACAGTGCGGAAAGTCCCAGTTCCAGGGCCTCGCCCTGGACGATGCCCGGAGAATGGAGCCGCCTGTTGTGGAGTTTCCGTTTTTCGATATGGTAGCTCTGTTCCGCGGTCCAGTCTCTGGCCGTGGTGAAAAACCCCGTGAAATAGTTCATTCTGCTGGTTATGCTCATATGCTTTTCCCCTTCGAAATGGTGGATATCAGCCTGTCACCGTATTGATTCCGATGTCTGACCGGACCTCGATCTGCATGGGTTCGAAACGCGCCCGGCTTTCCACCAGGGTGAGTTTCAGGTAGTACAGGGTGTGGGCCGGTTTCTCCAGGTCCACGATGGCTTTCACTTTGTCCATTCTCACCTTGTCCCGCTGGTCCGGCGGGATTTTCACGTCCACGACGAAACGCCAGGGCAGGATGTCGTCCCCTGATAGCTCGTCCACGAGAAAGGTGTCTCCCCGGTATTCGGCCTCAAACCCACGGCCCGACGTGATGGGGTACACGTCGTGGACCACGGCGTCCCTGCGGGAAACCGTGGCGTTGCTGTAGGTCGTGACCACGCCGTCCGCGTCGGTGACCTTCACCACCGGACGTTCCGAGGGCTGGCCCTGGTTTTCGTAGTTCAGCGTCACCTTCACGGCCTGAGGAGAATCGGCCGCGATCAGCACAAAGGCCGGGTCTGTTCCGTCCAGGCGATCGATCACGTAGTAGTCTTTTGTTTCCGGCTCGTAGCGGCGGACCCGGACCAGGGGGGACAGGTCGCTGATCAGGGGGGTTTCCGGCAGGTCCCCGGGAACCGGCGGGCTGGGAAAGAGGCCTCCGATCATGGAGGCCACCCCGACCTGCATGCCGCCGGGCCAGCTCCACTCCCGGATATCCGGTTCAAGGCCCGTGTAAATTTTCAGGTACTCCTTGAGACCCCGGACCTTGCCCCGGTGACGGTAAAGATCCACGGCCTTGGCGATCAGCTCCCGGCGTCTGGCCTCGTCCCAGTCCGGATCGAGAGCCAGGGACACCCAGGTGGCGAGCCAGGGCAGGAACTCCGGTTCGGTCAGGCTGGGGTCGAACACCTCGGCGATATGTTCCACAATGTCCGAGAGCGTGTCCATGTGCCGTTCAAACGGCAGAAGGAAAGCCCCCAGCACCCCGTTTTCCTGAAAATGGGCCGGAAGAAAGTCAAGGAACCGGCTTTGTTTGCCTGTTGTGTCATCCATGGCTGTTCAGAATCCTGATGCGGTTCATGGTGTTTTTCTCCTCGTAGTCAACCAGGGCGTCATGCCCGATGGGAATCAGACGTCCGCTGTCCTTGAACACACCCTTTTCCTTTATATATAAAGTCAGGCTGTCCACGTGATCCACCCCGTCAAGGCCTTCCACCAGCTGATAGACCTCCGAGGCGTAAACCGCCCGCCCGAAAGGCCAGCCCCGGCCTTCGACCCCGCCTGTCAGGGGATGGAAGAAACGGCGGAGGGCCTCGGCCACCCGGGCTTTGAGCAGGCTTACGCTCTCCCTGGGCCGGGCCGTCAGGGTCATGGAAAGACAGATTGAAACATAGGACGGACCCACCACATGGAGCCGGGTGGTGATCAGACGCCGGCTGTCCAGGTGGCCGGACACCCGGGCCAGGTCCTCTGCCGAGGGAACCGGACGGTTTAAAGGGCCTTCTCCCTTGAAAGGCACCAGGATCAGACTCACATGGCCCTCCCGGGGTGTTCCGGGGTCCTCGCCTTCCAGGTTGAGGCCCGGCAGGCATTTGACCCGGGCCATTTTCGGCTCGTCCATGGCCAGGACCAGCGATTCGAAATCTTCGGCCGTCACCGCCCTGTAACGTTCCCGAAGCTTTTGGATGGTCAGGGCCTCGGCCTGTTTCACCGTGAGGTCCGTCATAAGGTCCGCCGAACCGTCCAGGCGGCCGTTCAAGAGTTTCAGAAATGTTCGCCGGCTTTGCTCGGTCACCCTGTTCTGGCGGTACATCATGGCCTCGAACAGAAACGAGAACAGTTCGATGAGCATGATGCCCGGGTCCGAAGCGTTGTGGTCTGTCCAGGCCGGGGCGTACCTTGGAATCAGACTCACGATCTCTTCGACCAGGTCGTCGTACTTTCTGTCATCCAGGTTTGGCAGGGGAATGGGCATATCAGTCTCCAATGGTCATGGTCACGTCATGGGTTCCGGAATACACAAGGCAGTCCAGAGGAACGCTCACACGGTCCGTGGCAAACTCCACGGCGCTCACGGGAATGAAGGACAGGTCGGGTGACCGGATGCTGGCCTGGACCAGGCAGATCCTGTCTGCCGTGTCAAAACCCCGCACCGTCACCCCGGCGATGTTTCCGGAAGCATCGAGCCGGGCTTCACCCGTGACCCGCATCCTTAACTGTTTGTCCGCCGACATCAGGCCCGCCACCCTGTCCCAGTCTGCCGGCCGTTCGAATGGCACACCAAAGTCGATGTTCCATGCCGGTGTGTTGCCTGCCAGAGCCTCCACCCGGCTGATGTCGATGGCGTCCAGAATCTCTTCCTGGGTCGAGGATACCAGGCTCACCCGGTCTCCGGCTTTGAAACCCGTGACCGTGAGGGTTTGAAGGAGCGAACCGGCTTCAGCCGGGTCGGCCAGGAGAAAGCGGACCTCTTCGTCAAAGGTGGCCACCCGGATGCCGGGAACCAGATCGAAGGGCGCGGGTCGGTGGCGGCCTTTTTCCTTGGCAAAATTCAGCCGGCACTGCTGGATCGAACCGGAAAGTGTCACGGCACCCACATGGTCCACCCCGTCCACCTGCTCGATTTCGGCACTGATTTCAGACAGGTAAAGATCCCGGCCCAGGTCCCAGCCCTTTCGTTCCGGCCCTCCGGAAAGGGGATGGAGAAAGTCGTCCAGCCGTTTCAGGATGGCCAGTTCCACCTGGTCCGACTGTTCGGGATAAAGGGGCGTCACGGTGATGTTCACCGAACATTCCACAAAAGACGGCCCTTTGACATGGATGTTCCGATCGGCCATGAGGTTCGCCAGGGCGTGGGATTCCAGGAAACTCCGGACTTTCCGGATCAGGGCGGGGCCTGGAACAGGCTTTCTGTCCCGGCTTTCCGGGGTGATGACCACGGTGACGTGTCCGGCTTTGGTGAGGCCGAGAGCGTCGGTGACCGGAAAGCACCGGGCGTTTTTCACCTCCCGGGACGCTTCCCGGGCCAGCCATGCGAAGTCTTCCAGGGTCACGGCCCGGTCCCGGTGTTTCAGCCTCTGGGGGCCTCTCTGCCGGATATCGTCCAGGGTTTCCAGGTCCGATCCACCGGCGGCGGCTTCCACGTTGGTGACCCGCTTGATCGCCGCAAGACCACCCACAGGGTTCCGGACCACGGTGACGGCATGGGCTTTCACGTTGCCCCGGGCTCCGTCGTGGCTGCGGACCGTCACCAGCCGGATGTTGTTCTGTCCCACAGGCGGGATGGCCCCCCTTTCCCCGTCGCCGAATCGAACCGTCCCGTTCACGGGGTCCAGGGCAAAATGCCGGCTTGAAGGACCGGAGGCGTAAAAGTCAGGCACTTCCACCCACCGGACCCACCGGTCCGATTCGCAGGGGAAAACAGGGCCCGGACCGTCAGACTGCGAAAGCTCAGTGCCCAGAATGTCCAGGTCCGCCTCCGAGGGTCTGTCCGGCTCCAGCACGGCCAGCACGGTTCCGGGCAGAACCCGGGGCCGGGGCAGCCGGAACGTCTGGCCGGCTTTTCCATCCGAGGAACCCAAAATCACATCGGAAAAGGTCTCGGCGTTCACGGCAGGAACGGTGTTGGTGGCCATGGTTTTAAGGTACGGCCCCGGACGCCCGGGGGTTTCGGGACGGAGCCTGAACCAGAAGGCCCGGGTTCCCGAGATTTCGGCCGCTCCATGATCAGGTGGCGCGAAAAAACCCAGGAAGCCCCGGGTCTTCAAACCCAGGGTTCCGTCGCTGACGCCCAGGGGTTTCGTTATTTCGCCCGTGTGATACTCGAAGATCACCGGGGTGCCGTATTCCTCTTCCATGGCGTCCTCGTCCACATCCACGCGGATCTGGACCCACGTTTCCGGGGAAAAAGGCCGGTCGAACCCCAGGTACAGGGACGGACCCTCGTCGTTGGCGCTGAACGGTGAAAAACCTTTCAGCTGTCCCATCTCTCGGGAAAAGTCCCGGATCATCCCGTCCACACGGGACATGGCCCGGGAAAGGGCCATGGGTTTTCCGGCGGCCTCGGTAAAGCTGAGGGTCATGGTGAAACGGCTGATCATGGGGGCGGCGAGCACCGGAGGGTTCCAGCGCACAGAATCCCCGTCACGGGTCACGCTTCCCGGTTTTTCATAGCTTCCCGAATGGAGCCTGGCCCTGATCCACAGGCCCTCCACCCCGTTCACCTTTGTTCGTTTCATGGGCTGCACGGTAAACGAGTAGCTCACCGCCGCAGCTTTCCGGAAATGGCCTGTGGTGTCCGTGGCTCCGGGTATGGGGGTCCAGCCCGAAGGCCCGGCGTACTCCCAGACGATGGCGGCGTCGGTGGTGGTGACCTGGTCCGGGGCGTGGGCCACAGTCATGGAAAGGACACAGGTCCCGCCGGTTCTGGCGAACACCTGGTCGTCCCTTATGTAAAGGGCGTCCAGCCGCGCCGGTTTCTGGCCCAGGGGAAAAAACTCGCCGGACCGGTCTAGGGGGACAAAGGCCGTGCCGCTCTGCATGGCCGACACCAGTTCCGCAGACTGGGCCGGAACAGATGCCAGGCTGATCGACCGGGAACCCTGGATGGACCGGATCACCGGCAGGTGTTTTCGCCCCTCGCCGCCTGAGAGGACCAGAGCCAGGGCCGCGCCTGTCTCGTGCTCCACGAGCTGGGGGAGATGTTTCAGGGTCACCTGGCCGTTTTGACTGAAATGATGGGTTCCGTCCACCACACTGTCTTTGGGAAGGGGCGTCCAGGACGTGCCGTCGAAGTAGGACCAGACGATGGCCCAGCGTTCTTTTTCAGGCTGTCCCGGCGTTTCAAGGTTTACCGTGAGGGTGACGGTGGCTCCGGCTCTCTGGGTCTCGTCGTCGAAACGAAACAGATGGTCATCGCCCAGAAAAAACACCCGCTCCCGCTCCACCGACCCCTCGAAAGCCGGCCAGGATGCGGGTTCGTCACCCAGAGCCTCGCCTGTCCGGTCGCTGGCAGAGCGGCCATCCAGGGCCAGGACCTTGACCAGCCGGGCTTTGGTCAGGGTGACGTCCCTTTCGGTTTCAAAGACAACCTCCTCCTCGGTTTCCGTTCCGGCCGTGGCCATCTGGGTGCCTCGAACCACGGTCACGGTGTCGGGACCATCGTCGGCCAGGGTAAAGGCGAGTTCCGTAACGGCGGCGGCGGGAGGTACGAAATCCACACCGGCAGAGTTCAGAAACGCCAGGAAATGCTTGTCCGGGACCTGGTTGAGACGCTGGACCGACAGGTCGGACAGACGGCTGAACAGCCGGATCATGGCCCGGCCCGGCCCTTTTTCAGGTCCGTTCCAGCCCGCAAGGGTCTGTCTCAGATCCTCCTCCAGGCTTTCGATCACCTGGTCCCGGTTTTTTGGGTACAACAGCGGCGCGGACTGGTCCATCTACACCTCCCCCCGTTCCAGGTAAAAGGGGTACACCAGGTTGAACCGGCTGTCCGTGCTCCTCACCGTGTAAGCGATGTGGATCAGCAAAACTCCGGGCCGGGCCCTGTCACTGGAAACCCGGACCGACAGGTTCACAATGCGGGGTTCCCACCGGCCCAGGGCCTGCTCCACGTGGAATCGGATCATGCCCGCGGTCTGGGCGTTGTCCGGCGCGAACACGTAATCGTGGATGCCGCAGCCGAAATCGGGACGCATCAGCCGTTCGCCGGGGGCTGTTTTCAAAATGGTGACAATGGCCTCTTCCACATCGTTCTCGTGCCGGGAAAGACGGATGTCCCCGGTGTTTTCGTCAACGGCCACGGGAGAGGCCCAGCCCGTCCCCAGAAATTCCTGTCCCATAATCTAAGCCCCCTTGGTGAACATGGTGGAATGAACCTTGGCCACCGCCGGAACCAGGGGCGGCGTGGTGGGCGCGCCCATGTTCCCGGTATGGACATGGGTGTTGAAGGCCGTGATGAACATCTCGTTCACCAGGGTCATGCTCGCCCCCTGCCCCAGGTTGACCTGGGTGCTGTCCAGGGTGATGCCCGATGTGGCCGCGATGGTGGCCGATCCCGTGACCTTGATGCTGAGGTTGCCCTGGCTGTTCAGGTTCTGGTCGCCCTGGGTGTCCACGGTGAGGGTCCCCGCGTTGGCGTCCAGGCAGATTTTGTTTCCTCCGCTGTCCTGGACAGTCACTTTGCCGCCTTCGTCATCCAGGGTGAGGGCGTGCCCCCCTGCCGTGGTCACGGTGATGTTGCCAGTTCCGCCCGCGTCGTCCAGGATCACGCTGTGCCCGCCCTGGCTGACGATCCGGATGGCTGCGGCCTGGTCGTCGGCGTTGTCGTCGAACGAGATTTTATGGCCGCTTCGTGTATGGATGGCCCGCACATGGTTCTTGCTGTCGCTGTCCATGGTTTCCGGCGGGGTGTCCTCGCTGTTCCACAAACAACCCAGGACAAAGGGGTGGTTCAAGTCCCCGTGTTCGAAGGCCACCAGCACCTCGTCTCCGATTTCCGGAATGAAAAACGAACCCCGGCCGTTTCCGGCCATCAGGGTGGCGATGCGGGCCCAGAAACTGTGGGACCGTTCCTCCTGGTCATCGGGTGAGGTGCTGTCGCTGTCTTCGGAAAGCCAGGGGAAATCCACCTTCACCCGGCCCAGGCCCTGGGGGTCCCGGATATCCCTGACGATCCCCACCACCACGCCGTAGATCCGCCTGTCTCCGTTGCGGGATGGATTGCTCCCGGTGGCGCTGATCATATCCAGAAGGCTCATCGTCCGTTCCTCTTCAATTCAAAACTGGTAAGAAAACCCCGGGCGTCCAGGGTGTGGGTCACCGAGGTCACATAGTAGTTGCCGCTGTACCGTTTTCCGGCCCCTTTGATCTTCACCACCTGCCGGGCCGTTAAGGCCGGGTTCCCGATGGATGTGGCCCTGGCCGTGATAAAATCCAGGCTCCGGGTTTCCAGGTGGGCCAGGGCGATGTCCCGGGCTTCCTTCTGGTCGGTCACGGCGTTTTCCGTGAGTTTCACCGGGTTGTCCCCGAAGATCGTTTTGGCGATTTCCGACCCTGTTTTTTCGCCCATTTTAACCCTCTCCTCCCCGGCTTTGGCCTTGCCCACCAAGGCGGCTTTGCCTCCGCCGCCGGAGGTCTGGGACGCCCGCACGATGACCTCGGTGGGCATGCTGTACGTGGCGATGGCCGGATTGAAGCTTTCCAGGTCTTTCCCCCACTCCAGGGTATGGTCCGGCGAGGGGCTGACCAGGTACCGGGGTTTCTGGAAGTAAAGTACCTTGTTTTTCACCACCACCTCGTAGCCCAGGGGCCGGGCCTTGGCTTTGAGAATCTGTTCGTAGGTTTCGTCCTCGGACAGGGTGTGCCGGTGTTCGGCGTCTGTTTTGTCCACCCTGGCCTCAAACCCAAGATCCTTGGCGACTTCCATGGCAATCTCGCTGGCCCTGGAACTTTCGAAGGGCTTGGTCCGCCTTTTCCTCTGGAGCCGGTGGTAGTGGCTGAAACCCCGGATCTGGAGTTCAGGAATCCCCGTAGCCGGAAAACTGGCGCTCACCGCCGTGATC
The DNA here is from genome assembly GCA_964637565.1 of uncultured Desulforapulum sp. GTDB lineage: Bacteria > Desulfobacterota > Desulfobacteria > Desulfobacterales > Desulfolunaceae > DYJE01. The sequence continues at coordinate 28,020 of CAZWTY010000001.1, forward strand.
TCACCCAGGAATGCAAAGTCCAGCTGGTTCACGTAACCCAGTTCGATGGCGATTTCCGCCCCCTCGTCAAACAGGCTGCTGTCCATCCATTTGAGGGAGGCCCCGGACGGAAAACGCCCCTGTTTCTCATGGCGGTCACAGATCCTCAGACTGAAGGAATCGGCCCGGTCGCAGGTGTCGGTGACGCTCAGGGACAACAGCTCGGCACTCACGCCCTGGCGGAACTCGGTGTTGTTGATTCGGATCACACATGCGGGTGAATACGTTTTCATCATCATTCTACTCAATCGCCGGAATCACCAGCACCTGCCCCGGCCGGATGGAAAGGGGGTTGTCGATGCCGTTTTCCTCAGCAATGGGCCTCCACTGACCGGGGTCTTCGTAATAATGACCGGCGATGGCCGACAGCGTGTCTCCCCGTTTCACCACATGGCGCTTGGCGAAGTTGGCGCTCTGGAGGTCGGCCCCGTGCTTTTTCCCGTCAAAATACTCCTTGAAGGTCACGTCCACCGTGGCCCGCACCGGAGTCCCGTCGGCCAGGAAAAGCTCGAAGGTCTGTTCGGCCCGTTCCAGGACACAGACAAAATTCAGCTGCCCCCAGCTGAACACCAGGACGGGCGGCGCATGAAGCTCCGGGTCGATGTCGAGAAGATCCGTGATCTTCTTCGTGTGCTCCCGCACATCGGTCTGCCGTTCATAGGTGTCGAAAAAAAGCTGCATGGTCAGGGTACTGGAGTTCCCCTTGCCGAACTGGATCAAAGACGCCGGAAGCCCGGGAACCGCCACCTCCCCGAACTGATTCGAGCGGGACAGGCGGTACTGGGTCGGGTTGAACAGAACCCGGATTTTATCGCCCTTCACCGCCATGGTGTCCGGGTCGTACAAACGGATCGTCGCTTTTTCCAGTTCCATGGTCACTCCACCTGCTTGTTCAGAATATCAAAGCCCCAGGCTTTCTTTTTCAATGGTCAGCCGCTCCATGATCAGGCTGTAAACCTGATCGGCAAGAGCCGCGATGTCGTTCCCCGGAAGGATCGTTCCGTCCGCTCGGGAAGTTTCGGGCGATGGGGTCGGAGACGGCCGGGATGAGGAAGTGCTTTGTCCGTTTTCGTCCCGAACCGCGTCATCGTCACGCCTGTTCAGCCTGTCTTCCACTCGCCGGACCACCTGCTCCACCATCCTGCTGCGGTTCATGCCCAGGGGCATGTTCCGGTCCTGCGGCATGGAGTTCAGGGTTTGCCGGGATTCACCTGTCTCCTTCGGGTTCACCTTCACCAGGGCCTGGCTTTCCGGCGTTTCCGGCGTCATCCGTTCAAGTCCGCTCTGGTTCACAGGCTGAAACTTGGCTTGCACGGTTTCCACGGAAGACGGACGGATCAGGCTCTGACGCCTGGCCACCGGACTGGCCGGCATGGGAAAGCTTGGCCCCTCGGTTTTGTCGGCCATCCTTTGGACCGAAACGGCCGATTGCCGGAGGTCGGGTTGTGTCCTTATGCTTCGGGCCGGATTTCCCGGAACGTTTGGCACAGCGACCCTATCGGGAAATCCCGGCAGAGCCTCCCGGACCAGGCTATCCATCGTCAGGCCGTGACTGGAGTTTTTCATGCCGCTGTCTTTTGTAACGGTCCTGGCCTGAACCAGGCTACGGGCCACCGATGGGGATTCAACCGTTCCGGCCTGAACCCGGCCATTTCCGGTGACCCTGGGCAAGCCCATTGTAAACGGGTTATGGCCGGGATGATGGCGATTCTGGTCGCGGACATGGCCCGCTCCTGCCCCGACCGCTTGGATTCCAGGCATGGTTGGTCCTATTGCACCGGCCTGACTCTGTGTTCCTGTTCCGACGGTTACCGTATGAACCGGCGCTGTTTTTCCTTCGAAACGATCCGCCGCTGGGGGGATCGCTGTTTCAGCCAAAATCTGTCCGGATTCCCGGGCCGCCGAACTTTCGTCCGTTTTTCGGAAAACCCTGACCGGATTTGTCACCGATGATGGTTTTTGCACGTAGGGCGGGCTTTCGCCCGCCGTCATTTGGCGGGCGAAAGCCCGCCCTGCCTTGGGGACAGTTTTACTCGAAAACACGCCGTCTTCACGTGACTGGGCAACCAGGGGCTCAGGCATCACGGAACGTTCATCAGCTATTCTGGATTCCGTCCTCTTTTCTGCAACAGATGCTTTCACCGGATCAGGCGACGTTGACAGCTCGCCCCCCTGCTTTTTCAACAGGGGTTCCGGATAAATCCCGCCTGTGTCATGGACACTGGATATCTCTATCAATGGCGCTGAGGGCTTTTTCACATCCTCTGTTGTAGCCGATGCCCTTCGTTTCATGACCCGAGTGTCCGGCCCCATGAGACGCTGAACAGGTTTCTCCAGGGCTTTCGACCCGGTTCCTCTTTGGCCGGGCCCTGAAGACCCTCTGGAATCAAGACGTTCCACGCTTTTTTCCGAGCTTTTTCCCGAACCTGCCGGTCTTCCCTGGACAAGGGGCAGCCCCGAGGTGTCGGCCTGTCTGACCGAAGTCCGATAGCGGCCCAGGATCTCCCGGACCAGGGGAACCGCTCCGCTTACCCGGTCATGGCGGTGGAAAAGGCCGGTGGCGAATTCAGCCGCCGGAAACGAAGTCCGGTTGACGACCTTACCCACGCGCCGTTCCCGGTTTTCCCCGTCTCTTTTATTCCCGCCTTGTTCCGTCATCATTCCTCACATCGTGTGTCCCATGGGCGTTGTCATCTTGCCTCCGATGGCCCTTCCTACATCCGTTTGTCAAACTTTTCAAAAGTTTGGCCCCCGGCAGGGCTGCCGGAGGCCACCCCGCAGGGGCGGGCGTAAGCCCGGCATACGGTTCTCCGCCTTAACATGCCTTACGCCAGATCAAGCCGGTTAAACGCCAGCTCCAGAGTTTCCACGCCCACCTCGGCCCGGATCGCGTTTAAAGCCGGGCCGGTCCATTTCACCGGATAAGCGTCGTAGAAATTGTAGCGGGCCACCTCGCCGCCATCCATGTCCAGGAGAACGATGGACCCTGTCTTTCTCTCCACCGCTCCGTTCCGGTTGTTCTGGTACCAGTCCCAGAGGGTGCTGTCCCCGGTGAACCCGTGTTTCAGGATCAGGTTCTGGGCGAAACGGCTGGGACCGGCCAGCTTGTGGACATAGCCGTTTTCACCGCCCTCCCGGTATTCCTTCACCTCGGTTTCCACGTGAAGCCCCGTGATTTCGGAAAAACCGCCCACGGCCATCCCGCCGATCTCGATCATGAAATTGCATGAACGATATGGGTCCCGCCTCTGTCCGGTCACCATGGTCCTTTCTCCTTCACACCGCTGTCCTCGTTCATCTTACGGTTGATCCTCGCGATTTCCGAAACCCACCTCTGCCTGTCCCGGTGTTCCATGGTCATGATCCTGTCCTGGTCCCAGTTGAAGTGATAGGCGATGTAGGCTATCTCCTCGTACAGGCGGTCGAGGGGATAGCCCGTCACTCCCCCGGAAGGCCGGTCTCCACCTCGAACTCCTTGTCACAGTGGGGACAGACCACGGTCAGGCGGTTGTGGCCGTGGTCGTTGATCTTCCGGTAAAAATCCTGAAGATAGGCCAGGTCCCCTGAAAAAATGTTCTCGATCACCTTGGGGTTCAGGTACTCCAGGTCCCCCAGCTTCGTGATCACCCGTGAAAGGAGAATGATGATCAGGTAGCCGGGGTTGGCCTGGACCCTGGGGTCTTTCATGGGCACGATCTCGTCGTAGGCCGTGGCCAGCCGCATGATCCCTTCCCTGTGAACGTTCCCTTCACTGTCCAGGTAGCCCCTGGGCAGGGTGAAGGGAAACTCGGTCTGCATGGTCATGGTCTGTCACCTTACGCTTTTTCAAGCCCTTCGTGGGCGATTTCAAGAGTCTCGATGGCCACCTCGCTGGCTTTGGCGTTGAACGTGGGTCCGGTCCATTTGGTGGGCCAGCCGTTCCTGAAATTCCAGCGGACCTTTTCCGCGCCCGTGGCGTCGAGAAGCACGATGGACCCGTTTTTCCGCTCGTCCTTCCCACTCATGACCACCTTGCGCCAGTCCCAGAGTTCCGCGTCGTCCGTGGTGCCCCACTTCAGGGTGATGTTGGAGTATTTCACCAGACTCGTCAGTTTCCGCACCGTGATGGGGTCGGTCCCTTCCCTGTACTCCACCGGGTCCTGGGCCGTGTCCAGCCCCGAACAGTCCTGAAAACCGGCCCGGGCGATGCCGTCGATCTCCACGATGAAGTTGAACGAACGATAGGGATCATTTCTGGTTCCAGTTGCCATAGGGGTTCCTCCTTATTAGATGTTGGCTTTTCAGATGTTTCGTTTCCAAATAGAATCAATTAAAGATTTCGCTTTTCTCCCCGCCGAACGCCCTCATAACGATAGACATTCACCGGCCTCCCTTCCCTGTCCCGGAGTTCGGCCTGGTCGCCGGTGTTGTTCCATACGGCGTGTTTCATGCCCCAGAACAGGTTCCGCGAACTGTCCGTTCCCTGCCGGGTCCAGACTCGGCAGGAGCCGTTGTGCGGCAGGGTGATCCGGGGAAAGGTGTACACATGGCCCGCCTTGTCCCTCAGGGTCCAGTTTCCCAGATCCACGTCCCGGGGTTCCCTGTTTTCAATCAGGACGTATTCCCCTTCCACGTCCGGCCCGTCCACGCTGTATTCCACATGGGCCACCCGGATGTCGGGCAGGACCGTAAGGGGGATGTCGTTTGTCTGAACCGCCGGTTCCAGGTCATTTCCTTCCACGATCACCGTGCCCCCGTCCGAATGGACGATACGGATCACGATAAACTCCAAAGGTTCAGCCGGAGCGACCCCGATTTCCGTCACCACCGTGCCCAGGTCACGCATCTCCGGGGTGTTGGTGCTGCTGTCGCAGGTCACGTAGAACGCCTCGGACGGGCTGTTGCCTTTCAGGGCTCCCGCAAGGAAAGCCCGGTTCAGATAGTCCGTGACCTCCCGGACGATCCGGCTCCAGAGCTCCGGGGCGTTGGGTTCGAACACCAGACCGTCCATGGTTCCTTCCAGCCAGCGGGCCAGGGTCAGGTAAAAACGCCGGACATTCACATAGGTCCATTCGGTCCGGCGGGAGAGGGTTCTGGCTCCCCAGACCCGGATGCCCCGGCCGGGAAAAGGCCGGATCACGTTCACATGGGCAGAGTTCAGATCTTCCTGGGCGCTGTTTCCGATAACCGTCTCCACATCGGCGACCCCGAGGATTTCCTCGTTGGCCGGGGCCTTGTGAACCCCTCGCGCCCTGTCGCTCCTGGCGTAGATCCCGCACACATGGCCGCAGGGAGGGACGAGGCTTTGGCCGATTCCTGCGCCGCTGTCCATGGTTTTCAGCCAGGGATGGTAAAGGGCTCCGCTGTCTCCCTTCAGTTTTTTTCTCTGGACGCAGACCGCCATGGTGTCGGCGCCGGGCAGACTGTCGAGCACGGCAAAACGGCCGGTGACCCTGGCGCAGTGGCCCAGCAGCCGGTTCTGGATTTCGACCACGTCGTCATCGGTCACGGTCTCGTCCACGGTCCTCAGCCACATCAAATCCGGCATGCAGATCAGGTCCGTCCCAGCCAGGTCTTCCAGCTCGGTCAGGGCCTGGGCCGCCGCCTCATGGGCAAGGCAGAGGGTGTCATCGTAACACACCGGGTGCACGTAACAGGTCTGTCCCCCGTTTTCGAAAAACCCCCGAAGGGCAGGCCCCAGAAATCCGGTTCGGAACAGGCCGCCCAGAGCCTGGTCAGCCGAGGCCCAGGTGGCGAACCGGGGGAAAAAGTCCCCGGCCCCCGAACAGTAGCCAAAGGCGTCACGACGCAGGGGTTCGACGCGGAACACACCGGGCATCCGGCTTTCCGAAAGGATCAGCCCCGATCCTGCGCCTTCCAGGTCTTTTTTCCGGACAAGCCCCAGAAACACGGGAATCCCCGTTTCAAGCGCAAAGGCCTTTCCGGGAACCACCGGTTCCAGATACACGCCGGGTGTCCTGTACGTCGGATACACTGCCGTCCCTCCTACTCTCCGGCCCCGGCCCACTGGCTGATGCGGAAGATCACGAATTCAGCCGGTTTCACCACGGCCACGCCGATTTCCGTCACCACCTGACCCAGATCCCGGACATCGGGCGGGTTGGTTTCCTCGTCGCACTTCACGTAGAACGCCTCCTGGGGCGTGGCGCCGAAAAGGGCTCCGGAACGCCAGACATTGGTGAGGAACGCGCCGATGTTCCGGCGGATCTTGGCCCAGAGAGCCATGTCGTTGGGCTCGAAAACCACCCACTGGGTGCCCTCGTCGATGGATTCCCGGAGAAAGAGGAACAGGCGGCGCACGTTGATGTACTTCCATTCGCCGTTCTTGTCCCCGCCGATGGTCCGGGCGCCCCAGACTCGGATGTTGCCGTTCATGTCACGGATGCAGTTCACGCCCTGGGGATTGAGCCCGTCCTGCTGGGCCTTGCTGATGTTGTACTTGAGACCCAGAACGCCCATGGGCACCTCGTTGGCCGGGGCTTTGTGAACGCCACGGGCCGTGTCCACCCTGGCGTAGATCCCCGCCATGTGTCCCGACGGGGGCACGAAAATCTTTCCGCTGCCCTTGGGGTACTGGATTTTCGTGGCCGGGTCGAACACCTCCAGCCAGGGAAAATAGAAGGCCGCATAATCCGAGTTGTCCGGCAGCACGTTTGAGGCATTGGACGGGTCGAGAAGGGTCAGATCGAGACTGCCCGCTGTTTCCACGGTCTCCGGGCTGTCGAAAATGGCGAAACGGTCTCCTGTTTTCACCTTGCAGTGGGTGACCATGTCGCTTCTCACGCTGTCGTCGGTGATGCCCGGAGCCGCCACGATGGCGATCTCGTCGATGGCCTCGAATTTGGCCAGGGCCGAACTGGCCACGGTGGTGGTGGACGTTTCACGGACCACGTAGCAGCGGGTCCCGCCGTTGTTGAAGAAGCCGTAGACCGCGTGGGCCAGGTTGCGCTGACCCGCACTGGTGGAAAAGCCCCCGAAGAATTTCTTGAACTCGTTGAAGGTGGTGCAGAGTTTCACCTCACCGGCGGCCACGGGGGTAACGGTGGTTGTGGCGTAGTCGTAGACGTAGTCCCCTTCGATCAGGGCTCCGGCGGCCGGAGCCGCGGCAAAGGTCACCTGAGACACCTTGCCAACGCTGTCGTTGCTGAGCGTGGCGGCCACAGACGCCCCGTTCACCCGGATGTCGAAGGTGCCCGCTGTGGTGAGAACGGGGTAGTTGTCCAGGTTGAAGACCTTGAGTGTGCCGTCGGCCTTTGCGATGGCCTCGGCACGGGCCAGGCTGGAACTGACCGGAACGGTCAGGGTCGAATCGCTGAAAACCCCGATGAAACCGGCGGTGCTGGTGCCCACCCCGGCAATGGGCTGAACGCCGGAGGGGACTTCCTCCACGTAAACACCCGGTGAAAGATACTGTGCCATGATCTTACCTCCTTAACGATGATAAATAGGTCACGAAATTCACATGCTATCCAAAGAGCGCCAACACGGCGATTCGCCCACCCGGCACCTGCCCTTTTCCATCAAAGGGGTGCGATCTGGACATTCACAATGACTTCATTGCCCGGAGACGGAAGATACACCTCCAGGGTTTTGGGCTGAAAACCTGCGGCGGAAACGCTGAGACTCCGGGGCCGTGCCGCCGAAGATTCAAGGCCCGTAAGACGGTAGTCCCCGTTTTCATCGCTGAAACAGAACTCTTGGCTTCCGCCCACACGGATTTCCGCCATGACCACCGGCGTGGACGTTCCCTGGCGGAGTATCCGTCCTTTCACCGTGCTCGGGGGCAGAAGCATCTCCGAGGCCGTCAGGACCACGTTCCCCTGGGCCGTTCTCGCCACGGTCACGGTCTTTTCCGCCTTTCCGTAACGGCTGCCCATCCGGGGCAACCGGGCTTCGAGCCCATAATCCCCGTCGGGGAGATCCATGAAGTGGAAATGGCCGTCGGCCATCGTGAGGGTCCTGTCCGGTCTCCGGGCCAGGGTGTCCCATGCTTTGCCGTGTATCCCGGCCAGCATGGCCATCCGGGTGGAAAATTCCGAGGGGCCGGATACAATGACAAGCTCCGCGCCCTCCAGGGGTTTCCCCGTGACCCTGTCCTTCACCGTTCCTGCGATGGCCACCTGACGGCGCAACGTCTCAAACACCACGGCCATGGTTTACTCCTCTCCCGTTCCTGTCCTGAACTTCAGGAACTTGTCGACCACCACAGGTTCCGCCGCCACAGGTTTGTGGACATCCACGCTGATGGTGACTTTGTAGTTCAGCACGGCCTTGGGTTTTCCCCCCAGGGCCTGCCAGAATTCCCCCAGGCTCTGGAGGTGGCCCGGCTGGAGCGTCACCGTAGGCAGCGGGGGTTCCTGGTCCTTGAGACTGCCTTTCAGAATGCCGCTGGGAAGAACAGGATGCCTGAGCAGAACCTTCATCACCTCCCCCAGCATGTGGTGTTCGTCCTGGGGGGGATTGGGTGTGCTTTCAGCCGGCCAGGCCGTGATCATGTAAGAGCATTCCACCCGGACCGGCGGCCGCTTCCTGGTGGTGGTCCCGTCGCTGTTCTTGGTCACGATCCACTCGCTGGACCTGAGTTCCGTGCTTTCCCGGATATCGTACAGAAACAGGTCCACGGCGGGAAGTGTCACCGAAGACGGCGGGAATTCCCCATCGGGAGTGGCGAAACAGATGGACACCGATGGCCCCAGCACGGGTAGAAGTTCCTGTTTCAAAAGTTCGGCCAGACTGTTGTCGAGATCGACGATCATAGACGGTCCACGTCTCCTTTATCTGTTTCAGGGCCTGTCTTTCCGGGCCTGTATCGTTTCTTCCTCTTCCTCGGGCTGGCGATGGACCTGGTCCTCCACCCCGGTGTTTTCAAGCCGCATCACATGGCGTGCCACATCATCGGCTTCGGATTCATAGGCGTCGCCGGGCTGTCCCAGGGTCAGGCTGGTCCGGATATCCTCGCCCTGCTGCACCACATGGGTGAGCTCATGGGCCAAAAGTTCCCGGCCTGCCGAACTTCCGGGGTTGTAGTTCCCCTCTTTGAAAAAAATGTCCCGGCCCGTGGTGAAAGCCCTGGCGCTGAGACTGCGATTCAGGCTGTCGGCCTGGGCCCCGGTGTGAATCCTGACCTGACTGAAATCCGTTCCGAAGGCCTGTTCCATGCTGCCCTGAACGGCCTTGTCCAGGGGACGTCCGCCTCCCCTGGCCTGGGTGATGCCGCGTTCCACCGAAGGCTCGATCTGTCCGTCCTCATCCCGGCGCTGCACGGTTTCCGCAAGCCTTCTCACGGCCTGGTTTCCGATCAGCCGGTGAAGACCGGCCAGACCAGAGTCCGGGGAACCGGACCGCAGTTCCGGAGAGCTGTGGACTGAACGGGCCGGAGAGCCTGGCCGGTTCGATGTTTCCCGGTCACTGAAATCCCTTGTCATGCGCTCATTCATCCCAGGTCCTCCGCTGTTGGTGTTTTGCCGTCACGGCCCATTCAAGCCGTGCGGGTCATCAGCTCCGGAAATTCGCCGCCCATCATGAGTTTGCCCATTTTCCGGTACTCGCCCCGGGTGGCCCTGACCAGGTGGTTCATGGTCACGGTCTTTCCGTCGGCCGCGGCGATAAAGGCGGCGGAAAGGCAGATGTTCCGGATGTTTCCCCCGCTCAGTTCAAACCGGCCGGACAGGGAATCGAAGTCAATGTCACGGGCCAGGGGCAGCTCGGTTGGCCAGGACTTTCTCCAGATGTCGTGCCTGTGGTGCTTTTCCGGAAGGGGGAAATCCACCGCGTACTGAATCCGCCGCACAAAGGCCTCGTCCATGTTCCGTTTGAAATTGGTGGCCAGGATGGTGATGCCTTCGTATTCCTCCATTTTCTGGAGAAGGTAGCTTGTTTCGATGTTGGCGTAACGGTCGTGAGCGTCGTGAACCTCGCTGCGCCTGCCGAAAATAGCGTCGGCTTCGTCGAAAAACAAAATGGCGTTGCTTGTCTCCGCCTCCGTGAAAATGGCCGATAGATTTTTTTCCGTTTCCCCGATGTACTTGCTCACCACCCGGGCCAGGTCGATCTTGTAAAGGTGAAGCCCCAGGTCTCCGGCCATGATTTCGGCCGCCATGGTTTTTCCTGTCCCGGACGGCCCTGAAAACAGGACGTTCAGACCTTTCCCGTGGGAGAGTTTTCGGCCGAACCCCCAGGTGTCGAACACCAGGGCCCTGTACCTGGCGTGGTTGACGATGTCCCGGAGCTGTTCCAGCCTGTCTTCGGGAAGCACGATATCGTCCCAGGTGTACACCGGCCGGATCTGCCGGGCCAGCGATGCCAGTTTACGGCTGGACTGGAGCAGGCAGGCGTCGCGGAGTCCTGTTTCGGTCACGGTTTCGGTTCCGGTTTTCAAGGCATGGTTTTTCGCGGACCGGACCGCGTCCCGGATCTGGCCGCCGGTGAAGGCAAACGAGGCGGAAAGCCTTTCCGTTCCTTCAGGTTCTCCCGCGTTTTCAAGGGTCATCTGCCGCCGCCACAGGGCGATGCGCTGTTCATAGCCAGGCACATGAAATTCAAAGGGAACGAACGCCAGGCCTTCCGGCAGGTTTTTGGGCTCGAAGCTGAGGTGACCGATCCAGAAACACAGAGACCCGTGATCTGCCGTCTCATCCATGATATCCTCGAGAACGGGCCGTCTGTCGTCAGTGAACAGGTTGTCTGCCCCTGTCCAGCAGACCAGGGCGTTCAGCAGGCGGGCCTCCCTCATCACATTCCGGAACGCCGGGCGAGGCTCGGTATGATTCCGGATGATTCTTTCAAGGTCGGCGACAAGGAGTATTCTGTTCAGATTCAGACAGACGGCCTGGACCGCGCTTTTCCTTCCCGTGCCATAGGGACCCTGGAAGTAGAAAACGGTGGCCTCGTTTATGGGGCGATTTTCCGCTGCGGTCCTGATCTGCTGTTTCAGGCTGTCGGGCAGAATCAGATCATCGATAGTGACAGCCGGCCTGACAATGTCAATGGCTCGATCAACCCCGACGTTCGGGAAACCGCTGACCTTTTCTCCATCAAACAGCCAGGAAACAATGCGTTCGTCCGCGTGAAGAAATCTGGAAACAAAAGGAGCGTCCGGAGATGAGGGGTCCGGGGTCACATGGACCAGGCGGTGCGACACCAGGGGGGATGTGCCAGTCAGACGGTCACGAAGCTTTAAACGTCCGTGGAACGTCAACCCCAGGATGTCCATGGCGAGGCCCGCCGATAGTTTTCTCCGAGTCATGTCGTCCTGAAGATAGGCGAAGACTTTTTCATAGCCTGTGTCCAGTCCGGCCGCCATGCAGAGGATCAGCAGATCCAGGTCCGACCGCGTCAGACCGAAGGCCTCTGCAAGATGGTCGAGCTTGAGGGCTATGCCCCGCCGCCGGCTTTCCTGAACTTTTTCCCGGATGGACTGGCCGGACAGTTCGACCTCCGAATTGCCTGTTTCGGACGTTCCGTCCACCCACGGTGGCCCTGACCTGGGATTTTTCAAAAAAGAGGCCACATCCTCGTCCGAAATATACAACCCGTGGAATTCACCTTTGTTTTCAAACAGATGTTTCGCACGCAGGTACTGGTTTCCCAGCATGAGATCGATGCGACGCAACTCATCGTTCAGGTGATCCATCGAGTTTTCATAATAATTCAGGTTCATTTCATTTATCACCGTCCATACTGGACGTTCTTTGGGATGGTGTGATTTTTGTTCAATCCTGCAACCCTTATCACAGGGATGTTGGCACACCCATGAGCAATAATGGTGCCATGGGCCGGCTATTTGAACATGTATCAGGTAACGTGTTGATAAGATCGGAATTCGTTGGGGAGAAAGCGGCGATACATTGAAGGTCCCGGTGTCACAGTGTGACACCGCTGCGTGAGATACTCTTCAGGATATCATGTTTAACAGACTGTAATTAAAGGATTGGTAAAACCATAGGTTCGTTGAATTTTGAAACATAGAAACACGTTGCACTGTCACACGGCGTCAGGATAAAAAAGCTGCTTTACATCTTAAAATAAACACGTTAACCATTGTCACATACCCAGAGAGTCGACCTGCTGGACATCCGATTTTCCAAACACATGTTCCCTTTCCACAGGTTTTATAATTTTTTTATGCTGTATTTCGCCATTTTTCGATACAACGTCATCCGTGATATATCCAGCCTCTCCGAAGCCCTGGATATGTTCCACCCTGTGTCGGAAAGTGTTTTCAGAATCTTTTCATGCTCACTGACGTTTCTTCCCCGTTTGCGTCCCATCATTTTTTTAAAGGATTCCGGAAGGTCTTCGTACCTGATGACATGAACCGGGGCGTTGATAAACGCAGCCTCGATGACGTTGCTCAGCTGCCGGATATTCCCCGGCCAGTCGTAACGGCGGAACAGATCCAGCACGTCTTCACCGAGACCGCGAATCTCCATGTTGAACCTGATGTTCAGGCGGCCGATGGCATGACCGGCCAGAGCCTCGATGTCCTCTTTTCTTTCACGGAGAGGCGGAAGATGGACCCTGGCGATGTTCAGCCTGTAGTACAGATCGTCCCTGAACCGGCCTGACCCGATTAGCTGTTCCGGATCCCGGTTCGTAGCGGTGATCAGCCGGAAATCCGACATGCAGGGCTTGCCCCCTCCGATACGCCAGATTTCCTTTTTTTCGATGGCCCTAAGAATTTTGGCCTGGGCACTCAACCCCATGTCTCCAATCTCGTCGAGAAAAAGGGTACCTCCCGCTGCCATTTCAAATTTTCCGGGCCTTGCGGTCATGGCACTTGTGAAGGCTCCTTTTTCATAACCAAACAACTCGCTTTCGAGGAGTGTTTCCGGAAACGCGGTGCAGTTGACGCAAAGGAGGGGATTGGTTTTTCTGAGGCTGTTTTTGTGAATGAATTCGGCGGCCACGTCCTTTCCCGTTCCCGTTTCACCGGTCAGAAGGACGTTGCTGTCCGTCAGGGCCACCTTTTTCAGGTAATCCTTGATTTTTATCATGGCCGGGCTTCTGGAGACGACGAAGCCGTCGTGGTCCACGATTCCTGGTGACGTCACCTGTTCCGGAACACCGCGGAGATCCGCGAATTTCTCCATGACCGAACTGGCCTGACAGGGCCACCTGAGAAAATGGTCCATGCCGATATCAAGAGCCGCCTCGATCTGCCGTTGCGAATTCTCCCCGGTGAGGACCAGAACGGGCCGGCTTGTGGCATGACGCCTGATGTGATCGACAAGTTCGGGGTCGTCAAGTTTCCCACCCTTGGGCAATCCGATGATGACAACCCCGCCGATAGGGCCGTTGTACCTTGCTTCTGCTGAACCGGAATGTCCGGCAACCGCAGCCCCCTTGACCCTGAACTCTTTTTTTGTCATCGCATGCTCCCATGGGCAGAACATTGTATCCGATCACATGTGCAATCTTGTTGAAAAAACTGTTGCTGACGACGCCATGTTTGGCCGGGGTATAGTTGAAGACATGGTATGAGCTGATTTAATAAAAGAAATGGTAGAAAAAATCAACCCTGACAATGGTTTTTTGCAGGGCAATCACATGTATCATCGGCATGGATCTTAACAATCGGTATCGGGATCGCTATCGAAATTTTATGACGATCGAACCCGATACCGATTAACAGGAAACCATGCCCGAAAAAGAGGTAACCCTCGATTTGCATTGGGGACTTAGCCCATGCCGGCGTGGATTCCGGGTCGGCTTCGGATCTCGAATGGTTTCGTTTTGCCAAATTCTGAAGATGTTTCTATCACTCCGTGATATCGGAGGTCTCCCGGAATGACAAGGTTGGGAGCTGCGGCTCAACATGACATGTCGGTAAGATTCTTACATGCGATCGCCCTGTGGTTTTTTAATGGCCCATAGAAAATGGCGCGCGTTAGGCCCGCAGACTGAAAATCGGCCCCATCGTCTCCCGACAGTCCATGGAGCTTCCACTTTTTTTCAAAAAACCAGGCTGGTCTTTTTACGGATGCCCATGAAAAACACACGTCCGGATCAAAACACATATACATATTTATTTTAGATAGTTGTGCCTATGGCCAAAAAAAGATGGCCATTCCCGTCACAGCCTTGCCCGGCCTTTTTCCGCCAGATATGGAAAAAACCGAAAGTGGCGAGACAAGGTTTTTCAGACTATTTATGAAAGGCTATCCTTGGGCGCATCGAATCATGCCGTTCCACATCATGAGTTTTCGAGTGAATTGTCCGTCAAGCTTATTTCATAGGGTTCACGTTACGTTTTAGTCAAAATATAATAAGTGTATGAATTTTCGCCTTGTGAATCATGAAAATTCACTATATATTCGACATACCCGTGAACAATGATAACGCCATATAACATTGTATGGTTGTTTGCAAAGGCTTCACACCCCTCATGCATATGATACGTGAGGCTCGTTTAATTCATTTATTTAAAAAACAAAGTTTTTCGGAGTTTCGGCCATTCAATTTTTGAATCGGTCGTATAAAACCCGTATTCGCCATCCATTTTTTAAAGCATAACCCTTTGTGTTATGGAGGAAGCATGATCTTGTCGACACGTAAAAACTCATTTCTAACCGTCGCCGCCGCCTGCATACTGTTTCTGTTCGGTACAGATGCCATGGCATGCGACATCGCCGTGGTCTCGGCCAAGGCTTCTTCCAACGGCAGACCCCTCATCTGGAAAAGCCGGGACAACAGCCTGAGCTGGGAACAGGAAGTGGCCTGTTACGACCGTGCCGGCAATACGGAAAACAAAGCGGCAGGCGGAAGTGTCCGTGTGGTGGACCGAACACGCGGAACGGCGGCTCAATCCGGAGGCGTGAACGAGTCCGGGTTTGCCATCACCAACACCACCGTGTATCAGGAAAGCCCGATCCACGAATACCTCGCCAGCGCCAACCTCAACCTGATGTCCAACGCCCTGAAACGCTGTACCACCGTGGCTGAATTCGACGCCTACATTGCGGGCTGGCACCTCGAAGGCTCCAATTCCAGGCGAATTCTCAGCGGAAACTTTGTGGTCATCGACGCCAAAGGCGGAGCCGCTCTTTACGAACTGACCACCGGTGACTCCCAGACCGACGTCTATGCTTACGGCGGGCGTGTGAAAGTCCATAAAATCGACGCCAACACGGGTTTCGTCACCAACGAAGATGGTGCGCTCATCGGCAACAACGGGGAAATCGGATACATCACCGACTACCTGAACAACTCGTCAGCCCAGATCATGGGCACGGACCGGATGTTGAATCCCAAGGGTTACAAGTTCTCCACCGACAAAAAAGCCATTTTGAACAGTACGAACGCCACCATCGACAACGGCTACAACTTCTGCGGTATCGTCAATCGGACCAACTCGAGTTTCTGGATCCCGTTGAACGACGACACACCCCGAGAAGACAGGGCTCTTGACCTCATGCTCCAGCTGAAGGCCGAGGGACGCCTGAACCACCGCACGGTGCAGCAGATCGTCGCCAAGGACATCGACATCGACGAATACCATCTCGATACCTATCCGAGCCTTTCCAATCTCGATCCCGGAACAGACACCCAACGCAGCACCTTCCACACCATCAGCCGTTACTGCACCAATCTCGCCTTCGTGGTTGACGGCGTGGCACCCGGTGGAAACGCCAAACTGGCCACCATCTGGGTCAACCTGGGTGAACCTTCCGTGGGTGTGGCCACCCCGTTCTTTCCCGCAGCCAACGCCATCTCGTCTTATGCTTACGCAGACACCTCGTTTCTCGGAATGACCCTGGACCTGGAACCCACCTGTTACATCAACAAGACCATGCACGACGCCAAGGCGACACTTTACGAACTCAGCGACGCCAGCATTCTCGAGCTGCTTCCTCCCATTGACATTTCAGCGGAGCTTCTTCTCAGCCTGCTTCAGGTCAACTGGCTGTTCAACTCCTATGAAGACAACTGGAGCTCCTTCGAAGGAGAACTATCCGAATGGCACGTCCTGTGGCTGGCCAACATGAGCGCCAATGATAAATCGGACAAGACCATCGACATCCCCCTCCTTCTCGGCATCCACAGCTGGGCTTACTCCTTGGAAAACATCCTTTACGACAGGACCGAGACTTATCTCAACGCCCTTCGCCAGGACAGCTCCCGCATCACGGAAAGCAACCTGAAAAGCTATTCGGACTACTGCGCCGAATTCCTTTACCTGAACTACAAAAATCAGTCCTACAATTCCAAATCCTGGGATTACGTGTATCCCTGGACCGTCACAAAGACGACCACAAGTCTTTTCAAGAGAATTTTCTGGTGGCTATAACAAGAATCCGGGGGGAAATGCAAAGCGGGAACAGAGGTGAAAAATGTCTGAACTAAAAGCAAAATTCCATTCGCGTTACGAGATTTCCTACCAGGATCTCGAAGAGATGCACAGTGTTTTCAAAAAGTATTACAAAAACACGGACCTCAAGACATTCAAAAACGATCTCGACAAAAAGAACGGGGCTTTCATTCTGAGAAAAAAAAGCACCGGTGAAATTGTGGGATTCAGCACGGTTCTTGAAATGAAAATGATCATCAACGGAAAGAAGGTTCATGGCATTTTCAGCGGGGACACCATCGTCGAAGAGGAATTCTGGGGCGACAACCCTTTAAATTCGTCGTTCGTCAAATTTTTTATCAAAAAAATGCTGGCCAACCCGTTCAGGCCTGTGTACTGGTTTCTAATTTCAAAGGGCTACAAGACCTATCTGCTTCTCGCCAACAACTTTATCCATTATTATCCCTGCCACACCCGGGAAAACCAGCAGCTTGAAGACATCATGAAAGGCTACTGCAACTACCTGTTCCCCGAATACTTCAACGAAAAGAAGAAGATTCTGGATTTCGGAAAAGGCGCCCAGTACCTGAAAGGCGGCGTGGCGGAAATCACGGCCGAGATGTGTGAAAAATTCCCGAAAATCGCCTTCTTCAACGAAAGGAACCCCACATGGGACAGGGGGACCGAACTCCCCTGCGTGGCCAAGGCCACCTGGGGCACGGCCTTTCATCGGATTTTCATCAAACCCCTGAAAAAACAGGCCGTCAAACTTTCGGGTTTTCTTCTCCCGTCCAAAGACGAACAACGGATCTCGACCCGAAGAAAAGCCATGCCCTGACCGGTTGAGTCTTCCGGTCCGCTTTCATGGCATTCCAATCGCATGAAGCCGCGTCCGTTGAAAAAACTGAGCCCGTCAAGTCGCTTTGACGGGCTCTTTACATTACTATGAATCTGAGATTACGATGAATCGCCTGTCTTCTCCCGCGTCACAGTCAAGCACCCGGTTCGCTCTCCGGCTGCTCTACCTGCTCAGCCTCAAATCAACCAGACATTTCGACCGTTCCCTCGTTCAGGTTGAAGCGACCCAGAGAAAAAAACTGAAAAATCTGCTGACCCTGATCGGACCTGGCCAGACAGGCCGTTCGTTGGGCCTGGACGAACAGACGACCTATGAGGAATTTGCCTCGAAAGTCCCTGTATCGACGTACAAAGACTGGGAAACGGTCGTTCTCGAACAGAAAAAAAACAAGGCCCCCCTTCTCACGTCCGAGCCTTGCAGCCGGTACCAGCCCACCAGCGGCTCATCCTCCAAGATGAAATGGATCCCTTACACACCGTCTTTTCTGGCTGAGCTGGACCAGGCCATTTCACCGCTCCTTGTGGACGGGTTCCGTTCCCATCCGGGGATACTTAACGGCCGGCATTACTGGTCCCTTTCCTGGATTCCTACCCACCTCAGGACCACCATTGCCCCGGATGCCAACGACGACCTGAAGCTTCTTCCCTGGTGGAAACGGCTGTTCATGCATCTCACCATGGCCGTCCCCACGGAAGTGTCCTATGCGGCCAGCTCGGAAGGGTCCATGATCTCGAGCCTGGCCCATCTCGTCGCGTGCACGGACCTTACCCTGATCTCGGTGTGGAGCCCGACTTTCGCCATCAACCTGATCGAACAACTGACGAAACACAAGGACGAGCTGGCCGCCATCCTTGCCAAAGGCCACTGGGGAAAAAGACAAAGCGAGCTGTTTCACATCCCCTGCCCCAGATCTCCAGCCGTGGCCGGAATCCTCTCGGCCTGGGACGGAACCATCGGTCCGGGCATCGTGGAGCGCCTGTGGCCCAACCTGGCCCTGGTCAGCTCATGGGACACCTCGTCTTCCCGTATCTGGGCCGAAGAACTGAGAAAACTGTTCGCCCATGCGGGATTCCTGGCCAAAGGTCTGTGGGCCACGGAAGGCGTGGTGACCATTCCCTACCGGGGCCACTACCCCCTTGCCGTCACCAGTCATTTTTACGAGTTTCTCGATCCCGAAACGGACAAGATCCATCCGGCCTGGGATCTGAAAAAAGACCAGATCGTCACCCCCCTTCTCACCACCGGCTCAGGGTTCCTCCGTTACAACCTCAACGACCGGGTCAGGGTCAGCGGTTTCCTTGAAAACTGCCCCTGCCTGGAATTTCTGGGACGAATGGGCGGGGTTGACATGACCGGAGAAAAACTCACCCCGGACATCGCCGTGGAAGTGATCAAACGGACCGGGGAAACGTTCAACGTCAAGGCCCTGACCCTGGTGGCCACAGGGGGTTGCGCTGAAAAAAATGAAAAACCACGGTACACCCTGCTCTGTGAAGAAGAAAAAAATCCGGCGGCTGAGGCGGAAATCACCCGGTTCGCCTCGGGCCTTCTCGATGAATCCTTTCATTACAAACTGGCTTCGGAAATCGGCCAACTCGACCCTTTACGGGTTGTCTTTCATCCAGAGTGCCGGAAAGTCTACCAGAAACGAAACGAAAGCCGGGGAATGATCCTGGGGGACATGAAAATCGAGCCCCTCGTTCTCTGGGACGAAAACGACACGACCTTCATGGACCTACTGGTCTCCGGATCTTTTCCTGAAACCGGAGATGCCCTGATCCTGAACCACAGTAAAGGAATTTGACATGTTCTGGGGACACTTACTCACCACCGCCATCGAGGTTCACCTGAACCAACTGAAATCGACGTCCACCCTGAGATCCGAAGCTGAAAAACGGCTGGTTCAAAGCGTGCGCCACGCGGGTCGGCACGTGGCCTACTACAGGGACTGTTTCAGACAGGCCGGCGTGAATATGGATTCATTCAAAGGGCCGGAAGACCTTAAAAAACTGCCCTTTCTCACCAAAGACGACGTGAGGAACGCTTTCCCCGACAGAATCGTGGCCGACGGAACGGACATAGAAACATGCCATTACTCCGCCACCACCGGGTCCACAGGCCGTTCCCTGCCCTTTATCTACAGCCCGAAGACCTTTGCCTTCTACCTGTCGACCAACCTGCGGGTCTACACCATGATCGGCTACAAACCATGGTACACCTGCTGTTACATCAAGTACACGGCCATGGACCCGATGAACGTCGGCCCCCTGTTCAGGTTCCACCACATCCCTTCCGTGGCCCCCATCGAACAGCAGATCGCCATGCTGAAACAGCACAGGCCGGATTTCATCGACGGATACGCCTCGATCATCCACGAGATTTCCCGGCGGATGACAGAGGAAGACCTTGAACTCATCCGTCCGAAAATGATTCTCTGCAATTCGGAAATGTCCACGGTGCATCAACGAAACGCCATTTCCGAGGTGTTCGGCTGCCCGGTGTATGACGAGTACTCCACCGAAGAAACCTGGATGGTGGCTTCGCTGTGCAAAAAACAGCGTTACCACCTGTTCACCGACAACGTCTGGGTGGAGTTCCTGGACCCGGACGGCAACGAGGTGAAACCCGGTGAACCGGGAGAAATGGTCCTCACCACCCTTCGGAGCCCGGCCATGCCGTTCATACGCTACCGGATCGGGGATATCGGTCGCCTGTCCACGGAAACCTGCAATTGCGGCTCGCCTTTTCCTGTGTTGGAATCCTTCGAAGGCCGGTCCGACGACTCGTTCATTCTGCCCGACGGAACCTATGTCTCGTCCCTTAAAATTCTCAACACCTTCACCATGTTCATCAAGAAGTACCTCCACCTGATGGAGGAATTCCGGGTGATCCAGGAGACAAAAGACCGGGTGACCATCGAACTGGTCAAGGGCAAAGAATACGACGACAGCCGATTCAAGGAAGTCACCGACGCCCTTTCCACCCTTTTCAGACACCAGGTCACCATCACCGTCACCCAGGTGGAGGCCATCGATCTCAAAGGGAAGATCAAGCGAAAAGCCATTGAATCCCGGGTGAACGGAAAACCATAAAACAAAACTCTGATGGAGAATGATATATGATCCTGACCAAACTCAAAAAACTTCGCGAGGTGTCCTCATGCCGGAAAATGAGCCCGGAGAAGCTCGCCGCCTTCCGGGACAATCGGTTGCAGCTGATGATCCGCCATGCCTACAGAACCGCTCCGTTCTATAAGAAACTCATGGACAGGGCCGGCGTCAAACCGGCGGACATCCGGACGGAAAAAGATCTGATCAAACTTCCCCTGGTGACGAAACAGGATATCCAGATGAACTACGGAGAATGCGTGTCCAGCCAGTTCACCGAAGACCAGTGCCTGGTCAGGACCACCTCGGGTTCTTCGGGGAAAATGCTCCGGGTCCTCTGGGAGACGGACAGTTTCTGGAACCGCCTCACCATGTACTACCGCTGCCTGTCCATGATCGGCTACACCCCGTTCAAAAAACTGCTCTACTTTCTCCCGGTTCCTGAAAAGTCGGGCTTCACCTTCGGGCTTTTCAGGCAGATGGGCCTGGAGCCCAAGACACCTTTCGAAGAAATCCGGAAGCATCTGCTCACCTTCAAACCCCATGTGATGGCGATCTATCCGTCTTACGCCCTGGACCTGGCCAAGTTTCTCTCAAGCGACGATATCCTGAACATCGGACTCGAGGCCATTTCCCTCAACTCGGAAATGATCCTTCCCCAGGACCGGGCCGAAATTGAGAGGAAGTTCAACTGTCCGGCATACGACGAGTATTCATCGGTGGAAATGGGCTTTATCGCCAGCATGTGCCGAAAAAAAAAGAACCACGTATTTACGGACAACGTCATCCTGGAAATCCTGGATGCCCAGGGTCATCCGGCCCGACCCGGAGAAAGGGGAGAAATCGTCTTGACGTCTCTCACCAATTATGCCATGCCTTTTATCCGATACCGAATCGGTGATTACTCGTATTTTCCAGAAAACAGAACCTGTTCCTGCGGACTGCCCTTTCCGGTCATCGGCCCCATCGAAGGCCGGAAAGACGATTCGTTCGTCCTGACGGACGGAACCACCATCCCCGCATGGAAGATCTACGAGGTGGTGGAACGTCCCCTGGAAGACTTCGGCATGGACAAACTTGTTCTCACCGATTTCTACATGGTCCAGCGTAAAAAGGACCTGGCGGATTTCTATTACGTGAAAGGCCCGGACTTCGAAGACAGCTACCTTACCCATCTTCACGCAGGAATCGGCCGGCTTTTCGGAAACAAAATCACCGTCAACGTCACCGTCACAGACAATATCGACCGGGTGAAAACCGTGAAACGGAAATACATCCACCGTGAATTATAGGGGCAACAACAACCATATGGGGTCAAAACCAGGAGCCTGGAAAAGACTGACAACCGTGCTGAAATGGCTGATCGCCGGAGCCGTCCTGTTCTATCTATTTTATCAGGTCGACAGGGAAAAGCTTCTGGCGGCCCTCACTTCAGCCCGGCTTGAAATCTACCTGCCCCTGGCCGTCAGTTTCGTGCTGATCTGGTTTCTCGTCGAATCCCAGAACCTGATGTTTCTGTTCAACATGTTCGGCCACGATCTGACGTTCAAAGAAATGCGCTTTATCCGGGGTGCCAGCTACATGCTGATGATCATCAACTACAACCTGGGGTTAGGGGCTATCGCCTGGTACCTGAAACGCAGGAACGGCATTGCCCTCACCCGGGCCGGGAGTGTGATGTTTTTCTACTATTTTGTGGAAAGCGTGGGCATCACCTTTTTCGCCATGGCCGGTTGTCTTCTGATCTACGGCCAGTCCCCGGTTATTTACGAAAAAATCATCCTGATCGCGGGGGCCATGTTCTTTTCCTATATCGCCCTTTTTTTCCTGGTCCGCCTGCTGCCATCCTACGGATGGTTCACAGGTCTTCGAAACAGTGCCCTCATGGCCGCCTTTTACGAGGCGGATTTCAAAAACTACTTTATCCTGTCAGGTTTCAGGGCCGTCTACTTCGCCTCGTTCGTCATTTTTTTCCATCTGGGCCTGAAAAGCTTCCATGTCCATGTACCCCTTTTTTCACTGATCGGCCTGGTTCCGGTGATCTTCTTCATCGGCAATATCCCGATCACCCCTTTCGGGATCGGTACCATCCAGGCGGCCATGGTGTTTTTCTTCAAACCGTTCGGCCCCGAAGAAAACATCCTGTCGTTCAGCATGGTGTATTCCGCGACCCTGCTGTTCATGCGGGCACCCATCGGATTATTCTACATGAGGGAAACGAAAACAGGCCTTTCGGACCTCAAAGCCATGGAGGCTGAACTGTGATGCAAAGACCAACCGCCACCCAGGAGTTACCATGAAACGCCTTCTCATTCCCATGCTGGTTTTTTCCGTTTTTCTGTCCCTGCCGCAAGACATCGCAAGGGCCGCAGACCTTGTCATAGCCCCGGCACTGAAAAACCAGATGATCACCGGTTACACCCGGCCTTCCAAGGCCGTGATCCTCACCGCCGAAGTGGCGGGGAAAATCGTGAGGATCAACTCCCGCATCGGCGCCGCCGTGGGATCACACCCTGTGATCGAGATCGACAGCACCTTCGTGGCCCTGTCCCTGGACAACAGCGCGCTTCAGCTCAAACAGATCGAAAGCCGAATCAAAAGCATGGCCTCCCAGGTGGAATTTCTCAGAAGCTCCCACCAGCGTATCGCCGAGCTTAGAAAAACACAGAATGTCAGTGAGGCGAAATACGACGAATCGGCCAACAACCTGACCCAGGCGGTCAACGAACTGGACTCGCTGAAATTCGAAAAAGAACGGCTCAAGATATCCCACAGGCAGTTGAAAGAGCAGCTGTCCCGGCACCGGATCTACGGTTTCCGGGGCGGGGTGGTCACCAGCCTGCCTGTCGAAGTGGGCCAGGCTGTCCAGCCGGGTACCCCCCTGGCGGAAGTATCCGACTACGGAACCCTGGTCATTCCCCTGTCCGTGTCCAATGAAGAACTCCATGCCCTCAAATCCCTTCCCAAACTGTTCGACGCCACCATCGAAGGTCTGCCCGTCAAAGCCCGGATCAACCATATCAACCCCAGGTTTGACGAACGGACACGAAAACTCCAGGTGGAACTCGCCGTTTCGGATTACAAGGGCGCCCGGCGGGGAGGTTTGAAATTCCAGGCCCATCTCAAAGTGAAAACAGACGGTGTCCTTGTGCCCAAAGCGGCCGTGAAAAACCGTTTCGGCAATCCAACGGTCATTCTTAAAGCTTCACGCGAACCCGTTCCCGTGATGATTCTCGGGGAAACGGGCAGCAGCCTCATCGTGGTTGAAACAAAGAATATCAGGCCGGGGGTCGTGGTCCTTCCCGTCAATCCGGCCAGACCGTCACGATAACCGGTGAACCGATGAATCCGGGAGGCCATCAACCAATTCCTGACAGGAAAGGCGTGCTACGATGAAATCACTATTCAGCCTCATCTTTGAACGGTTCCTTAAAAAAGACATTCAGAAAAAACCTGTGAACGTTCCCGAGGCGACAACGGAAAGTCGTGTAACACGGCCCTTCGGCCTGGTGATCAGTGATGCGGAAGAGTTCATCACCCAGAAATCCTACAAAAACGCCCTGCTCCTCTACAGAATGCTGGCCGAACAACTGGCCGGCAGCGGCGAGTTGATGAAAATCCAGTTTGTCCGGGAGAAAATCGAGACTCTGATCCGGCTGATCAGGGAAAATCCCACACCGGAAACCATGGACATCATCGAGGAAGAGAACCGGGCCGCAGAGGAACGGTACCAGACAACCATCCGGGAAGCGGAGCATTATTTCCGCCACAACCTTTATACCGAAGCCCTTTTTCTCTACAGAAAACTGGCAAAAGAATGGGCCTCCTCAGGCGACACTGCCAAAAAAGCATTCTTGCAGACCAAGATCCAGATCATTCTGGACCTGGATGACGGAACCTATTCGGACCGGGACGAAGACGAGGAAAACGTGCCGGACGAATCTCTGATCACGGCCCAGGTGGAGCAAGTCCCCCCGGCCGACTCCGACGAACCTGACAGCCTGTCACGGATCGTCATTCCGGCTTTCGAGGGGCCGGACGTCCAAGTCCCCCAGGAGCTGTCCGGATTGGGAGAAAACGAACGAACCCTGGACGGCATGCTCCTCGAGGCGGAAAATTACTTCAGCCACGAACTTTACAAGGAAGCGCTGTACCTTTACCGGAAAATCCAAAAAACCTGGGCCGGCTCCATCGATGACGAAAAAAAGATTATCATCGAGGATAAGATCCGGGTTCTCAGTGAACTGGTCGAGGACCCATTCCGGATTCCCTCCCAGCCAGGAGATACAACCCAGCTGGCCTATCTGGACGAGGACGGAACCATCAGCGACACCCCCCTCGAGGGTTTCGAGGAAGGCCCGGGCTACTCCCGTTTCGCCCGGAGCCTGTCCATCGCCACCCTGAAAAACAAGACGTTTCTCAACATCGTCTACCTGATCATCTTCGCCGCAGGCATCTACGCCATGTTCAACATCCCCGTGGAAAACATGCCCTCGGTGGATATGGGCGAAGTGTACATCACCACCTATTACTACGGGGCTTCCGCCGAGGACGTGGAAAACCTCATCACCACCCAGATTGAAAAAGCCATCGAGGGTATCGAAAACGTGCAGTTCGTGGAATCGAGAACCCACCGGAACAGATCCTCGGTCCATGTGAAATTCGTGGACGACGCGGATTACAGCGAGCTGTTCTCACGTGTCCGTCTCCAGGTCCTGAACATCCGGAGCAAACTGCCCGAAGGCTGCGAAGATCCCAAATTCCTGTTTATCGACACCCACTGGTGGATTTCCGTCATCCGGGTGAATCTGTTCGGGCAAGCCTCGGAATCCAGCCGGAAGGACATGGCGGACCGCCTGAAAACAGAACTCAAGGCCATCGAAGGGGTCCGGGACATCGAGATTTCAGGCCAGTCAAAAAACGAGTTCCATGTGTCCCTGTCCCCGGAAAAGCTCCGTGGGTTGGGAGTGACCTTCGCCGAGGTGGTGGACGCCCTGAGATCGGCGGGCCAGAAAATCCCCACGGGAAATTTCAGCACCGACAGTTCCGAGTTCATTCTGGATTCCGGCTCTGATTTCTCACGGCAGGAAGACGTGCTGAACGTCATTGTCCGCAAAGACGGTTTCGGCAACTTCGTGAGAATCCGCGACGTGGTGACAAGCGCCATGATGGGTTCTCCGGACCCCATGCTGATCACCTCCATCAACGGGGAGGACACCACCAGCCTCACCGTGAGAAAGGAAGACAGGGCCAACTCCCTTAAAATCGCCCGGCAGGTGAAACAGATCTGCGACCGTTTCGCCGACAAACACAAGGCGGACGGCCTGCGCATCGCTTACACCAACGATTCCACCAAGGAAATCAACGATTCCATCAGCATCCTGAACGGCAATTTGCTCATGGGTATCGGCCTGGTCGTTTTGACCCTCTGGTACACCCTGGGTTTGAGGAACGCCATCTTCGCGGCCCTGGGCATCCCCTTCTCCTTTCTCTGCACCCTGATCGCCATGAAGGTGGCCGGCATTTCCATCAACTCCATCAACCTGTTCGCCTTCATCCTCGTGTCGGGCATCATCGTGGATGACGCCATCGTGGTCATCGAAAACGTCTACCGTCACCAGCAGATGGGCAAACCCTTGCGAATCGCCGTGGTCGACGGGGTGGCCGAAATTTTCTGGCCGGTTTTCAACTCCATGCTCACCACCGTGGTGGCCTTTCTGCCCATGCTGCTGATCACCGGTCCCGTGGGTTCCTTTCTGTCCATGATTCCCATTGCGGTGAGTTTCGCCCTTTTCGCCTCGATCTTGGAATCCACGACGTTTCTCCCCGTCCATATCTTCGAATACGGTCCCAAGGCTGTGGACAAAATCGAGGCCGACGCGACTTCCGACGAAGAAAAGAGTCATAAAAAGGATATCGTTTCACGGGTCTGGAACGGCTTCGAGAAAATTCTCGATCTGTTCCTCAAACACCGATGGAAGGCCATGACCTCCATCGCCTTCTTGTTCTTTGTGGCCCTGGCCATCGCCGGCCTCTCCCTGTCGGGCATCTACCCCCTGATCAAGGTGAAATTTTTCCCCGGAAACTACATCCGGTACCATGTCACCGTGGCCCTGCCCTCGAGCACGCCGATCACTCGGACCGACGCCATCGTGCGGGATATCTCCCGGTTCATCTTGGGCCTGGGTGAAAAGCAGGCAGACTCGGTGTCAGGCACGGCCGGTTTCTACGAGGAGGAGGATTACAGCATCCAGGGCGGCAGCCAGTACGGCCAGGCTGTGGTGACCATGCCTGAAAAGGACACATCCGAACTGCCGGACAATCCGGGTAAAGACCCGGTCAAACACCTCGATTTCGTCCGCAAAAAACTCAGGACCTATCTGGTTGAACAATACCCCAACCCGGATGAACGGCCCGTGGTGAAAGTATTCCCCGAATCCAACGGCATTCCCAGCGGAAAGGCGGTCAGCCTGCGGATATCCGGCGAAAATCTCGAACGGGAGCTCCAGGTGAGTGACCGGATCATGGAATTCATGCGGCAGAATCCCGAGCTGAAGGATCTGACCGAGATCACGGACGACCGGGCATCCAACGTGAACGTGGTCCGCTACACACCCAGCCAGGAATCCGCCTATGACCTGGGCATCCCGCCGGGCCGTATCACCGAGATGATCGCGGGGGCTTTGAACGGAATCACAGTGGGGACATTCCAGACGCCCAGCGAGGAAGTGGACCTGAAAGTCCGGGTGGCACGGAAGCAGGACATGGAGGGGTATGTGGACAGCGGACTTGGATCTCCCCAGGACATCATGGACATCCCCCTGGTGGAACACAGTGCGGCCCCCATTTTCCTCAGGGACGTGGCCGGTGTGGAGTACAGCAGCGAACCCGACTCCCGGGGCAGGTACAACGGCAAATCCTCGGTCCGACTTACAGCCGATATCCGGTCCGGTTCGGACCTCACCTCCAAACGGGTGGAGTTCCTCGTGTCCAGGTATTTTGAATCCATGGCCGGGGATTACCCGGACATCACCCTGATTTTCGCCGGAGAATCCGAGACCACCGGCAAGACCTTCAGCACCCTGTACATCGGCCTGGTGGTGGCCCTTGTCGCCATCTACCTGATCCTGGCCCTCCAGTTCGGGGATTACGTCCAGCCGTTCATCGTGCTCACCGCCGTGTCGTTTGCCATCATCGGCGTCACCTTCGGCATGCTGCTCACCCGGTCTCTGTTCACCCTGGGCAGCCTCATGGCCGTGGTGGGCCTTGCCGGCGTCACCGTCAACAACTCCCTGATCCTCATCGATTTCATCAACATCCGGATCAACGAAGGAAAAACCATGAGGCAGGCTGTGAAAGACGCCTGCCGCGCCCGTATCCGGCCGGTACTCCTGACCACCATCACCACCATCATGGGCCTTCTGCCCATGGCCATCGGTATCCCGTACAAATCGGTGGAATGGTCGCCCATGGCCACCACCTTTGTCGCCGGGTTGTTCGCGTCCACCGTTCTCACCCTCCTGATGATCCCCGTGGAATACGAGCTTGCCACCCTGGTCAAAACGAAGATCAAGGAACGGTTCTGACCGGACTCCGCAGAACAATTCAAAACCGCCGGTTGAGACAGGTCTTCAACCGGCGGTTTTTTTCTGATACACAGGGATTGTCGACGTTACTTTTTGAAAGACCACGCCTCCGGCGGCCAGCTTTTTAGAGAGCTGGAAAAACAGGACATTGAATTGACGATGCGATACTTCATTCTTGGCACCGACACCGGCGTGGGAAAGACTGTGCTCTCCCTTTTGTTCATGAGTTACTTCCTGAAAAAAGGACGGTCTCCCTTCTACCTCAAACCCTTCCAGACTGGCTGCACAGGCCCCATGAGTCCGGATAGCGACGCAAGGTTCATCTATGAGAACATCCGGGGCCTTGCGTCTCAAAACCCCGGGGACTCGATGCTGTACTGTTTAAAAGAACCCAAGGCCCCGTATTTTGCGGCAAGAAGCGAGGGAAAAACCGTAGACATGGAAAAGGCTGCGGCATGGATCGCGGACAAATCAAGGAGACACGACCCGCTCATCATCGAAGGGGCCGGAGGTCTTTTGGTCCCAATTACCCAGGATAGCCTGATGGCCGATCTGCTGGAGAAAACCGGCGCCAGGCCCGTGGTGGCGGCCCGGGCAGGCCTGGGTACCATCAACCACACCCTGTTGACCCTGGAAGCGCTTAAAAGGCGGGGCCATGGAAATCCGGCCGTGGTGTTTATCGACAAAGACGAAACAGATCCGGCGATGATCCGTGAGAACATGGAAGGTGTTCAGATGATGTCCGGTGTGTCCGTGGCCGGTGTCATTGGAAAACTAGAAAATTTCCAGGCTCCGACTCCCACGGCCCTTGAGGTGATCCGGGCCGTGGTCGAGGGCGTTTCAGGCTGAGAGGACTTCCGAGGCGGCCAGCCTGGGGTCGAAGGGCCCCAGCATGTCGTAGAGCCGTTTCAGTTCAGTCTGGATGGCGCGGTAGTGTTCGGGATCTTTGAGAATGGCCAGGGCGTGGCGGGCCATGTTTTCCGGGCTGGCCTCATCCTGGATCAGCTCGGGGAACACGTGATGCCCCAGAATGATGTTGGGCATGGAGATGGCGCTGACCTTCACCATGGCCTTGGCCATGAAATAGGTGACCGGAGCCATTTTGTACATCACCACGGCGGGAACGCCTGAAAGGGCCAGCTCCACGGTGACCGTGCCGGAACAGGCCAGGGCCAGGTCGGTCCGTGCGAATTCTTCGAAAGGGTTGCCTTCGATGATCTCAACACCGGCGTCCACGGCCGACTGGAAAAGCTCCATGGGCAGATCCCGGTGCTTCAGCACGGCGAATTCCCCATCGAGCTGCTGCTCCATCAGCCGTTTCGCCTGGCACATGGTTTCCAGGCTCATCCGGATCTCTTTTCTCCGAGATCCCGGCAGGAGAAGAACCCGGGGTTTCTCGTTTTTTGTCCTGGAAAGCCCCTCCCGCTGGTGTTTCCGGATGGTGTTCACCAGGGGATTGCCCACGAAGGTGGCCCGGACTTTCTGTTTGCGGTAGAACTCCGCTTCAAAGGGAAAGATCACCAGCATCTTGTCGATCAGGCGTTTCACAAGACGGATCCTCCCTTTTCTCCAGGCCCAGAGCTGGGGGCTGATAAAATACACGAGTTTTCTCCCCGGTTTCGCCACCTTGGCGGCCAGGTTGAAGTTGAAATCAGGAAAATCGGTGAATATCACGATATCCGGATCGATCCGGTCAATTTGCTGCTTCAGGTGTTTCGAGATGGCCAGGATTTTCGGCATGAAACTCAGCACCTCGAGAATCCCCGTGACGGCGATTTCCGTCATGTCCGCCACCTGAACGGTGCATTCCTTGAGCTCTCGACCTCCGGCCGAATAGAACGCCGCGTCGGGCCTGGCCTTCTTCAAGGCATGGATCAGCTCGGCGGCATGGAAGTCTCCTGACGGTTCACCCGCCACAATAAAAATCTTCAAAATGGTTTCGCCTTTAATCGAAAAAATCAGAGAACCGGTGTCAGCTGGCTTTTTCCTGCTTGTCCCTTGCGATCATCACCGAACAACCGGCCTTGTGGGCCACACGTTTGGCCACGCTCCCGAAAATGACAAGCCCCATTCCGCTGAAACCGTAAGACCCCAGAACCACCAGATCGATGTCGTGTTCATCGAGATAGGTGATGATTTCGCTTGAAACATGACCGTCCAGGACAGCCATCTTCACATGCTTGACCCGGGCCATTCGTCCACCGAAGACGTCCTGCATCTTCTCTTTCATCTTCTGGGCAAGGCTGGCCCGGTGTTCGAAGGAAACCTGGGGCAGAGCTTCGCCCAGAAGTGGCACTTCGAAATCCGAAACCATGGGGTTGACCGGCTGGGGCAGCACATGGATCACATCGAGGCTCGCCTCGAATTTCTCCGCCAATTCAATGGCTTTGGATATGGCGGTTTCCGCGTTTTCCGAGAAATCTGTACAACAGGCAATTTTACGGATACTCATAAGCAAGCTCCTTTTTCTTGGTCGGCCTGTCCGCACTCAAGGCCCGTTAAACGTTTATTGATGGGTTGATTATAGCCAATCACCCGGGCGAATGCAAGGTACAAGACCCGGACTCAGGCCATCATGTTCTGCCCGCGAAGAAACAAAAGATCTTCATCGCGGTTGGGATTGTTCATGTCTCCGCTGTAGTTTTCCACGATGTCCGGCAGACAGGCAAGAAAAGCGTCAACCACCCTGCCGTCGAACCTTTCCCCCACACCGGCGGTGATGATGGACACCACCTGGGACAGAGGCAGGGGATCGTAGCTGGCCGTGGTGTTGTCGATGTATTTGGGATAATCCCTTCGGGCTGTCAGGGCGTCGAACATGTCTGCCACAGCCATGATGCGTGAGGCCAGAGGAATTTCATCTCCCTTGAGGCCCAGGGGGTAGCCCGTTCCGTCCATCTTCTCATGATGTGAACTGGCGATAAGGGGCACCTGCTCCAGAAGTTCAGGGAAATAAAAATTCTCAAGAATTTCCCGGGTCTTGCGGGGATGAATGTCCATCAGGGCTTTTTCATCGGGTGTAAACCGGCCGTTTTTCAAAAGAATCTCGTCAGGAACGGCGATCTTTCCAATATCGTGCATCAGGGTGGCAAATTTAAGCACCCGGATATCGTTCTCGTGGAGTTCCATTTTTCTGGCGATAAGGATGGAGATATCCGTCACCCTCTCCGAATGGCCGGCCGTCAGGGGATGACGGGCGTCCACCGTGGCGGACAGGGTCCTGATCGAACTGTCGAAAGAAAGCCGCAGCTTCTCGTGGAGCAGGGCATTCTTGATCATCCTGGCCGCCTGGTTGGCGATGGCCATCATGATGCCCAGGTCCTTGAATGTAAAGGCGTTGGTCATTTCGATAGAGTACAGGATCATGATGCCGAGGATCTCTTCATCGATCATGATGGGAACGGCAATGGTTGATTTCACCCCTTCGAGCATGATGCTCTCGGAAATGTTGAACCGGTTGTCCGAGGCCACATCCGTGGAGATCACCCCGGTCTTTTCTTCCTGCACGTAGCGGATCAGGGTGGACGAAATCCTGAGCTTCATATTCCTGCGACGCGACTTGTAGCTGTGGGGAACCATGTTCCCCTCTTTTTCTTTCAGAAGGATCACGCCCTGGTCGTATTCGAGGAATTCGAAAGTTCTGGACAAAATCCTGTCCAGGGTCTTTCCTGTATCCCGCTCCAGATTCATCTCGTTCTGGAGTTCGTAAGTCACCCGAAGTTTCTCGTAATCGACTCTGAGGTCCTTTTCGCTGCTGATGTCACTTTCCGGAAGAAACCGGGTCTCGAGCTGCGGAGGCATGATGGAACTGAACAATCCCTCTTCCGCATCGCCAATTTCAACCATACGGGCCACCTCTTCATCATCCCCTTCAAGAAGGACGATGACATTGCCCAGACGGATCTCATCCCCGGGAAAAAGCACGGTTTTCCCGTGGATCCTCCGGGTGTTCACAAACGTTCCGTTGGTACTCATCCTGTCTTCGATGAAGCACATACCGTTCCCGTCCATGGAGATATGGCAGTGATTCTTGGAAACGGAAGGGTCCTGGATTTTAATATCGTTGCCGGAATGCCGTCCAACGGCGTTCTGTTCGAGCAATTCAACCTTCTGCCGCCCGGTCTGAGTGATGACGGTGATATAAGTCATAACGGTTCCTTCAAGGTTATCCCTTTATTTGACCACCACGGGTCTTGAGGAAAAACAGGATCAGAATGTTTTTATCACAAGAAAAAGGAGTTTGAAAGCCCGGGGTTCATCTGTTTTACAAGACCGCGCAAATGACGGCACATGATAATGTACCAGGGGATAAATAGTCCCGCCACCTCATGCCTATGACGTTGACTTTGGTTTTTCGTTCCGGTATGACCGACCTGAATAGAGCAGCCACCGAAACACCAGGCATGAAGGATAAAACCCATGGACAACCTGCACAAAAATCATCTCCACGTGACCTGTGCCATCATCGAGCATAATGGCCGTGTGCTTTCGGCAAAGAGAAGCGAAACCATGAGCATGGCCCATAAATGGGAGTTTCCCGGAGGCAAGATCAGGACGGGTGAATCCAGGGAAGACGGCCTCCTTCGTGAGATCATGGAAGAACTGGCCATGGTCGTATCGATCCGCAGGGCACTTTCACCATGCACCCACGATTACGGTGACGTCACCGTGACCCTCTACCCCTTTGTCTGTGGCGTCGAGAAAGGAACCCCGATATGCCGGGAACATTCGGCCATCGTCTGGCTTGACCCGGAAGACCTGCCCTCGCTGGACTGGGCCGAGGCCGACATTCCCGTGGTCCGGTCCTACCTTGACTATCTGGCCACCTGAGGATTCAAGGCCATACCGGAAAGGGGTGGCGGGCTTTTTTTGTTTTCTTTATTCTATCGCAAGATTGTTCAGGTAGACGGTGACCGCACCGCTGCGTGATTTTTTTTCGTTGATCCACGCATAGGCGAGGACAGTTTCCTCACGGCGCATACGATCGAGAAGCGTTTCCACCACATCGGGCAGCACGGCCCCCTCATCGGAATGAAGACCCTTGCCCACAATCACGATCACCGTATGGACCTGGTTTCCATAGGCGCTTTTCAGAAAGGATTCGGCTCGGAGTTCCGCCTTGAGGGCCGTGTAACCGTGGAGGTCCAGCTGGCTCTGGGGCAGCGGGTACCGTTTCAACCGTTCCTTGAGGGTCAGGGGTTTTTTCCGACCTGGCCGGACCCCTTTTTCGTTCATCAGCACATCCCGGGTTTTCTGGCCCAGGTTCTGGTTGAGCAGCCTTAAAAACTCCCGCTTTTCCTGTTCCTGAAGGGCCTCAGAAAGCAGGCCGGACCTGTCTCCAGGGTCGGGAAGAACGGGGATTCCGTGACGGTTCGTGCCCTCGAGCCTCGGCCGTTTCCCTGCCGGTGCGGCGTCCCTTTTCTCTTCAGGCTCTTCAGGCTTTTCCATGGCCCGTTCATCGGCCAGGGCCTCCTTGAAAAGGGCGGCGTCATCGAGGCCGTCAAGAATGGGAAAACCCTGGCGCGTCTTCCGGACTGTTTTTTTCCGGGCTTTCGTTTTAAGTTCAATTTTCTCAGGGCCAGGATCAGACCCTGGTTTCGGCTGTTCCACCGAAATTTCCGGGGGCTCATCGAAAGAACCGCCTGCGGAATCGAAATATCCGAAAAGGTCCTGGCCTTTATCGAAAACCCTGATGCCCTTTCTGTTTCGTTTCACATCTTCCAGAGCCTGTGCCTTTTTCCGGTCAGGTTGCTTTCTTTCAACGGTTTCAACTCGTGCTGTTTTTTCAACAGCCGGTGTGTCCGGGCTGATCGTCCGTGAATCAGGAGAGAGACCGGGAGCTGTTGCCCCCACGGGCGTTTCAGGTTTTTTTGACGGCAGCCTGGCATCCTTGAGCAGCTGCTTGAGTTTTGAAAACATGGTCGTTTCCTGTGTTATATTAAGGCGTTGTTTCCCATCCCCATGTTTCTCGGGAAAGGATGCCCGCCCTCCGAAAGGGCAAATAAAAAGGAGGCCCTCACCCAGGTGAGCGCCTCCTTCGGTTTGTCTGTATCACAGAACGCTAAAGAATCGTACCAGCCGCCATTTTAGCGAGATTCATGAACGCTTCCGGGAAAATGCCGATGCCGATAATGGCGGCGATGAAAAGCACGCCCAGCAGTCGGGCCGCCGGATTCAGGGGAATGACGCTTACCTCTTCCTCGCTGGTAAGGAAGGCGGCCCGAACCATTCTCAGATAGTAGTAAGCCGAAATCCCGGCGTTGATCACGGTGATGATCACCAGGGCGTACAGGGACTTTTCGATGGCCGAGGTGAAGATGAAGAATTTTCCCATGAAACCCACGGTTGGTGGAATCCCGGCCATGCCGAAGGCCCCGAGAACCAGGGTGAGGGCCAGGAGCGGCGAATTCTTGTAAAGCCCTTTCAGGTCGTTCATGGTCACGTTTTCACCGGTTCGTGACACATGGTAGATCACGAAGAAACAGGCCAGGTTCATGATCAGATAACCCACAATATAATAGATGGCCGACGCGAATCCCAGGGCGCTGACACAGAGGATGGCCACCATCACGTAGCCGGCGTGGGCGATACTGGAGTAAGCCAGAAGCCGCTTCAGGTCTTCCTGAACCAGGGCCGAAAGGTTCCCGATCACCATGGAAAGAACGGCGAAGGTGGCCAGGATACCCGTGATCTGGTTGAGTTCCACACCGGCGAAGCTGGCGAAGCGAAGCAGGAGCGCCACGGCGCCCACTTTGGGCAGGGTGGCGATAAAGCCGGCTGTTTCGTTGCTGGCCCCTTCATAGACGTCCGGAGCCCAGAAATGCATGGGAAACATGGCCAGTTTGTAGAAAAAGCTGCCGAGAACAAGAATCAGGGCCACCACCATCAGGGGCTGGGTCTTGATCAGTTCGGGAAAGACCGGGGCCAGTTCCGCCAGATAGGTGGTGTGGGCGAAACCGAACATGTAGCTCATGCCGTAAAGGGAGATGCCTGTGGCCAGGGCGCCGAACATCACGTACTTGATACCGGCCTCCATCTGCTGGCGGTACCCTTTCTGAAAACGAAAAGGGATGATCACATACAGGGAGAACGATGAAATCTCAAGGCTGATCACGATGGTCAGAAGTTCCACCGAGCTTGAAAGGAAAACAAGACCCAGGGTGGAAAGGGAAAGAAACATGTAGTATTCCGCCTTGAGCTCCTCGACCACGCCTTTCAACCCCTGGCCCAGATAGATCACGATAAAAAGGCCCAGGGCGAACACGATTTTGAACATCTGGGAAAAAATGTCGATCCGGTAGGCGTCGAAAAAAAGCAGCTGGGCCGGCTGTCCGAGGACAAGACTGAACGAGTGGAACGTGATGACCAGGACAAGGGCCGAAAGGCCGAGTGCCGAACCCTGAAGAAGCGACGATCTGGGTTTTCCAAGGGATAGAAAGAAGAAAACCAACGCCATCGACGTCAATGCCAATTCTGGTAAAAATAAAGACATGTTCATATTCCTTGCATCATTCTTCGAAATAGTATGGAAGACAATCGTTTCCCATCGAAAGACCCGTGTTAAGGCTTACCTCATGGCGATCCATTCCCTGATCTGCTGACCCATTTCACGAAGGGCGGCGTGGTGACCTCCCCCATGGTCTCCGCCAGCGGGTACGTGTTTCAGTCCCTCGCTGACCTGTTCGAGCAGCTGGGTGACGCTGGCGTCCATCACATCCAGAAAAGGTTTGGGATGGAGCCCGATCACAAAGACAAACACCGTGAGGAAAGCCAGGGTTCCGATTTCCCGCAGGTTGAGGTCGTACAGGGCATGGTGCTCTTTCTCTCCGTGTCCATGATCGTCACCGTGGTCGTCATGGTGACCATGGCCGTCCGAATCGGCCCAGACCATTTTCTGGACGAGACGGAGCATGTAGGCCGCCGCCAGGATGGCCCCGAGGATGGCGAAAGCACCGACCACCTTGCTGGTTTTGAAGGCGCTCAGAAGAACGAGAAACTCTCCGATGAACCCGTTGGTTCCGGGAAAACCGAAGGAGGCCAAAGAGAAAATCACCAGGAACGTCACATAGATGGGCATCATCATGCCCAGAGCCGAATTTTTATCGATTTCCCGGCTGTGGGTCCGTTCGTAAATGATCCCCACCAGGATAAACAGGGCGCCTGTGGTGACGCCGTGGTTGAGCATCTGCATCATGGCGCCTTTGATCCCGTCGTCGCTCAGGAGAAAGATGCCCAGGGTCACAAAACCCATGTGGCCCACGCTGGAATAGGCGATCAGCTTCTTGATGTCCGACTGGCCCAGGGCCAGGTAACCGCCCACCACGATGGACACCACCGAGAAAAATATCAGGTAGGGCACACAGTACACGGTGGCCGCCGGAGCCATGGGAAGGCAGAACCGCAAGAAACCGTAGCCGCCCATTTTAAGAAGGATACTGGCCAGAATCACGCTGCCGGCCACCGGTGCTTCCACGTGGGCCGCCGGCAACCAAGTGTGGAAGGGGAACATGGGGATCTTGATGGCAAAGGCCAGGGTGAACGACAGGAAGATCCACATCTGGAAACTGAAACTGTAATTCTGGGCCATCAGCTCGGGGATGAAAAAGGTCCCGGTCTTGATGTACAGGGCCACGATGGACACCAGAAGGAAGATGCTTCCCAGCAGAGTGTAGAGAAAAAACTTGATGGAGGCGTAGTCTTTGCGCTCGCCCCCCCACACCGCGATCAACAGGTACATGGGAACGAGCATGGCTTCCCAAAAAATGAAGAAGAGTACCGTGTTCAAACTGATGAAGACGCCGATCATCGAGGCTTCCATCAGCAGTGTGACGAGGATGAATTCCTTGAACCGGTCTTTGATGTAGGACCAGGAGCAGAGCACACACAGAGGCATGACAAAGGTGGTGAGAAGCACCAGAAGCACACTGATCCCGTCCACGCCCACCACGTAGTTGAGGTTGAGAAAGGGAAACCATTCGGTGACTTCGGCGAACTGATACCTGGAGGTGGCGAAATCCCAGTTGGTGAAAAGAGGTACCGACAGGGCCGCCGTGATCAGCGTGACAAGAAGCCCCCAGGATTTGACCGCCTGATCCCCTTTCAGGAAAAACGTGACACCGGCCCCGAGGAGAGGCACGATGATCAGAACCGACAATATGGGATAATTCAATGTGTTATGTATCAGATAGTGTTCCATACCTTCCCATTCTTCCTCAGTGAAAAACTGATCATATTAAACCGCAAGAACCACGGCTATCAGAACCATGAAAAGCAGGGCCACGGCAAAACCGATGTACTGCTGTATCTTACCTGTTTCAATCTGCCGCAGGTGGTCACCGCCGTTCACCACGCTCTGGGCCGAACCGTCGATGACCCAGTCGATGCCCTCCTTGTCGAACCAGGAGAAGAACCGGGCCGTCAGCATGGTGATCCGGATACCGATGGTTTTCCACACATTGTCCACGAACTCGTTCACGGCATGGATCGGTTTCGAAGCGATCCACATGAACACCCTGGCGCCTTTCCGGTAGAACCAGTCGAGATCCAGGCTCATGTAGGGTTTGGGCTTGAGGATCTTCACCATCAGGTAGAAGCCGAAGCCGGTGAAGCCGAGCAGCTGGAGTGTTTCAGACAAGTGGTAGGCCGTGTAGGGATCCCAGGTCACCGGAGTGGGCAGCATGTCGTACAGCCAGTTGAATCCGAACAGATGGCCTTTGAAACCCAGGGCGATGCAGAAAAAGGCAGCCATGGCCATGCCCAGGTTCATGTTCCAGGGAGCGTCCTTGGCTTCCACCGGGCACTCTTCCGTTGATTTGCCGCCGAACCACACGAAATACGGCAGCTTGATGCCCACGGAAAGGAAGGTTCCCACGGCAGCGGCCAGGAGCATCACCATGATGCCCACCATGTGGTGCTCACCCGCAGCGGCGATGATCATGGATTTGCTGATAAACCCGCTGGTCAGGGGAAAACCGGAAATGGAAATGCCGCCGATTACGGTGAAGATCAAAGCCAGGGGCATCTTGGCGTAAAGACCGCCCAGCTCGTTGAGCTTGGACTTGCCGGTCATTTCGAGTACGGCCCCCACACCCATGAACAGGAGAGCCTTATAAAGGATATGGGCGTAGGCGTGTGCGCAGGCCCCGTTGATGGCCATGGCCGTGCCGATGCCGACCCCGCACACCATGTAGCCGACCTGGCTGACGATGTGGTAG
Source organism: uncultured Desulforapulum sp. (assembly GCA_964637565.1). Lineage (GTDB taxonomy): Bacteria > Desulfobacterota > Desulfobacteria > Desulfobacterales > Desulfolunaceae > DYJE01. The sequence continues at coordinate 66,113 of CAZWTY010000001.1, forward strand.
GCCAGAATCCTCCGGGCATCGTTTTCGATAACCGCGTAGGCGACGCCGTACAGGGTCATCACAGCCCCCATGATGGCGAGAATCTCAAAACCCGGGAAAGCACGGGCCAGAACGTAGACCGCTGTTTTGGTGGTGAAGGCGCACATGAACACCGCACCGGTGACCGTGGCTTCGGGATAGGCGTCGGGAAGCCAGGCATGAATCGGGGGAACGGCGGCGTTCAGCATGAAACCGATCATGATCAGGTAATCGGCCAGGGTGGCGCCGTTGGTTGCGATCTGTTCGAAACGGAGGCCTTCGATGCCCACGTTCTTGTAACGCAGGAAAATCCCGGCCAGAAGGATCAGGCCGCCGGCCATATGGACGAGAAGGTACCGGTAACCCGCCTCGATGGACCGTTTCTTTTTCCTGTACCAGACCAAAAACGTGGAGGCCACGGCCATGAGTTCCCAGAAGATGAAAAGGGTCAGGTAGTCACCGCAGAGCGTGACGCCCAGGGACCCCGCCACGTAAAGCCAGGCCGCGATATGCTGCCCGCTTTCGTTCACGTGGAGACCGTAGATGCTGCCGATCAGGGCCATGATGGTGAACACATTGAGGAACACAAAGGTCAGCTTGTCGACCCGGCCGAAGATCAGGTCGAAACCCATGTAGCGTGTCACGCCGAAACTCTCGGGCAGATGGTAGATCTGGATGATCGCGAGAACGGGAACCACCACCAGGAGCACTTTCTGGAGACTGATGTGCACCCGTTTGAGAAGCGGCAGCAACAGAGCCCCTATGATAAACAAGGTCGCCGGATGCATAAACACACTGTTACTTATCATAATAATCCTCATCCTGCTTCAGCCAGTTGTTGTACAAACCCTTGAACACGACCACCATGGCAAGGCACACCGCGGTCCCGAAAATCGACCAGAACCCGATGATGGTGTCACCGAAGAAATGGGGTTCATGCCTTTCCGCAAAATAGTCGAACACGATCGCAAACAGCAGATAGGCAAAAAAGACATACTTCAAAATGTGGGCACGATCCCTGAGATATGTGATCAGTTTAGCCATCATAACCCCGCTATACCTTTGATGATATTTCCAAAAAATCCTGCGTCGGCCGAAGCGACGATCTTGATAAAGAAATCAGGATAAAAACCGAAAATCACTGAGAATATCGCTGTGATGGTCAGAGGGACCACCATGAACATGATCAGAGGGTTCTTTTCGAGATTGGAGGTCGCCCCCACGTCTTCAGGCATAGGTTTCCCGAAAAAGGCCTGGATGATGATGGGCGCGAAGTACCCTGCGTTGAGGAGACTGCTGGCCAGGAGCACGGTAAGGAGAATCCAGTTGTGGAGATCCATGCTGCCCAGAAGCAGGTACCATTTGGACACGAATCCGCAGACCGGGGGAACGCCGATCATGCTGAGGGAGGCCAGGGCAAAGGCCACCATGGTGAACGGCATGCGATAGCCGAGCCCGCCCAGTTCCTTGATGTCCTTTTTTCCTGACGCCACGAAGATACAGCCGGCACAGAAGAACAGGGTGATTTTTGAAAAGGCGTGGTTGGAGATGTGGATCAGCCCGCCGGTGACCCCGTTGGGGGTCAGCATGGCCACGCCGAGAAGCACGTAGGAAAGCTGGCTGACCGTGGAGTAGGCGAGCCGTGCTTTCAGGTTCGATTTGGTCAGAGCGATGATCGATGCCGTGAGAATGGTGAACGACACGAAATAGGCGGTGAAAAGACCGAGTCCCGTGTCATGGAGAAGCTGGGTTCCGAAGATGGACAGCATGACCCTGGACGTGGAGAACACGCCGACCTTGACCACCACCACCGCGTGAAGAAGGGCGCTGACCGGTGTGGGGGCCACCATGGCCGAAGGAAGCCAGTTGTGCAGGGGCATGATGCCCGACTTGGCGAACCCGAAAAGGAACATCAGGTAGGTGACGGTCACCAGGGTTCTGTTGGCTCCTTCGGGAAGGATACCGGATACGATTCCGGAGGCGTCGAAATCCAGGGTGTGGCACTGCATGTAAAGCAGAACCATTCCTGTCAGCAGGAAGGCCTTGGATGTAAAGAACAGATAGACAATGTACTTCTTGCCGCCTTCGTAACCCTCGGCGTCCTGGTGGTGCATGACCAAAGGATAGGTGGCGATGGACACGATTTCATAGAAAAGGTACAGGGTGAAAAGGTTGCCGGCAAAAGCCGCGCCCATGGCCCCGCCCACCGAAATGGCGTAACAGACGTAGAACCGTGTCTGGGCGTGCTCGTTCAGTCCCCTCATGTACCCCACGCAGTAGAAGGCCGCGAGAATCCAAAGAAAGGAAGATGTTCCGGCGAACAGAAGCCCCATGCCGTCCAGCCTGAATTTCACGCTCACACCGGGGAACAGGGTGAAGAACGTGTGTTCCGGCGATACGCCCGCAAGAACCTGTGGCAGGAGGTTCATCACGGACAGAAACGTGAGGATCGCCCCGAGAACAGACCACGACTCCCTGAGGTTGGGCTTTGATGCCGAAGTCATCAGCAGTATCGCCGTGATGAGTGGAATGGCCGTCGTCACAAAAATCAAGCTGGGTGTGTTTGAAATATCCATAATCTATTTAAACCTTATCAATAAGTACCCAAAAGAACTTTGAATCCGTTACAGTGATCATCCGTTCCGTTTTAACCCTGAAGCGCGTTGACATTTTCAGGATCGCTTGTTCTGTATCTGCGGTACACGGCGAGAACGAAGCTGACGACGATGGCCGCCTCCGCCGCCGCGATACCCATGATGAACAGGGTGTAGATCTGTCCCACGGCCGGATCGGGTGCGGTGAACTTGTTGAACGCCATGAAATTCAGCCCCGCTCCGTTGAGGACAAGCTCCGTCGAAACAAGCATGCCGATAAATGTCCGGTGGCGGATCATCCCGTAAATTCCGATTACAAGAAGAAACACAGCCAGAATAAGATAGGTGTTCAGATTATGACTTAAATAACTCAAACCTCTTCCTCCCTTCCACCCCGTGCCAGGATAATGGAGCCCACGATGGCGATGAGCAGCACCACCGAAATCAGTTCAAATGCGAGACAGTATCTCAACAGAAGGTTTTCACCGATCCATTCGATGGAAAAATTCCCGGCTTTGGCGGCGGATGCAGTCCAGGTTGTCCGGCCGATGACCACCGCCACCAGGAGAAAAGCGGACACGCCCGATGAGACCAGCGCCAGCAGCATGTTCCGGCTCATGCCGTTTTTCTCGGCGCTTTCATGCGGGGTGTAACCCACCATGATTCCGAACACCAGGACGATGCACACCGCCCCCATGTAGATCAGAATCTGCATCATGGTCAGAAACATGCTGCCCAGGTAAAAGTACAGACCGGCCACTCCGAGAAGGCAGACGGCGAGGCCGAGGACCGCGTGCATGAGTATCCGGGCCTTGACAGCCAGAAAGCTCCCCGTCACTGTCAGCAGGATAAACATGATGAAAAGGGCTTCTGCAACAAACTGGTAAATCGCGTTCATTTTTTTACCTCGAGCCGTTTAATCAGGTCAAACTGGAACTCTTCACGGGAGAATCCTGCCAGTTCGTATTCATTGGAGAAGGTCAGGGCCGTCCTGGAGCAGGATTCCACACAGATTCCGCACAGACTGCACTTGGTGAAATCATAATGGAACACGGTGAGCACCTTGCCCTTCACCCCTTCCCGTCTTTCGCCGTCCACGGTCAGGCAGCCGCAGGGGCAGTTCTTGGCGCACATCCCGCACACCAGGCAGTTGTGCCCTGCATCGTTTTCACCGTATTTGACCAGTTCAATATGGCCCCTGATCTGGGGGGTCACGTCGATTTTCTCCCTGGGATACTGAACGGTCACCACAGGCCTGATCATGGCCTTGAAAGTGACACCCAGCCCGATGAGAAGGCTTTTACCGCCGGTATAAATGTCTTTGAAATATCCGCTCATATCATCTTCACTAAAAATGCAGTTATTAAAAGATTGACCAGTGAAAAGGGAATCAGGTACTTCCAGGCCAGATTCATCAGCTGATCGAAACGGACTCTGGGGTAGGTCCATCGAACCCACATCATCACCAGCATCAGGACGAACACTTTCAGCATAAACCAGAAAGCTCCCAGGATGGGACCGCTGCCCAGACCGAAAGGCCCGTTCCAGCCGCCAAGAAACATGATGGTGGCGATGGATGCCATGATGAACAGATTGCCGTATTCAGCCACGGCAAAAAGCCCGAAACCGAAACCGCTGTACTCGGTGTGAAAGCCTGCCGTCAGCTCGCTTTCCGCCTCAGGAAGGTCGAAGGGTGCCCGGTTGGTCTCGGCGCATCCTGCAATCAGGTAAATGACAAACGCCACGAACAGGTTGGGATACATGGCGAACCAGAGGATTCCGCTCTGGGCTTCCACGATTTTCTGGAGATCGAAGGTCGCGGTGGTAAGCACCACGGAAAGGAGCGACAGGAGAATGGGTATCTCATAGGCGATGTTCTGGGCCACGGAACGCATGGCGCCGAACATGGAATACTTGTTGTTGGAGCTCCAGCCCGCGATCAGGATGGCGAACACGTTGATGGACGCCATGGCGATGATGTAGATCAGCCCGATGTGAAGGTTGATGCCGTAAAGGGCGCTGCTGAAAGGCAATGCGGCGAAAATCATCACCACCGGCGTGAAGCAGAGCAGCGGAGCCAGACGGAAAAGAAAGCGGTCGGCGTCTTTGGGAACGATGAGCTGTTTGGCCAGCATCTTCACCCCGTCGAGAATCATCTGGAGCCAGCCCTGAACGCCCACTTCCATCGGCCCCCAGCGTCTCTGGATCCTGGCGGCGATCTTCCGTTCCAGGTACCCCATCACCACGGCGTTCAAAAACACGATGGCCAGAAGGCACAGGAAGGCGATGAGCATTCTCAGTAAACTGTAAGTCTGAATCATGTCGATTATCTGTTGCATAGTCCCTACCTGTCGATTTCCGGAATGACCAGATCAAGGCTTCCCATGGCGGATACCAGGTCCGCGATGAGCATCCCCGTGCACATCTCTTCCAGCAGACTCAAATTTGAATACGAAGGCACCCTGATTTTAAGTTTGTAAGGAACCTCGCTGCCGTCCCCCACCAGGTAATACGTCAGGGCCCCGCGGGCCGTTTCAACGGAGAAGCTGCAATCCCCTTCCTGGAGTTTGACCTTTTTAGGCTTGGCCATGACCGGTCCCTCGGGGAGTTTGTCCAGGGCCTGCTCGATAATCCTCAGACTCTGTTCCATTTCAAGGATCCTCACCATGTATCGATCCAGGGAATCTCCGTTTTTTCCGGTGGGAATATCGAAGTCGAAATGGGAATAAACCGAATACGGCTCACTTTTCCGGATATCGTAAGCGATTCCGGAGCCCCTCAACGTCGGACCCGTCACTCCGTAGCGCCTGGCCATATCCGCCGTGATAATGCCGATGTCCTTGGTGCGATTGATGAAAATCACGTTTTCCGTGACCAGATCGTTGTACATGGGAAGACGTTTTCTGAAATGATCGATAAAGGCCCGGGTTCTTTGAATGAACGTGTCGTCGATATCTTTCAGCACGCCGCCGGCCCTGAAGTAGCAGTAGGTGAGTCGTGAACCTGTGATGTCTTCAAGAGTGTCCAGAATGGTTTCACGGTCATCGAAGGCGTAAAGAATCGGGGTGAAGGCCCCAAGATCGAGGACATAGGCCCCGATGCCCAGAAGATGACTGGAGATCCGGTTCAGTTCGGAGGTGATCACCCGGATGTATTCGGCCCGCTCTGGGACCTCGATACCTGCCATCCGTTCGATCAGGGCCACATAGCCATGGTTGAACGGCATGGCGCCCACGTAATCCATACGGCCCGTGTTGGGATAAAAACCAGGCCAAGCACGGGATTCGGCCATTTTTTCCTGCATTCTGTGGCCATAACCCAGAACAGGATCGATTCCCATGGCGTATTCCCCGTCCATCTCGAGAATCACCCGCAGAACCCCGTGGGTCGCAGGATGCTGGGGACCCATGTTCAGAAGGAAACGATGCTTGTCGCTGGTTTGAAATTTGGTCGTCGTTGCCATCACATTCTCTCCGGACGTTTATTCTTCTTTCGTTTTTTTGGCAGGTTTCTTTTCAGCGTCCTCACCTGACTTCCTGGTAATCGTTTCCACGCTCACCAGTTTTTCCGCACTTTTAAGCAGGGGTTTCAGGTCCGCGTCCTCCTCACTGAGAAGCAGAGTTCTCAGATCATGATGGCCTGTGAACACCACACCGTAAAAATCATGGGTTTCACGTTCATGCCAGTCGGCTCCCTGATAGATGTCGGAAATCGTCGGAATCTCGCCCTTGTCATCTGTCATGGCTTTGGCGTTAACCCTCAGGGTCTCGTCAAAATGGGCGAACTGGTAGACAATCTGAAAACCGGACGTCACATGGACCGCAGTGACAAAATCCAGAAAAAAACCGGCGTCGAGCATGGCACGTGCAAAATCCCTCACCTGGTTTTCGTTGAGTCTTGCTTCCACATGGTACCCGCGTTTCAGGTAGTCGACCTCATCGACCTGGAAAGGGGCGGCTTTCAATTTTCCGATGACACTGGTCTCTGAACTCATATCTTGATCATCTCCGGTTTCTCAGGCATCTTCCTCTGGGGCCAGGGATGGCGGCCACCTGTGATTTTTTCCTGGAGTTTCAGGATTCCCTCGATCAGGGCTTCCGGTCTCGGAGGGCATCCGGGAATGTAGACATCCACGGGAATCAGACGGTCCACGCCTTCGATGACGTTGTAGTTCTCTTCGACGGCAAAGGGTCCACCAGAAATGGCGCAGTTCCCCATGGCAATCACCCACTTGGGCGATGGCATCTGTTCATAAAGGGTGATGACGGCCGGGGCCATTTTCTTGTTGACGGTACCGGAAACAATGAGAAGGTCGCACTGACGGGCTGAGGGCCTGAACACTTCGGCCCCGTACCGGGCCATATCGATTCTGGCCATACCGGTGGCCATCATCTCGATGGCGCAGCAGGCCAGACCGAAGGTCATGGGCCACAGGGAATTGGCCTGGCAGACCTTGAGAACCTTGTCGGTCAGGAGGAGCTGACCGAGAAGAGCGCCCTCGCGTTCCACAGCCCCCCGTTCATACTCTTCCCGCAGACTCTGCGTGAAAGCGTTAATCGGTTTTATCTTATTTTCCTCTCCCACGTGAAAACTCCTTTGACCCAGGCATAAATGATGGCCAGTGACAAAATACCCACAAAAATAAACAGTTCAGAGATTCCCCTGACCACACTCACCGTATCCGTATTGAAGACCGTCGCGACGGGGAACAGATAGAGGACGTCCACGTCGAAGGCCAGAAATATCAGGGCGTAAAGGTAATAGGAAATTCCGAACCTGTAATCCCACATCTGCTTGAAGGGGGGGACACCGCACTCGTAAGCCTGAAACGACCGTTCAAACTCCACGGTTTTCGGACGGATATAATAGGAAATGATAAAAGGTACCAACACGGCAAACGTCCCCCCTGCCATGAAAAGTACAATATACATGTAATCAATGAGGCAACTTTCAGTCATCCAAATGACCTCCCATTCCTTATGGACGAAACAGTTAGCCCGTCCTATCGAGTGAATCCAGTTGTGACATGCTGATATGGCAGGCGAAGAAAATCCGCCTTGCAACAAAAACGGATTTCGAGACACTATTATAAAGAAAAGGCCATAAGTCAAGCTGTTTTTGACCCAGTTTCCCTTCAAAAATTTAAAAAATGTCGCGCTCTTTTCTACTTGATTGTTTTACTTGAGAATCGAAAAACATCGTCCAAAGACCCGATGGAGTCCATGTTTTTTTCGAGTTTTCCGATGAGAGTGGCCATGTCTTCTGGAACCGGCGCCGTAAAGACCAAGGGTTCACCGGTGGCCGGGTGTTGAATCTCAAGACTGAAAGCATGAAGCATCTGGCGTTCCGCCTCGCCCAGAATCTTACGCTCGGTTTCGAGAATTTGAGTGACCCGTGTTTTCCGGGGAAGCTGGTAAACCGCGTCTCCGACAACCGGATGCCCCATGGAAAGGCAGTGGACGCGGATCTGATGGGTTCTTCCCGTTTTGATATCGCAGCGTACCAGGGTGGACAGGCCGAACCGTTTTTCCACACAGTAGTGTGTCAGGGCGTGTTTTCCACGTGGACTCTGGACGCTCATCTTCTTTCGGTCAACACTGTGACGCCCGATGGGGGCATCGATCATCCCCGAATCGGCAGATAACCGTCCATGGACAAGGGCAAGATACTCTTTTTTGACATGCCGGTCGTGAAAGGACTGGGCCAGACTCAGGAGCGTCTTGTGGTCCTTGGCCACCACCATGACTCCGGACGTGTCCCGGTCAAGCCTGTGTACGATTCCGGGGCGGCAGTCTTCCTCTCTGCAACCGATTTCAGGGAAATGGTGAAGCAGGCCGTTGACCAGGGTCCCCTCCCAGTTTCCAGGGGCCGGATGGACCACAAGCCCAGGTTGTTTGTTAATGACCACTAGATACTCATCTTCGTAGATGATTTCGAGGGGTATATCTTCGGGACTGAAAAGGTGGGATTCTTTCGGAGGAACACTTCCCGAAACCGTTTCTCCCGATTTCACCCTGCTGGAAGGTTTCTTCACAGACCCGTTGACTCGGATAGCTCCATCACCGATCAGGTCACTGATCCGGGATCTCTGGACTCCGGAGAGTTTTTCCGTCACAAACAAATCAAGGCGCTTACCTGTGTCATCGTGGTCGACAACGAAGGTAAAAGCGCCTTGTTCGATTTTTTCAGCCGTTTTGTCCAAAATAGATCGTAAAACTAACAGACAGGTTTTTCGAACAACGACTCGATTTCGGCCATCATTTCTTTCTCACTCATGTCCTTGGCCGTGCAGAGTTCTTTGAGAAGTAGGCTCTGGGCCGTATCGAGGAGTTTTCTTTCCCCGAAAGAGAGGTCCTTCGTAAGACGCAGCAGGAAAAGGTCACGAAACACTTCAGCCACGTCGAACAGGGAGCCTGTCTTGATTTTGTCCATGTACTCGCGGTAACGCCTGTTCCAGGTCTGGTTGTCCACGGAACAGTCCTTCTTCTTCGTGATGATTTCGTAGACTTTCGGGATATCCTTTTCTCCGATCAGACTTCTCAGACCGACGGACCTGACGTTGTTCGTCGGAATCATTATGACCATTCCGTTTTCAAGAACCTTCATAATGTAAAAATCCATATCCGACCCACCGATTTCCCGGGATTCTATGGATTCAATCCGTCCAACACCATGGGCCGGATAGACTGCCAGATCACCCACCTGAAACTCTCTTGCCAATTCCTGTGCCATTTTCACCACCTGTGAGAAACGCCGAAGTAGCCCTATCCCCTGCATAGGATCAGCTCCACGCATTTAATGAACAAACATGAACATTATCGAGGATTCGAGAAAGATCTTCGTGCCGCACTCATAAATTGTATTAATAAGACCACGATCAAACACCCGATTGTTATATCACAGGTGAACATTTCGTTCAATAAAAAAAGGGGTGTGGAAAACCACACCCCTTGGGTCACTCAGATCGACGACCTGATAAAATCAGATCACGATTACCCGATGAAGGGAACGAGAAGAAGCGCAACAACGTTGAGGATCTTGATCATCGGGTTGATAGCGGGACCGGCAGTGTCTTTGTAGGGGTCGCCTACGGTGTCACCGGTAACGGCTGCTTTGTGGGCATCGCTGCCTTTTCCGCCGTAGTTTCCGCTTTCGATGTATTTTTTAGCATTGTCCCATGCGGCACCACCGGTGGTCATGGAGATACCCACGAAAAGACCGGTTACGATACTGCCGATGAGGAGACCGCCGAGAGCTTCCGGCCCAAGAACGAAACCCACGATGACGGGAACGACAACGGGGAGAAGAGCAGGAATCATCATTTCGGAAAGAGCGAACTTGGTGACGATGTCAACACATGCTGCATAGTCGGGTTTCGCGGTACCTTCCATGATGCCGGGGATTTCTTTGAACTGACGACGAACTTCCTTAACAACGGCGTGACCAGCCTTACCAACAGCTTTCATAGCCATGGCGCCGAACAGGTAGGGAAGAAGACCGCCGATGAAGAGACCGATGAGAACGTCAACCTGAGAAAGGTCGAAGGTCAGTTTGGCACCGGTATGAGCGAACTCCTGGGTGTAAGCTGAAAAGAGAACCATAGCGGCCAGAGCGGCGGAACCAATGGCGTAACCTTTGGTTACAGCTTTGGTGGTGTTGCCCACTGCGTCGAGGGGATCGGTAACAGCGCGGACAGCTTCGTCCATTTCAGCCATTTCAGCGATACCGCCGGCATTGTCAGTGATGGGACCGTAAGCGTCGATCGCGATAACCATACCGGTCATGGAGAGCATGGAAACGGCGGCGATGGCGATGCCGTAGAGACCTGCATAGTAATGAGCGGTGTAGATGGATGCGCAGATCGCGAGAACGGGAGCAGCAGTAGATACCATACTTACAGCAAGACCAGCGATCATGTTGGTGCCGTGACCGGTGGTGGAAGCTTCGGCGATACCTTTAACAGGAGAGTAGATGCCGGTGTAGAACTCGGTGATGACAACGATCACAACGGTGAGTACAAGACCGACAAGGGCACTCGAGTAGAGCTGAGCCACGGTGTAGTCGCCGATGTTGCCGATGTTTTTGAACGCGAAGAAGAAAGCTGCGGCAGCGATGATGGCAGCGCCGAACTGACCTTTGTAAAGAGCACCCATGATGTAGTCATCGTTTTCACCAAGACGAACAAAGAACGTCGCGATGGCGGAAGCGATGATGGAGATGGCGCCGAGTACAAGGGGAAGTACCACAGCCATGTTTTCCTTCGGGAAAAGAATCTGACCAAGAACCATGGCAGCAACGGTGGTTACAGCGTAGGTTTCGAAAAGGTCAGCAGCCATACCGGCGCAGTCACCCACGTTGTCGCCCACGTTGTCGGCGATGGTGGCGGGGTTTCTGGGGTCGTCTTCAGGAATACCGGCTTCAACTTTACCCACGAGGTCGGCACCAACGTCTGCACCTTTGGTGAAGATACCGCCGCCGAGACGGGCGAAGATGGAGATCAGGCTGCCGCCGAAACCGAGGGCCACGAGAGCCACGTTGATTTCTTTTGCTTCAACGCCTTCAGCAACGAGGAAGGTGTAGAGACCGGCACACACGGTCAGAGCAAGACCGGCAACGATCATACCGGTAACGGTACCGCCTTTGAAAGCCATTCTGAGACCGGCGTTCAAACCGTGACGTGAAGCTTCTGCCGTTCTGACGTTGGCGATAACGGAAACGCGCATTCCGATGTAACCAGCCATGAAAGAAGCGATGGCACCGATCACGAAACCGGCTGTGGCGTAAAGGCCGTAACCAGGAGCGAAATAAATGATGGCAGCGAGAACGATACCGGCTGCACCCATGCTTTTCGCCTGTCTGTTCAGATAGGCGATGGCGCCGGCTTTAACGGCGTCAGCAATTTCGTTCATTCTTTCGTTACCTGCAGGAGCTGCCTTTACGACGATTGCCATGGCGATTGCGAAAGCTACGCCGGCAAGACCCGCATAAGTACACAACAACGGTAGATTTTCCATTCTTACCTCCATAAAATTGTTAATAAGTTAAACCACTGTCACTATCTCAAACAATTAAAATTGTTCATAGCCGCTGTTAATCCTTTGGTGACAACAGTGACAACCACCTGACCGGCCGTATCAACCACTCTGTCCATGACTTCTGCTTCTTCTGCAGTAAATCGTCCCAGAACATGGCCTGTCACGTCTTTTTCTCCTTCAGGACGACCGATGCCGATCCGAAGCCGGGGGAAATCACGCGTTCCAAAGGAATCAATCAGAGATCTTATGCCATTGTGACCCCCGTGCCCCCCCTTTTCCTTTAATTTGATCCGTTCAAACGTGAGATCGATATCGTCGTAGACGACCAACAGATCCTCACTTGTCAGTCCCATATAATCAGCGAGTCTTCTTATCGGTAACCCGCTTCTGTTCATGAATGACATGGGTTTGGCCAGTATCACGTCGGCACCTTCCATCGCTCCTTTTCCGTAGACAAGGTCGAATTTCTGCTTGGTCAGTGGAATTCCGAATTCACGTGATAGACGGTCGACAACCAGGAAACCGGCGTTGTGCCGGGTTTTTTCATATTTTTCTCCGGGATTGCCAAGTCCGGCAATCAGCGTTGTCTTTCTTTCCGCCATCATCAAACCCATCAAACGTCATGCTTGTTGTAAAAGATCGATTCACCCTCCCATCAGAAGATGCGAGGTTACTTGTCTCCACCCTCGTCCTTGGCGGATTTCGGCGCGACAATCGTGACAACCGTGAAATTGGTTTCCGAGGGGATCTCGATTCCCGGAATGTTGATATCTTTCACATGGATGGTATCGTTCATGCCGAGACCTGAGATATCGAGCCGGATGCTTTCAGGAATGTCCAGGGGAAGACAGAGGACCTCAAGTTCACGTCGGGCGACCTGGAGACTTCCACCCAGTTCAACACCCTTGGATTTTCCATATGTTTCCACGGGTACCAGAACGTTGACCTTTTTATTAAGGTCGATTTCAAGAAAATCGGCATGAAGCAGCTCTTTTGAAAGAGGGGCCAGCTGGACATCTTTCACGATGGCCGGGCATTTCTTCTGTTCCACACCCTGGTCATCTGTCACAGACAGGTTGACGAGAACCTTGGCGCTCTCTCTTTTTTTGAATGCGGTTTCAAAGGCTTTCTGATCCACCGAAATTTTCACGGGCTCCGTCTGGGGTCCGTAAAGAATGGCGGGGAAGGCGCTGTTTCTCCTGATCTGACGGGCTACACCCTTCCCTGTACTGTTTCTTATATTTGCTTTCAGCTCGAAAAGTTCCAAAAGATTATCCTCCTCAATCACAAAACATTAAAACGTTCATATAAACAATGTGGTCACCGAATCCCCGCGGTGACTCCTGATAATCGCTTCACCCACAAGAGGTGCGATGGACATGACTTTGATCTTGTCACATCTGGCCGCCTCGTCGCTCAACGGGATGGTGTCTGTGGTGACAAGGGTCTTCAAGGCCGAAGCTTCAATCCGTCCGACGGCGGGGCCTGACAGGACAGCATGGGCGCAACAGGCGTGAACCTCTTTGGCCCCCTTCTCGCTGATGGCGTTGGACGCCTCGGTCAGAGTTCCGGCCGTATCCACCATATCATCGAGAATGATGGCGATTTTGTCCGCAACGTTGCCGATAACCGCCATGGCCTTGGCTTCATTGGGTTTGTCTCTTCTCTTGTCCACGATGGCGAGTCCCGCATCGAGCCTTTTGGCAAAGGCACGGGCTCGTTCCACCCCTCCTGCGTCCGGAGAGACCACCACAAGATCCGCCTCGTTGAAATTCTGACGGATATGTTCGATCAACACAGGGGCCGCGTAAAGATTGTCGACGGGAATATTGAAAAAACCCTGGATCTGCCCGGCATGGAGATCCATGGTAATCACACGGTTTGCACCTGCGTTCGTGAGAAGGTCCGCCACGAGCTTGGCTGAAATAGGCACACGGGGCGCGACTTTCTTGTCCTGACGGGCATATCCGTAATAAGGAACAACGGCGGTAATGCGGGATGCCGACGAGCGCCTCATGGCGTCGATCATCAGCAGCAGCTCCATCAGGTTGTCGTTCACGGGATTACAGGTGGACTGAATGACAAAAACGTCTTTCGAACGGACATTTTCCTTGATTTCTATCTGGATTTCACCGTCACTGAATCGATTGACCTTGGCGCTTCCAAGTTTCTTGAACAGATACTTGGACACCTTTTCCGCCAGGTCCGGATTGGAGTTACCGGCAAATATCGAAAGATCGTTCATTTTCCCCTTATCCCGAATCATTATATTTTTATCACAATGGCTGGGGCGGGAGGATTCGAACCTCCGAGTGCAGGAATCAAAATCCTGTGTCTTACCGCTTGACGACGCCCCAATATTCAATCCATCATTTCGGCAAGAAACACGCTCCAGTTTCCGCACCCGTCTTGATGAGCCGCGTAGCTTTCCAATGTGTCGTAAGCTTTTCTGGCGGCACTCGCATCTGAATAAAGGCCAAAAACTGAAGATCCGCTACCGGACATTAAAACCCCTTCAGCTCCATGTATCGCCAAGACATCTTTTAAACGACTGATTTCACTGCAAATCTCAATGGCAGGTTTTTCAAGATCATTGAAAAGATGGTTAACCGGGTCCACCAACCCTTTATTCAACAGAGGACTTTTAGTTTTTTTTTCTTTTTTTGTCAATCCAAAATTCAGTTTTTTATAGACGGCGGGGGTTGAGACATGGATTCCCGGAAACAGAAGAACCACATGATAACATCTTATTTTTTCTATTAAATCTATCTTTTCTCCCCGCCCCTGAACCCAAGCGGGTTTACTGTGGATAAAGAAAGGGATATCCGATCCAAGTTCTGCCCCCATGTCCATCAGTTCCGAAGGAGAAAAAGGGTGACCGCTGTGAGCGTTGAGGCCCTTGAGAATCGAAGCGGCGTTGCTGCTGCCCCCCCCGAGACCGGCTCCCACAGGAATGTTCTTGTCAATGTGAATGCTCACGGGGCGGCCGGTTCCCAGCCGGTCCCGAAACAGCAGAGCGGCTTTCACGGCAATGTTGGATTCATCTTCCGGAACGTCCGGATGGGCACAGGTCACGGAATACACGCTTTGGTCCGTGTCGACCCGGATGCGGTCATAAAGGGATATGGGGCACATCAGCATCAACAGATCGTGGTACCCGTCGTCCCTCTTTCCCGTTACCTGAAGATGAATATTTATTTTTGCAGGAGACAGAAAATCCAGAATCATCGGCGCGGCTTCTTATTACTTCCCTTCTTTTTCTCTGACATACATCAATCTGAGATCATGAAGGATATTTTTAAGGAGACTGGTTTCATCGTCTGTCAGATTCCCCTTCGTCTTTTCCTCGATCATTCCGAGGATATCGATGGTCTGCTTGGCCAGCACCAGATTTTTGGAGATGCGGTCGCTGCCCGGTTCTCCAATGACCCCAAGGTGGACAAGGGCCGATGAATTCAGCGAGAAAATAAAGGTGGAAAAATCGATTTTAGGCATGGGAGGGGACGATTTGGCGCAAGACGCTTCCCCTGATTTTGTGTTTTCTTCAGCCATGGGTCACACTCCATTCACAGAGAGATTTTCAGTTCAGCCCGCCTGGGCACCTGCCGGATCGCGGATCGAATTTCTTTTATAAAGAATCGCCGTACAATCATCAAGTGTTTTAAACCTTTGAAAAAAAACAGGCGGTTTTCCGTTCATTTTCCGTCTTTATTCTGAATCCTCAAAATCGCCTCGTAAACCTTGCGACGGTTCAAACCATGTTTTTCAGCAAGTTCACGGGCCAGCGCCGATGTGCCCGTTTTGCAGGATTCGAGCTGCCGGGCAATCTCCATGTCCAGATCCACCGGTTCAGCCTGCTCTCCGGCAAATCCCCCCACGAGCAAGGTACATTCCCCTTTGATCTGGCTTCTTTCCGAGAGGATCCGGCCAAGATCCGAAAGGTTGCGCCTCAGAAACTCCTCGTGAATTTTTGTCAGCTCCCTTGCAAGAACAGCCGGTCTGTCACCCAGGCCCTGTTTCAGAGCTTCGACCAGAGACAGAACTCGCCGGGGAGATTCATAAAACACCAGGGTTCGGCGCTCCGATTTCAAGCCCTCGATCAGCTCGTTCATCTGTTTCTTTTTACGTGGCGCAAACCCGATAAACACAAAGGCATCGGTGGGAAGCCCCGAGACACAAAGAGCCGTGATGGCGGCCGACACGCCGGGAACGGGCACAACACCCACACCCTTTTCGATGGCCCGGCAAATCAGCCTGTAACCGGGATCGGACACGGAAGGCGTTCCCGCGTCAGAGACAAGCGCCACGGATTCACCGGCCGCAATCCTCCCGATCAGGGCATCGGCCCGCACGTTCTCGTTGAACTCATGACAGGAAACAAGGGGGGCATGGATTCCGAAGTGGGACAGGAGGTGGCCGGTGTGTCGGGTATCTTCCGCCGCAACCACATCGACCGAATTCAGTATGGCAAGGGCGCGAAGGGTGATGTCCATGAGGTTGCCGATGGGCGTGGCCACCACGTACAGGTTGCCTCCCTTCGCAAGGTGGGAGTCAGTAACTTCGGGTATCGAAAGCATTTTTCACCCATTCGATCCTGGACGTGGTTCCATCGGACAGGATGGCGATCACATCGAACCTGGCTTTTGATTCCAGTTTTTTATGGGATTTCAGCCAGAATTCCGCCACCCTGGAAAGGGTCCGCATCTTGGCTGGCGTCACGGCTTCCTTGGGAGAATAGGCACCCCCTTTTTCACGTGTCTTGACTTCGACAAACAGAATCACGTTGCCTTCGACTGCGATCAGGTCGATTTCACCGAGACGGGTGCGGTAGTTTTTTTCAAGAATCGTGCACCCGTTTTTTTCAAGATACCCGGCAGCCGCCTCTTCGCCTTTTTTTCCGAACCGCTGACGCGCATTGATCATGGACTTTTCCTGTGACGAACGCCATCCTTAGAAAAAACGGTTAAAGAAATTCTCTGACTCCGCTGAAGCTTTTCCTGTGAATGGGACTGGGGCCATGCTGCCGGATGGCTTCCCTGTGTTTTTGGGTGGGGTATCCCTTGTGTTTCTTGAAACCGTATTGGGGAAACTCACGGTCATAGTTGTCCATGATGCGGTCACGGGTCACCTTGGCGATGATCGAGGCCGCTGCGATGGACATGCTCAGGCTGTCCCCTTTTTTTACGGCTTCCTGGGCTGTGGGGTAAGACACGGTGAAAATGCCGTCGATCAGAAGGTAGTCCGGAGGTGTTTCAAGGGCCTTAACAGCCCGTTTCATGGACAAAAGGGAGGCCTGGAGAATGTTGAGACGATCGATCTCCTCGTGATCGGCAATACCAACGGCCACGGATACCGCCTCGGCGCGGATTCTGTCGAACAGACGGTCACGCTTCGCCGCCGTCAGCTTTTTCGAGTCGTTGACACCGTCGACGGAAAAATCAGCCGGCAGAATCACAGCCGCAGAAACAACAGGGCCGGCAAGAGGGCCACGGCCCGCCTCATCGACCCCTGCTATCAGCAAAAAGCCGCTTGAAGCGGCTTTTTTCTCATACGTCCACATGTCGGATATCTGCCCGTTTCAGAGGGTTCGGAAAGAATCCCGAACCGATCAGTTTCTGAGTTCCTTGATTCGGGCGGCCTTTCCACGGAGATCACGGAGGTAGTAGATTTTAGACCGTCTGACACGACCACGGCTCACCAGTTCGATTTTTTCGATGGACGGGGTGTTCATGGGGAACACACGCTCCACACCGATACCGCTGGAAATTTTACGAACCGTGAAACGGGCGTTGGAACCTCCGCCAGTCTTGCTGATCACCACGCCTTCAAAAACCTGAATACGTGTTTTTTCACCTTCGATGATTTTCACATGCACTTTGACGGTGTCACCGGCCTTGAAAACCGGAAAATCAAGTCGAAGCTGCTCATTTTCTATCTTTTTGATGATATCCATTGTTATCTCCCAATCATAAATCACATGATAATATCTGAAATCGAAATCCGATAGTCTATATCAACAACATCAGGCCCCGTCAACCCACAATGCGGAATCCATCGAAAATTCCACACATTGTTCCACTCTGCCCATGCCGGGGCTTCACCTTCCATTGGCCAGAAGGCGGTCAAGTATCACGGTGACCGCCGATCTCACGGAAAGATGATTGTAATCACCGGGACCCCTGACCGGTTCGAGAAGGTAATCGGCCCGATCCAGAAGTTCGTTACTCATGCCCCAGGCCGTTCCAAACAACAGAAGCACGGATCCTTCCCCGGTCATTTTTTCCCGCATCTCCGTAAACGTGACGGATTTGGGGCTTGGCCTGGCACTGGTGGCGACAAGCCGGACAGGGCCTTCCGTCTCCCTGCCGATATCTTCCAGAGCGTCATCAAGAGAATCCACCAGCCGGACAATGCCAAAAGCCTCCCGTCTCGCGGGATTGATGGCTCCGCCAGAGCCCTCGGTCCAGTGGCGGACTACCTGGGATGCCAGAATTTTCTGGTCTTCCAGGGGGTTTACCACGTAGTAACCCTTGACCCCATAGGTCCTAGCCGCCCGGGCGATATCATGGAGGTCCAGGTTTGTGATGGCTGAACAGATCACAACCCCTTTCTTGTTCACCACGGGGTGATGTATCAGAGCGATGTATAAATCCATGATATCACAACCGACTCGGAAATTTTCCCGGCATCGGGAATACGATGTCAAAAGAAAACCGGGACCTCATCCGATTTTTTCGATCAGACGGTCGAGCCTGCTCCGCCACCGTTCGAGTATCTTGCCCTGATCCCGGGTCAGGGTTGTATGCTCAATCAGGTCAGGCCGTTTGAGAAACGTCCTGATCAACGATGTTTCGTGGCGCCAGGCGTCGATGTGGGCGTGGTTTCCTGAAACAAGGACATCGGGCACCGGCTCGCCTTCAAAGCAGGCGGGCCGGGTGTAGTGGGCGTGTTCCAGAAGGTTGTCCGAAAACGAATCCTTCTCGGCGGACTCTTCCCCTCCCAGAACTCCGGGAATCAGGCGTATCACGGCGTCGGTGACCACAAGGGCCGCCAGTTCTCCGCCGGTCAGCACATAATCACCGATGGAAATTTCATCGTCGATGTAACCGGTGACCACCCGTTCGTCAATCCCCTCGTACCTGCCGCAGACAAAAACAAGCCCCTCCATGGAGGCCAGTTCCCGGGCGATCTTCTGGTTGAAAGGCCTTCCCTGGGGTGTCATGTGAATCACCCGGGCATCCGGACACCGCATTTTCGCCGCCCGGATAGAGGCCGCCAGAGGTTCGGGCTTCATCACCATACCGCAGCCGCCCCCGTAGGGTTTGTCATCGGTGACCCGGTGTTTTCCCTCGGCATAGTCCCTGATGTTTATGGCAGAAACCCTTATGTATCCTTCGTCCACGGCTTTACGGATCATGCCGTAGGCAAAATAGGGCTCCACCATTTCTGGGAAAATGGTAAGAACGGTGATGTCCATCACAGCCCTTCCGGAAGGTCCACGGTCATGGTTCCGGCCTCGAGGTCAATGTCCCGGATCACCGTTTCAAGGGCTGGAACAAGGATCTCTCCGCCCCTGTTGTTCTTCACCACATACACGTCGTTGCTGCCCGTGGGCATGATCGAGTCCACGCGGCCCAGACTCTCACCTTCCACGGTAAAGACCGACAAGCCGATAATATCAACCCAGTAGAATTCCCCGTCGTCGAGTTCGGGAAATTTCTCACGCAGGATGAGTATATCGGCTCCGATCAATCGTTCGGCACTGTCAATGTCGCTTATTTCATCGAACTTCAACAGGATCTTTCGTTTGTAGGGCGATACCGACTGGATGGTCAGACATCGTTCGGAAAGGGTCGGTCCCTTTCCGGTCCGTCGGACCAGAAGTGTTTCACCTTTTTTATAGAGGTCAAGGGATTCGGTATGGGAATTGACTTTCAGACTCCCGTGAAGACCGTGAACCCCTGTGATCTGACCGATTAAAACGTAATCCTCCTCAGCCATCCCGTTTATCAACTACTCTACAATCTCAAGAACCGTTCTTTTTTTCACTTTGGCTGAAGCCGCGCTTAAAATGGTGCGCATGGCTCTTGCCGTTCTTCCCTGCTTCCCAATCACTTTCCCCAAATCCTCTTTCGCCACTTTCAGCTCGAGTACAGAAGTCTGGTTGCCTTCCACTTCCGAAACTTCAACTTCCTCGGGTTTGTCAACGAGTGCCTGTGCAATGTAGTTGATCAGCTCTTTCATGACTCATCTCCTTTTTGGACTTTGAGAATCTGGCTCTGTTGATGTTTAGGCAGAAGCTTTGGTCAGTCCTTCTTTCTTGAGAATATCGTTGACGGTCCCGGTGGGAATGGCTCCCTCGGCGATCCAGTGTTTCACACGATCTTCTTTCAGATTTACAGCCGCCGGCTCCTGCAAAGGATCGTACGTGCCCAGAACTTCAATGAACTTGCCGTCTCTGGGGGACTCGATGTCCGAGACAACAATGCGATAAAACGGTTTTTTCTTCGCGCCTCTCCTGGCCAACCTGATTTTTACTGACATTTCTTTCTCCTTTAAAACGGCAGCATTCCCCTCAGGGATCGAATGCCGCCTTTATTGAATTTTTGCATCATTTTCATGACCTGGGTATAGTTTTTCAATAATTTGTTCACATCCTGGACCCGGGTTCCGCTTCCCGTGGCGATCCGCTTGCGCCGGCTTCCATTGATGATACTGTGCTTTTTTCGTTCCTCGGGCGTCATGGAGTTGATGATGGCCTCGACCCTCAGGATCTCCCGTTCATCCACCTCGAGGTTTTTGAGATGTTTGTTGGTGGACACCCCGGGGATCATCTTCAGCATGTCGCCGATGGAACCCATTTTCCGGATGGACACCATCTGGTCCCTGAAATCTTCCAGGGAAAACTGGTTTTTCCGGAGTTTTTTCTCCAGTTCGGCGGCTTTCTGGGCATCCACCATTTCCGCCGCTTTTTCCACAAGGCTGAGCACATCGCCCATGCCGAGGATCCGTGACGCCATGCGGTCCGGGTGGAACGCTTCAAAAGCGCTGGATTTTTCACCGGTCCCGATGAACTTGATCGGTTTTCCGGTCACGGCCCTGATGGAAAGCGCCGCGCCGCCGCGGGCATCGCCGTCCATTTTTGTGAGAACCACACCGCCGATGTCCAGGGCATCGTTGAAAGAGCTTGCGATGTTCACCGCGTCCTGACCGGTCATGGCGTCGGCCACAAGCAGTATATCGGACGGATTCATGGCTTTCTTGATATTCTGAAGCTCGGCCATCAGGTCGTCGTCAATATGGAGACGGCCGGCCGTGTCGATGATCAGAACGTCACACCCCTGCTGCTGGGCCGCCACACGGGCCTTCACACAGATATCCACCGGATCCATGTCCGCCGACGAATCGAAAACCGGCAGGCCCATCTGGCCGGCCACCTTTTTCAGTTGGAGAATGGCCGCGGGCCGGTACACGTCCGCCGGAACAAGAAACGGCTGGCGTCCTTTTTTCCGGATATAAAGGGCGAGTTTTCCAGCGGTGGTGGTTTTACCGGAACCCTGAAGCCCCGCCAGCATGATGGACACGGGTTTTTCCCCTGAAAGGTCCAGATCTCTGTGACTGTCCCCCATCAGTTCGGTCATGCAGTCGTTGACGATTTTCACGACCTGCTGGCCGGGAGTCAGGCTCTGCATGACTTCCTGGCCGATGGCCCGTTCTTTCACGCTGGCGATGAAGTTTTTCGTCACCTTGTAATGGACGTCCGCTTCGAGAAGGGCCATACGCACTTCCTTCAACGCGTCCTCGATATTTTTTTCGCTGAGTTTCCCGTGCCCTTTGAGGTTCTTGAAAACCGACGCCAGCTTGTCACTCAAATTTTCGAACATAGATGTGGTACCAGTCTCCGATAATATCGACACAGGGTCGCGCCCGTCACGTCACAGTTTCTGACAAAACGATGGAATTATGATGATTTCCATGGTATGTCAAGAATAAAAAAACTCCTTACTATACACGATATTTTTGGAAAAACCATGAAAAAAAAAGACATTAAGGATTTTTCACAAACAAAATTAGCCGAATGGCTCAAGGAAAATGGCGAAAAACCTTACCGTGCCGGACAGATATTCAAGTGGGTCTACCTCCGCCAGGCGGATTCGTTTGCCGAAATGACCGATCTCAGCAAAATCACTCGTGATTTTCTTGAAAAGAATTTTAGCATAAGTCGTCTTGAAAAATCAAACATAGAAACGTCCCGGGATGGAACAAAAAAATATCTGTTCCGCCTCGAAGACGGCGAATACACCGAATGCGTCCTGATTCCCGGAAAAGAACGATACACCCTGTGCATTTCCAGCCAGGTGGGATGCGCGCAAGGGTGCCGGTTCTGCCTCACCGCCCGGGGTGGTTTCAAGCGCAACCTCACCACATCTGAAATCGTGGCCCAGGTCCGGGACATCCTCCACGATCTTCCGAAAAAAGACGGGGACCCTGAGACAGCCAAACCGTTCCAGAACATCGTCTTCATGGGCATGGGCGAACCCCTGGCCAATTTCCGCCATGTGGCTGAGGCCCTTGAGATCATCATGAACCCCGACTACGGACTGAAATTCTCGTCACGGAAAGTCACCCTGTCCACCTGCGGCCTGGTGGACCGTTTCCAGGACCTGGGAACCCGTTTCGGCCTGAACCTCGCTGTATCGCTCAACGCCACGGACAACGAGACGCGAAGCCGCCTGATGCCCATCAACAAAACCTATCCCCTGGAAAAGCTCCTCGACGCCTGTGTCCATTACCCGATCAGCGGCCGCAGCAAGATCACCTTCGAATACATCTTAATGAAAGGTGTCAACGATTCGGAAAAAAACGCCCACGAACTGGCCCGGCTGCTGTCCCGGGTCCGGGCCAAAATCAACCTGATCCCCTTCAACGAATTTGAAGGCTGCGAGTTCAAACGGCCAGACGACGAGTCCGTGGACCGTTTCCTTTCCATCCTTCTCAACAAAGGCTTCACCGCCATCGTCCGGAAAAGCATGGGCCCCGACATCTCCGCCGCCTGCGGCCAGCTCCGCGCCAACCAGATCCGGCCGAGGGAAATGGAACCTGACGGAAAAACCTGTGATCCAAGCTGACAGGGAGAAATTCGGGCCGGATTTTACACTGTTCTGTCCTTGAATCTTTCCGGATCTCTGTGGAGATGGGCCAACGCCGTAATGATGATACGTTCTTCGTTATTATCACTGACGGCACTGAACCCATTCGACGTTGGACCTTCGATGTTGGGTGTTGGACGTTCCTCTTTTTACAGATCCCATCCCGCAGCTTCATCCCCTTAATCAATCCGTCCCCCAGGTCACCCTCAGCACCTCTTCGGCGGTGGTCATGCCGGAGAGCATCTTGTTCACGGCGTCTTTCCGGAGGGTCACCATCCCTTCCTCGATGGCTTTTTCCTTGATGGCCACCACATCGGCGTCGGCCGTGGTCAGCCGCCTGATCCCTTCGGTGTAGGAGATGATCTCGAAAATGGCGATACGTCCCATATAGCCGGTTCCCCGGCATTTCACGCAGCCCCGGCCCTGGTACAGGGTCACGTCTCCGGTGATTCCCGTGTCGATGCCCATGGATTTCAGGGCCTCGCCGCTCATGGCCTGGGGCTCCTTGCAGTAGTCGCAGATCTTCCGGACAAGACGCTGGCCCATGACCCCCACCAGGGTGGCCTGTATAATATAAGGTGGAATGCCCAGATCGAGAAGGCGCGTGATGGCCGAAGCGGCGTCGTTGGTGTGAAGGGTGGAAAGGACCAGGTGGCCTGTCATGGCGGCCTGGGCCGCGTTTTCCGCCGTTTCCAGGTCACGCATCTCACCGATCATGATCACGTCCGGGTCCTGCCTCAGGATGTTTCTCAAAATGGTGCCGAAGGTGATTCCCACCTGGGGCTGGACGGCGATCTGGTTGAAGCCCTCATGGACCATCTCGATGGGGTCTTCCACGGTGGTGATGTTGATGGCCGTGCTGGCCAGTTTCCTAAGCGTCGAGTAAAGGGTGGTGGACTTTCCGCTGCCCGTGGGACCGCAGACCAGGATGATGCCGTGGGGCATGCGGATGAAATCGCTGTAGCGATGGAGAGCTTCCTCGGAAAAGCCCAGGGCCGGAAGGTCCTGGAACATGGTGTCCGGATGAAGCACCCTCATCACCACCTTCTCGCCAAAAGCCACGGGAATGGTGGACACCCGGATTTCCACCTCCACCCCGTCCTTGTCCGTCTTGATGCGGCCGTCCTGGGGCCGTCTTTTTTCCGCCATGTCCAGGCGGGACAGGGCCTTGATCCGGCTGACGATGGCATTGTGCACGCTTTTTGGAAGCCGGTACACCACATGGAGCATGCCGTCGATCCGCATCCTCACATGGGTCACGTCCCGCATGGGCTCGATGTGGATATCGCTGGCCCGCTGGTCAAAGGCATAGCTGAACAGATGGTTCACCGCGTTGATGATGTGGTGGTCCGTGGACGGCAGCTCGTCCATGGATTTCAGTTTCACGTACTGCTCGAGGTTCCCCAGATCCACCGCAGGGCCTGAAAACAGGCTTTCCGCCTCGGAGATCGATTTCTGGAAACCGAAAAACTCATGGAGGTACTTGAGGGTATCGCTTTTGGACGTGACCACCACCCGGATCTTCATGCTGACCACCCGCCTTAAGTCGTCGATCACATCCCGGTTGTGGGGATAGGGCGTGGCCACCACCAGCTCCCCGTCCTTGATTTCAAGGGGGATCACCAGGTTTTTGAGGGCGAAGGAGCGATGAACCGTGGAGGTCACGAGGTTCAGGTTCAGCTTGAGGGGGTCCAGCTTGATGTAGGGGATGTCCCATTCCCGGGCCAGGGCCTGGCACACCGCGTCCTCGTCCAGGCGTTCGAGGGGCCTGTCCGCCCGGTTCATCCCGTAGGCGGCGATTACATCGACGATGGTGGGCGGATGGTCTTTCAGGTCCCTGGCGTTCTTGTTTTTCAGAACCACGCCCTGGAGCACCCTTTCCCTGTTGGCGAGAATTTCCTTTGCCTGGTCTTTTGTCATCAGTCCCTGTCTGATCAGGGCCTGAAGCACGGTCTTGTCCTGAAGCATATCATCCTTTCAACGTCTGTTTCACCGGGATCGTCACTCGTCGTCTTCGCCCCTGACCAGCTGCATGATTTCGATGGTTCTTTCAGGACCCAGGGCGTATTTGACCCGGGCCCCCTGCTTGATCCAGGCCCGGCGGATGGGTTCCCCGCGGCTGGAGTAGTATTCGATGTGTTTCGAGAGAACGTAATCCACGCCGTCGATATACACGCGATCCATGGTAAACCCCTCCACCTTTCCGATACGGATGGGGTTCTCCGTGAGCTGTGCGGTAGTTTCCGAATCCGTCGGACCGGGCAGGCCAGACACAGCGGGTTCGGCCATGACTTCCACGAACAAACCGAAACCCAGAAACACCCACATGACGACCAGCACAATCCCCCGCCCGACCTTTTTCCCTGATCGCTTCATCTTCCGTCTCCTTAAGAATTCCAGTCCGCATTCCAGGCGTCTTGCCGGGAGCCTTTGGACCGGCGCGCCTTTTGGCGGTTCTTTCGTTTCATGCCACGACTATACGCCATTCCGCAGATCAAATCCAGACACGCGGCTGTTTTCTTCCCGCTGTCCAACCTTTCATATTGAAAACGCCAGGAATTATTTAACACCTTCCAAAATTTTTATACATCAAATTTCATATTGAAATCCCGTGAGTTGTATTATACGTATACCCACATACATAAAATCATATCATGTTCGTTGGGGATGAAGCGAATCGATGACGTTGAGTGACGTGATCCTTTTGTTTCAATGGTGGACATCATACCTGGGGGAGGTAGTTGATTGGCCAGACGATCATCGTGTGCTGATGATGGGGATCATCACACAAATTCCGTAGATCTGTTCAAATTCATTGTGGAAAATTCCAACCAGGGCATCCTTGTCCTGCGAAAAGGACGGCCTGTCTACTCCAACCGTAAAATTCTGGAGTACACCGGGTTCACCCAGGAAGAGATCTTTTCAAGACCGCTGGCCGACCTGATCCATCCGGATGACCGCGAAGCCATCAGTGCGACCTACATCCACCCTGAAAAGCCACCTTACTCCAAACCTGTGGCATCGTTCAGGATCATGCGCCAGAACAAGGAGTTCCGCTGGGTTGAACTTCATTCCACCGACATCCTCTGGGGAGGAGACCCCGCCGCCCTCTGCTTTCTCACCGACATCACCCAGCACAAAAAATACGAAAAGGAACTGTCCGGTTACAGAAACAACCTGGAAGAAATCATCCTCAAACGGACCAACGAGCTCCAGGAGGCCAGCCGCCAGCTTTCCGACGAGATCAGCAAACGGGAAAAAACCGAAAGCGTTCTCCATGAGCACAGCGACACCTACCGGAAAATTCTCGACGACATCCAGGAAGGGTTTTTCGAAATCGGCCTGAACGGCCGTCTGCTGTTCTTCAACAAGGCGATGTGCGAGATCTCCGGCTACTCCGAAACCGAACTGGAGGGGATTCACTACAAAGCCTACTCCTCGGAAAAAACCGCAAAAAAACTCTACAAATCCTTCAACGCCATCTACACCACGGGAAAACCCATCAAGATCAACGATTTCGAACTGATCCGCAAAGACGGGTCCGTGGGCGTGTTTTCCATTTCCGTGTCCCTTGTCCGGGACAAAAACGGAAAACCCACCGGATTCCGGGGCATCGGCCGGGACATCACCCAGTACAAAAAAACGGCCCAAAAACTCGAACAGGCCCGGGACGAGCTTGAAAAACGGGTGGAAGAACGGACCTCCGAACTGATCCAGGCCAATTTCGAACTGATCCGGGCCAAGGAGCTGGCCGATCAGTCGGCCCAGGCCAAAACCGAATTCCTGGCCAACATGAGCCACGAGATCCGGACGCCCCTGAACGCCATCGTGGGAATGAGCGAACTTCTGATGAACACGAAGAGCGCGGCCAAACAGAAAGAGTACCTGAAGATCATCCGGTCGTCGTCCATGTCCCTTCTCGATATGGTCAACGATATCCTGGATTTCTCCAAGGTGGATTCGGGAAAGATGGACTTCAAATACGTGCCCTTCAACCTCCAGGACGTCATCGACAACCTGGCCGATCTATTCCTTGCGAAAAACATGGCCAAGGGCCTTGAACTGGTCATCGACATCAAGTCCAACGTCCCTCCCCTTCTCATCGGCGACCCCTTGCGCCTGCGCCAGATCCTCGCCAACCTGGTGTCCAACGCCTTCAAATTCACGGAAAAAGGGGAAATCTGCATCAGCGCCGAGGCCAGCTCCGTGGACGAGAACCGGGTGGAGCTGATGTTCTGCGTCAAAGACACGGGCATCGGCATCGACCCCCTGATTTACAAACAGGGCAAACAGGACCTTTTCGAAGCCTTTGCCCAGGCAGACGGTTCGTCGACCCGGAAATACGGGGGGGCCGGCCTGGGCCTGGCCATCTGCCGAAAAATCGTCACCATGATGGGGGGCAGGATCTGGGTGGAAAGCGTGCCGGGCGAGGGCAGCTCGTTCTACTTCACCGCCGTGTTCCGCCACGAGGACAAGCCCTATCAGATCAAACAGGAGATCCCTTCAAAAATCAAAGACCGGCGGGTGCTGGTGGTCGAAGACAACCCCTCCACCCTCCTGGTGATCAAACGCTACCTGGAAACCTTCGGATTCAGGGCCGATCTGGCCTCTTCCGCCGAAGAAGCCCTGGAAAAAGTGGACCGATCCCTTTCCAGCGATCCCTACTGCCTGATCCTCATGGATATCCGCCTGCCGGGTATGGACGGAATCACGGCGACCCACATCATCAAGAACAAAAAAGGGGCCGCCGCACCTTACGTGATCGTCATCAGCGCCCTGGCCGGTGAAAACGACATGAAACGGGCCATGGAAGCCGGAGCGGACCGTTTCCTGATCAAACCCTTCCGCCAGTCCCTGCTGTTCGACACCATCATGGAGATCTACGGGTACGAACCCCTGCGGTCCAGGGACCATGTGGTCGCATCCCCGGATTTCGAAACCTTTCCCGACACCAGCCTGCTCCTGGTGGAAGACAACGCGGTCAACCAGATGGTGGTCACCGAAATGCTCCAGAACCCCGGCATCACCATCGATCTTGCCGGAAACGGCATGGAGGCCATCGAACGCCTCGAGGGGAAAAAATACGACGCCGTTCTGATGGACGTCCAGATGCCCGAGATGGACGGCATCGAAACCACCCGGATCATCCGGAGCAAGCTGGGCCTCACAGACATTCCCATCATCGCCATCACCGCCCACGCCATGTACGGGGACCGGGAAAAATGCCTGGCCTCGGGCATGAACGATTACATCCCCAAACCCGTGGACCGGGAGAAACTTTTGTCCATCCTCAAACTCCACCTGAAATCCCCCTCCCTTTTCAACGAGGAGAGCAGGGTTTCCGATCAGAACAGGCCGGAACCCATCACGGAAAACAGCGCCACCCTCCCCGGCCTTGATCTGGACGGCGGCCTGAAACGATTCGGCGATTCTTGGACCCGGTACATGAAGATTCTCTTGAGTTTCAGCCACAGTTTCACCGACTTCCCCAGGACCATGGCCCGGCTTATCCGGGCTGACCAATACGACGAGGCCCTGATCCAGGCCCATTCCCTGAAAGGAACCGCAGGCAATATCTCTGCGGGCAGACTTTATCTGGCGGCCGAACATTTCGAAAAAGCCCTGAGATCCAAAGATAAAAACCCCATCGAAACGGCATTCAAACAGGTGGATGACGAGCTCCGGCTTGTTCTCGATTCCATCAACCGGGTCACGTTCAACGCCGTGACCATGAACGAACCCCCGCTGCCCCCGCAGATGAACCAGGCACCGCCCCCTTTCCATCCTGAAAAAATCCTCGGCCTTATCCCGGATCTCACCGAGAAACTCAGGGCCTTCGACCCGGTGGAATCGGAAACCCGGATGGAGGAGCTCAAGCGGTGTTTCGTCCTTCATCCCCACCATGGGCTGGAATCTGTGGTGCAGGAGCTGGAAGACCACATAAACAACTACCGGTTCGACGAGGCCATGGAGGTCCTGGAGAATTTCGAACACCAGTTGAAGGACATGGATGCCGGGATGCCGGAACTGTCGGCCCCATGAAACAGGCCCGGGAAACTAAGCGGAAGCTTGACTTTTGCAGCCGATATTGTATTCATGTTTCATACACTGGCTAAAAATCATGAACGACTTTCGTGTCGCGTTCCGGTATACGGAAACCACATTGAAGCCCGGGAACTATGTGAACCACTCCGGAGACTGACTGACACATGAGCGGATTTACCAACCGAAGGATTCTTCTGGTCGATGACACCAAGGCCAACATAGACATCCTTGTTCAGACCCTCAAGCAGGATTACAAGCTCGGAGTGGCACTCACCGGGGCCAAAGCCATCGAATACACCAAAGCCAACCGCCTGGACCTGATTCTCCTCGACATCCTGATGCCGGAAATGGACGGCTTCGAAGTCTGCCAGCGGCTCAAGGAAAACCCGGCCACACGGTCGGTTCCCATCATCTTCATCACCGCCATCGACGATCCCCAGCACAAGAAAAAAGGCCTTGAAATCGGGGCGGTGGATTACATCACCAAACCCTTCGACATTTCAGAGGTCAGGGCCCGCGTGAAAACCCACCTCAGCCTGAAGATTACCCAGGAGGAACTGAGCAACCGCAACCTGATCCTGGAGGAAAAAATCAGGGAACGGACCCGGGAGCTCAAGGAAACCCAGGTGGAGATCATCAAACGGCTGAGCCTTGCCTCCAAATACCGGGACAACGGAACCGGCCAGAACGTCACCCGGATCAGCCGAATGGCCCGGATCCTGGGCCTCGCCGCAGGGCTCACCCCGGAGGACGCCGAAACCCTGGCCCTGTCCAGCATGCTCCACGACGCCGGAAAAATCGGCATCGCCGACGCCATCCTCCTGAAAAAAGGCCCGCTGACAGACGACGAATGGAAGACCATGAAAAAGCACACCACCATCGGCTCACGGCTTCTGTCGGGCAGCCGGTCCAGGCTGATCCAGGATGCGGAAACCATCGCCCTCACCCACCATGAAAAATGGGACGGTTCGGGCTACAACCAGGGTTTGAAGGGTGAAGAAATCCCCCTGATCAGCCGCATCGTGGGGATCTGTGACGTATTCGACGCCCTGATTTCCGAAAGGCCCTACAAGCAGGCCTGGCCGGTGGAACAGGCCTTCCGGGAAATCGAGCGGAAAAGCGGAACGGATTTCGATCCACGGCTGGTCCAGCTTTTTCTCGGACTTGAAAGCGAACTCGTGAAAATCATCGGGGAAACACGAAAGATCGTTCTCCTCGAACCCTAAACGGGCTTGTTTCGAACAGAAGCCCAACAGCCATCACAGGAAAACCATGAACCAGGACACCCTGACAAAACTCCTCACCGACGTGGCCCAGGGAGGCCGCACCGTGGAAGAGGCCGCCGCCCTTCTGAAACACCTTTCCATGGAGGACATCTCCTACGCCAACATCGACCATCACCGGGGCCTTCGCAAAGGGTTTCCCGAAGTGATCTTCGGCCAGGGCAAAACAGCGGCCCAGATCATCGGCATCATGGAACGCATGGCTGTCCAGGAGCATGTGATCCTGGCCACCCGGGTGGAAGCGGACAAAGCTGAGCTGATCCTCAACGCCTTTCCCGACGCCGAATACCACGACGACGCCCGCATGGTGATCTGGAAAACCAGGGAACCCGCCATCACGGGCAACGGCCTGGTCCTTGTCCTGTCCGCCGGAACCTCCGACATCCCCGTGGCCAACGAAGCGGCCCTCACGGCAAAGATGATGGGAAACCGCGTGGAAACCGTCTTTGATGTGGGCGTGGCCGGCATCCACCGATTGTTCAGGCACCGGGCCCTGATCGAGGAAGCCGCCGTTCTCGTGGTGGTGGCCGGCATGGAAGGCGCCCTTCCCAGCGTGGTGGCCGGCATGGTCCAGGCTCCGGTGATCGCCGTCCCCACCAGCGTGGGTTACGGCATCAGCCTGAACGGCATCACGGCCCTTTTCGCCATGCTGAACTGCTGCAGCTCCAACGTGGCGGTGGTGAACATCGACAACGGGTTCGGCGCGGGCTACATGGCCTCGTCGATCAACCATATTCCGGCCAAGCATATTCCGACCGAGACCCCGTGAAGTGCAGAGCAACAAAAAAAAACATCCCAGCCCAATCATTCCTTGACAAATCCGGCTGTTAGGCTTAATAGTTCAAATCACAATAAATTTAAGGGATTTTAAATGAACCGTACAGCAGCCATTTCCACCATCGTCGTCCTGATTACCCTGACAGGTGTCGTCCCTGTCCTGGGCGTCATCCTGGTCGGATGAGGTCGATAATGGCTTGACATAACCCAATCATTTCAACATAAAAAGCCGTTATCAGACAAAAACTGATAACGGCTTTTTTAATGGAGAAAAACATGAAAAGTCAGCAAGTGAAAAAAGGAATCGAAAGAGCCCCCCACCGTTCCCTGTTCAAGGCCATGGGCTACACGGACACTGAAATCGAACGGCCTCTGATCGGTGTGGCCAATGCCGCCAACACCATCATTCCCGGCCATGTCCACCTCAACCGGATCGCCGAGGCCGTCAAGGCCGGCATCTACATGGCAGGCGGAACCCCCATCGAATTCGGCGTCATCGGTGTCTGTGACGGCATCGCCATGAACCACACGGGGATGAGCTATTCTTTGGGCAGCCGCGAGCTGATCGCCGACAGCGTGGAAGTGATGGCCACGGGCCATGCCCTGGACGCCATGGTCATGATTCCCAACTGCGACAAGATCGTTCCGGGTATGCTCATGGCCGCGGCCAGACTGGACCTGCCCACGATTTTCATCAGTGGGGGCCCCATGCTTGCCGGACGTCATCCCTTGGACAACTCGAAAAAGGTGGACCTGATCACCGTATTCGAAAGCGTGGGTGCGGTGCTTTCCAATAAAATGAGCGAGGCGGAACTCCACTCCATCGAAGATGCGGCCTGCCCCACCTGCGGGTCCTGCTCGGGGATGTTCACGGCCAATTCCATGAACTGCCTCACCGAGGCCATCGGCATGGGGCTTCCCGGCAACGGCACCATTCCGGCAGTCATGGCGGCCCGCGAACGCCTGGCCAAGGAAGCGGGCATGAAGATCATGGAGCTTCTGAAAAACGACATCCGTCCCTCGAAAATCATGACGGAGAAATCGTTCCGGAACGCCCTGGCCGTGGACATGGCCCTGGGCTGCTCCACCAACACAGTGCTTCACCTGAAAGCCATCGCCCATGAGGCGGGGGTTTCCATCGATCTCAACCTGATCAACGAGATCAGCAAGATCGTTCCCCACCTCTGCTCCCTGTCACCGGGCGGCAAGGACCACATCGAGGACCTGAACGCCGCCGGTGGAATCCAGGCCGTGCTCAAAGTCCTGTATGACAAGGGCCTGATCGACGGAGACTGCATCACGGTCACCGGGAAAACAGTGCAGGAAAACACGGTGGGACGGACGGTCTTGAACGAAGACGTGATCCGGCCCTTCCATTCGCCGTATCACGCGGAAGGCGGCCTGGCCGTCCTTTTCGGCAACCTGGCCCCGGACGGATGCGTGGTCAAGCAGTCAGCCGTCCTTGAAAGCATGCTCCGCCACAAAGGCCCGGCCCGGGTGTTCAACTCGGAAGAGGAAGCCAGCAAGGTCATCATGGGCGGCGGCATCAAAAAAGGCGACGTGATCGTGATCCGCTACGAGGGCCCCATGGGAGGCCCGGGCATGCGCGAAATGCTCTCGCCCACCTCGGCCATCGCGGGCATGAAACTGGACGATTCAGTGGCCCTGTTGACCGACGGCCGCTTTTCTGGAGGAACCAAGGGGGCGTCCATCGGCCACATCTCACCCGAGGCGGCCCACGGCGGACCCATCGCCATTGTCCGCGAGGGAGACATGATCTCCATCGACATTCCGGCCAAGACCATCACTCTGGACGTGCCGGACGAGGAGATCAAAAAACGGCTGACCGAATGGACAAAACCGGCTCCGAAAATCACGAAAGGCTACATGGCCCGGTATTCGAAACTGGTGTCGTCGGCCAGTGAAGGGGCCATCGTTAAATAGATACTGCGGAATCTTGACATATCAATTTGGAAGGAAAAACATCATGAAACTCACAGGCGCACAGATCCTGATGAAAGTTTTCGAGGAAGAAGGGGTTGACACCATATTCGGGTATCCCGGCGGTGCCGTACTCGATATCTACGACGCCCTTGACCGCACCGAAATCAAACACGTACTCGTTCGGCACGAGCAGGGCGCCGTTCACGCGGCCGACGGCTACGCCAGGGCCGCCAACAAAACAGGCGTATGCCTTGTAACCTCCGGCCCCGGAGCCACCAACACGGTAACCGGCATCGCCTCGGCCTACATGGACTCCATTCCCATGGTGATCATCACCGGCCAGGTGTCCAGTCACCTCATCGGCAACGACGCGTTCCAGGAAGTGGACATCGTGGGTATCACACGACCCTGCACCAAGCACAACTACCTGGTAAAGGACATCCACAAACTGGCGTCCGTTCTGAGGGAGGCGTTCTACCTGGCCCGAAGCGGACGGCCCGGCCCTGTTCTCGTGGATATTCCCAAGGACGTATCGAACCTGACCACCACCTATGAAAAACCGCCGGTGGGAAGTAAAATCGAGATGCGTTCCTATAGGCCCACATACAAGCCGAACATCAAACAGGTTCAGAAAATCGTCAGTTTGCTGAAAAAGGCGAAAAAGCCCATCATCTTTTCAGGTGGCGGCGCCATCCACTCCGGAGCGGCCGAGGCTCTGACCGAGTTCGCAAAGAAAACACGGATCCCGGTGACCTCATCCCTCATGGGCCTTGGCGCCTTTCCGGGAACCGATCCCCTGTGGCTGGGCATGCTGGGCATGCACGGAACTTACAGGGCCAATCTGGCCGTCAGCACCTGCGACCTGATGATCGCCATCGGCGTAAGGTTTGACGACCGGGTAACGGGAAAGACCGACGTGTTCGCCAAGAACGCCACCATCGTTCAGATCGACATCGATCCCACATCGATTCACAAGAACATTCCGGTGGCCGTTCCCATCGTGGGTGACTGCCGCATGGCCCTTGAAGAACTGAACAGCCTGATCGACAACGAGAACATCGACGAACTGTGCCTGGAAAGGGACGCCTGGCACAACCAGATCGAAGAATGGAAGAAGACCAAACCCCTGGCCTACGATCAGAAAGAAGCCATCAAGCCCCAGTACGTTATCGAAAAGTTTTTCGAGCTGACCAAGGGCGAGGCCATCGTGACCACGGAAGTAGGCCAGAACCAGATGTGGGCGGCCCAGTACTACCATTTCAACAAGCCGAACCACTTCATCACCTCGGGCGGCCTCGGCTGCATGGGATTCGGCCTGCCGGCGGCCATCGGAGCCCAGGTGGCCCAGCCTGACCGGATCGTGGCCGATATCGCCGGTGACGGAAGCATTCAGATGAACATCCAGGAGATGGCCACGGCCGTTCAGTACGGCCTGCCGGTAAAAATCATCATCCTGAACAACCGGTATCTGGGCATGGTTCGCCAGTGGCAGGAGTTGTTCTACAAAAGAAGGTACGCCTCCACCACCCTGGACCACAACCCGGATTTCGTGAAGCTGGCCGAAGCTTTCGGCGCTCTGGGTCTCCGGGCCACCCGTCCCGACGAGGTGGAAAAGGTTCTGAAAGAAGGCCTGGCCTCGCCGAAAACCGTAATCATGGAGTTTATCACCGACCGTGAGGAAAACGTGTATCCCATGGTTCCTGCGGGCAAGGCCATCACGGACATGCTTCTTGTTTAACGGCCATGGGCGGCCCTTTTGACAAGGACGCCCGCAACGCATGATGAAAGGCGAAGGGCTTTGGCCCTCATGCCGCTTTCATATAAAATAAGGAAACGAACGATGAGCGAAAAAAAACATATCCTGTCCATCCTGGTTGACAACGAGCCGGGCGTTCTTTCCCGGATCGCCGGACTGTTCTCAGGCAGGGGTTACAACATCGAGAGCCTCAGCGTGGCCCCCACCAACGACCCGGCCGTGTCCCGGGTCACCATGGTGACCGTGGCCGACGCGGACATCATGGAGCAGATCAAGAAGCAGCTTCACAAGCTGATCAACGTGATCACGGTTCACGACCTCACCGGGGCCAACTTCATCCAGCGGGAGCTGGCCCTGATCAAGGTGAACGCCAAAAGCGACAACCGGGAGGAGATTCTCAGGATCGTGAACATTTTCAGGTACAAGATCGTGGACGTGGCCCCGGACAGTTTCATCATCCAGGCCACGGCCAAGGGCGACAAACTCGATGCCTTTATCAAACTTTTAACCCCCATGGGCATAAAAGAGATTGTCAAAACAGGGAGCATTGCATTATACAGAGGCAACTGATGATTTAACGGTTTTATTTAATGATAAATGACAGTAACACCGTTTGATTTGAACACTGCCTGTCTTATCTTGTCATATTAAGGATTTCAGGCAGTGTTTTTTTATGGAGCAGGCATGACAAGCACCCAGTTGTTCGACACCACATTACGGGACGGAAGCCAGGGAGAAAACATCAATTTCTCCCTGGAGGACAAAATAAAAATCGCCCAGAGACTTGACGACATCGGCATTCACTACATCGAATGCGGCTGGCCCGGCGCGAGCCCGGCGGCCATGGAGTTTTTTGTAAAAATCCAAAACGTCCCCCTGAAGCAGACCCGTGTCACGGCCTTCGGCTCCACCCGGAGACAGGGCATCCGGCCTGAAGAAGACGCCAACCTTCAGGCCCTCATCGAATGCCAGGCTCCGGTAATCACCCTTTTCGGAAAGTCCTGGGATCTTCATGTGGTGGAGATCATGGGCAACACGTTAGACGAAAATTTAAACATGATTGAAGACAGTGTGGCCTTCATCAAACAAAACGGAAGGGAGATGCTGTACGACGCCGAACATTTTTTCGACGGGTACAAGCACAATCCGGAATACACGGTCAAGACCCTTCTGGCCGCCGCACGAGGAGGAGCCGACGCCCTGGTGTTTTGTGACACCAACGGCGGCTCACTGCCCCACGAGATCACGGAGATCATCGAAACCGTGATCGCCCGGATGGAAAAAGAGGGGTTCAAGAACATGCGCTACGGCATCCACGCCCACAACGACAGCAACATGGGGGCGGCCAACGCCATCGCGGCGGTACGGGCCGGTGTGTCCATGGTTCAGGGCACCATCAACGGTTACGGCGAACGATGCGGCAACACCGACCTCACGTCGGTGATCCCCATCCTCTGCCTCAAGATGAACGACCCGTGCATGAGCGAGGCCAACCTGAAGAAGCTGAAAAGCCTCAGCCGTTTCGTGAGCGAGACCTCCAACATGGTGCCCCTGGCCTCCCGGCCCTTCGTGGGACGGAGCGCCTTCGCCCACAAGGCGGGTGTCCATGTCAGCGCCATCAACAAGAACCCTGTGGCCTACGAGCACATGGACCCCACCCTCGTGGGCAACGTGCGCCGCGTCCTGGTTTCGGACCAGTCGGGCAAGAGCAACATCGAGTACAAGGCCAAGGAACTGGGCATCGATCTTGACGACGAAAATTTCGATACCCGCCGTTTCGTGAGCGAGGTGAAACTCCTGGAGCAGGACGGCTACCAGTACGAGGTGGCCGACGGGTCCCTCAAGATCCTCATGGACAAGTTCAGGCTGAAGTACAAGCCCAGGTTCGAGCTGGAAGCGTTCCGGGTCACGGTGGAAAAAGACAAGGAGAGGCCCTGCTCGTCCCACGCCATGGTGAAAATCATGGTGGACGGCCAGCGGGAAATCACCGCCGCCGAAGGAGCCGGTCCCGTAAGCGCGCTGGACAACGCCATCCGCAAAGGGCTTCACAATTTCTACGGGCAGATCGAGAACATGCACCTGGTGGATTTCAAGGTTCGCGTCATCGACGGAAGCGAGGGCACGGAAGCCAAAGTCCGCGTTCTCATCGAAAGCCGTGACGAGGAAGATTCCTGGACCACCGTGGGCGTATCCGAAGACATCATCGAGGCGAGCTGGCAGGCCCTGGAAGACAGCTTCCAGTTCAAGCTGGCCAAGTCTCTGGAACATAAAGATTAAATGACGGAGCATTCTATGGAAGACAGAGTCATCATATTCGATACCACCTTGCGGGACGGCGAACAGTCGCCCGGCGCCACCATGAACACGGCGGAAAAACTCCGTATCGCGTCCAAGCTCGAGGAACTCGGCGTGGACGTCATCGAAGCCGGTTTTCCCGCCGCTTCTCCGGGAGATTTCGACGCGGTGCGGCAGATCGCCCAGCAGATCCAGAAATCCACGGTCTGCGGCCTTGCCCGGGCCATTCCCGACGACATCCGCACCTGTGCGGAAGCGGTGAAACCGGCGAAATACCCCCGGATTCACACCTTTGTGTCCACCTCGGAAATCCATCTGAAATACCAGATGAAGAAAAGCCAGGAGGAAGTCCTTGAAATCGCCCGGCAGGCGGTACGCCTTGCCAAAAGCCTCTGCGACGACGTGGAGTTCAGTGCCATGGACGCCAGTAGGTCCGACCGGGATTTCCTCTGCCGCGTGTTCGAGGCGGCCATCGAGGAAGGGGCGAGAACCCTCAACATCCCCGACACCGTGGGCTACGCGATTCCCGAGGAATTCGCCGCCCTGGTGGACTACGTGATGAAAAACACGAAAAACATCGACCAGGCCATCGTGAGCGTCCACTGCCACAACGATCTGGGTCTTGCCACGTCCAACACCCTGGCCGCCATCCGGGCCGGAGCCCGTCAGGCCGAAGTGGCCATCAACGGCATCGGCGAGCGGGCGGGCAACACCTCCCTCGAGGAAGTGGTGATGAGCCTCAAAACAAGGCAGGATCTTTTCAAGGTGGACACCCGCATCGACACCACGAAAATCGTGCCGATCAGCCGCCTTGTCACCATGATCACCGGTATCCAGGTCCAGCCCAACAAGGCCATTGTGGGGGCCAACGCCTTTGCCCATGAATCGGGCATCCATCAGGACGGCGTGTTGAAGAACCCCATGACCTACGAGATCATCCGTCCCGAGACCATCGGCCTTCACAGCAACAAGCTGGTTCTCGGCAAGCATTCGGGCAAGCACGCCATCAGGTCCTATCTCGCGGACATGGGCTACCGTCTCACCGACGACGAGCTCCAGAGCGTGTTCGAGAAATTCAAGAACCTGGCGGACCGGAAAAAAGACATCGCCGACGAAGACCTCGAAGCCATCGTCAACGAAGGGGTTCTCCGCAGCAGCGCCCTGTTCAAGCTGGATTACCTCCATATTTCAAGCGGCACCACCGTGGACCCCATCGCCCACGTGAAGCTCTTGATCAACGGACGTTCCGCCGAAGAAAGCTGCCGAGGGAACGGCCCCATCGACGCGGCGTACAAGGCCATTGCCAGCCTCACCCGGACCTCGGCCACCCTGATGCGCTTCTCCATCAGCGCCTTGACCGACGGCACCGACGCCCAGGGCGAAGTGACCGTGCGCCTCAGGGAAGACGGCCTGGTGGCCCTCGGCCGCGGCTCGGACCTCGACATCATCACAGCCAGCGCCAAAGCCTACATCGACGGCTTAAACCGCCTGGAGCACATGAAAGCCAACCCGGTTCCGGTTCAGGACGGGGTATAGGATGGTTGTAAAAAGCGGATTCTCGTGCCTCCGGCGGCCAGCTTTTGAAAAGCTGGTCAAACGGGTTGGGGAGGATGCCGAAAGAGAACAGAGATTCTATCCTGCCTGAGGCGCAAACACATTTCTGAAAAAAGTGATTCAAAGGGCGGACCGTGTGTCCGCCCTTTTGTTTTACATCATCTTAGCACATTGCCAAACATCTCGCCATATTCAATGAAACTATTTTACATTTATTCTTACATTAAATGTAAATTTTTTACATTTAACAACCAAAACATGGTATATCACTTCACATACATATGCGAAATGCATTGAGGAGGGATTGAATATGTTGACCGGATTTTCAGTAAAAAATTTCAAATCGTACAAAAATAAAACCGAAATTGATTTGAAATCGACAAGTTATAAAATATTACAAAACCATAATGTTTCAAAAAACGGCATCTTGAAAGGATTGATATTTGTCGGACCCAACGCTTCGGGCAAAACCAATGCCGTCATAGCCCTGAGGGTTCTTCTCGAAATGCTTTTCAAGGATGAATTAACCAAATTAAGCAACTACAACTGCTTTTTCTCACTCGAAACGGATATCGAACTGAGTTACGATTTCATCGTCAACAACCAGACCATTAATTATCTAATAAAATTTGATTTCCATAAAAAATGGTTATCAGAAAAGCTGACATTGAACGGTGAGATCTTCCTAAACAGAATAGGCAAAAGCGCAGAATCGTGGATTACAGAAAACAAGCGATTCGAAGACCTTGACAACGACATCCTTCTGCTGAGGACGATTTATTTCAATACCAAATTCAGGGGAAACGACGCCCTGAAATCCTGGTTTGAATTTCTTTCCAATTCAGCCTATGTCAATCCATTCAAGCGTCACATTTTCAGTCCGGCAAAAGAAACCATGCTGTTGACAGACTATCTCGATAAAAACAACGTCACTGAAATCAATCGTTTTTTATCGGAATACAAATTCAGACAGCAGATAGAATATGATAAAAAATCCGATGGGAACAGAATACGCTTCGAAACAGATGGGGACTCAAAGTCCATTTTCTTTAAAAGAGACGGTATTGGCGAACCCATACCCTATGAATGGGAATCTCTTGGGAACCAGAATCTGCTCAATGTTCTTCCACCTTTTTTTCATGTGATTAATCACGGCGGAATGCTCCTCATCGACGAATTCAGCAGCGGTTTTCACAACGAACTGGAAGAACTTCTGGTGAAATTTTTTTTCAGCAAATCCGAATCATCCCAGATCATCTTCGTCACCCATTCGACCAACCTGCTTTCAACGTCGATTCTTCGTCCGGACCAGATTTATTCGGTCGATTTCATTGACTCGGAAGGCAGCGTGATCAAAAGATTCTCCGATGAAAAACCCAGGGAAGCCCAGAATCTTGAAAAAATGTATGTAGCAGGTGTATTCAACGGGTTGCCCAACTATGAAAATATTTAACATCAATCCGAACAGGAACATCGGACGTGTTCTATTTATTGTGGAAGGACTCCGGACAGAATTTTTCATTTTGACAAAAATATTCACAAAGCTGTTTGACTACACCTGTGAAAAGCTCGACCGGGAAAACCGGTATTGGAAATACGCCAGCAAGACCAATCCAAATTCCTCGGTTTTTGTGATCAATCCTGAAGAATCAAACCTTTCTCATATTGATTCTTCGAATCAATACTTGGACACCCTTTTTGCGACTCTTATTGAGAAGTATGGTTTCCCGGTGGATAAAGCCGCCATCTTTTATATTTTTGACAGAGATCCCAATTCCACGAAACATTCCATAGTACTGGAATTACTGAACAAATTACAGAACTCAAGGGATAACGAAATGGAAAGACAAGGTTTACTGCTCTTAAGCTACCCATCCTTAGAAAGCTATACCCTCTCGAATTTCATTCCCGATTCATGCCAATATCAATTCAAACTTGGAAGTGATTTAAAAAAATATCTGGATCAGGAAAAAATATACCAGAACAAAATCAACCAAGGTTCCATCATTAAAGCCACCCATGAAATGTTCAACTATTTTGACAAAGAATCCATTACATTTGAAAGCCTCGATAATTTTGGAGAAACAAACCTTCAGATTTTCAACGTTCAGGAGGATTTCTATCAGAAAAAAAAGGCGTACCGTTTGTTGAGTCTGTTATCCGTGGCCTTTCTTGATTTGGGACTGATCGAAATCATCGACTAAAATCATCCGGAATAATATTTCCGGATAATGGAAACCATCATTGATAGTGCTGAAATGCGCGCCTACCGAAAATAAAAAAAGGCAGCCGGACTTCCGGCTGCCTTTTTGCTCTTGGATTCTCGGCTTAAAGCGGCAGGTTATTTTCCGCCGAGTTTCGCCTTGAGGTCGGCCTGAACTGGGTCTGCGCCGATCCAGATGCCGAACAGGGCTTTCTTGAACTGTTCGCCCTTGATGGTTTTGGCGAGTTTGCCGTTTTTGAGGATGCTGGTGCCTTTGCCCGGCTCGTAGACCATGTCGTAAACATCGCCCAGTTTGATTTCAGCACTGAAGACGCTGATCATTTCGTCGATCTCTTTTTTGATCGGAGCGATGTTGCCTTTGGTGGATTTCTTGAAGCCTTCCATGGTGGAATCGGACATCTTCTTGCTGGTGATCATTTTGGACATGATTTTGAGCTTGATGGCGG
The DNA here is from genome assembly GCA_964637565.1 of uncultured Desulforapulum sp. Taxonomy (GTDB): domain Bacteria; phylum Desulfobacterota; class Desulfobacteria; order Desulfobacterales; family Desulfolunaceae; genus DYJE01. The sequence goes on from CAZWTY010000001.1 coordinate 107,234, forward strand.
CCTTGCCGTCGTTGTTCAGCACAGCGTTGAGGTCCGTGGTTTTCTGGGGCACGTAAAGGCCCGCTGTGTAAGCGTCAATGAAATACTTGGTTCTGACGCCCGCTCCGTTGAGCACCAGCTGGGTATCGCCTGCCTTCATCGTGGAATCAAGGGCCTCCGGTTTGGCGGCGAATGCGGAAGAAGCCATCATGGTAAGAGCCACACATACTAACATCAAACGTTTCATCATTGTCACCCCGTGTGTTGAAAGATTGGAAAAAAGATATCCCCGTCGCCTCACCCTGGAAGCGGATTCCGGGAACAGACCTGGATTGATCGCCGGTTTACGGCATGAACGCCATTCGAGATCAAAACACCTCTTGTATGGTTGAACAGTGATATTCCGGGTTGAAGCCCTTGTCAACTCTTTTGTTCGGCCTGGGTTTTCTTTTACAGTCAACAAACTTTTTACGTGATCAACGATCCTCGGAGCTCGCTGATGGAATTCATTTTGTTCTCTATGAGATACCGTGTCATTCCTTCCACGATCTCTCCGGCCACCCCGGGGTTGACAAAGTTCGCCGTTCCCACCTGGACGGCGGTGGCTCCGGCCACGATGAACTCCAGGGCGTCCTCGGCGTTCATGATCCCGCCCATACCGACCACGGGGACTTTCACGGCGTTGGCCACCTGCCAGACCATGCGCAAAGCCACGGGCTTGATGGCCGGACCAGACAGCCCGCCCACCCTGTTGGCCAGTTTGGGTTTCCGCGTCCTGAGGTCGATGGCCATGCCGGTGAGGGTGTTGATCAGAGACAGGCTGTCAGCCCCCGCGTCCACCACGCTTTTCGCCACCACGGTGATGTCGGTGACGTTTGGAGTGAGTTTCACCATCAAAGGTTTCCGTGTCACAGCCCTGACTGCGCCCACCACGGACGACGCCGCGCAGGGGTCCACTCCAAAAGCCAGGCCTCCCTGGGTCACGTTGGGACAGGAGATGTTAATCTCCATGCCGGCGATGCCCGGAACCTCGTCGGCGATCTCAGCCACCCGGACGTAGTCGCTTTCCGTCTTGCCGTAGACATTGATGAACACTTTTGTGTCCAGCTTCTCCAGCTGGGGCATCTTGTCTTTCACGAAAGCCCTTATGCCGATGTTCTCGAGGCCGATGGCGTTCAGCATGCCGCAGGCTGTCTCGACGATCCGGGGAGGCGGGTTCCCCCTGGACGGCTCGATGGAAAGCCCCTTGACCACGATGCCCCCCAGTTTGTTCAGGTCCACGTAATCCTTGAATTCAAGGCCGTAACCGAAAGTGCCCGAGGCGGTCATCACGGGGTTTTTAAGCACAACCCCACCCACATCCACTTGAAGATCCACGTTATGATCCATCCTGTCGTTTTCCTGTAAGATTCATTCCAACATTCTGTAGAATACACGAAAAACAAGATGAAAAAAGGAGTTAACCTTTATTCGATGTTGGATGTTGGACGTTCTGTGTTCAACGTTCATCTCTTCGTGCATTCGGCTCAGACCGATGAAACTCCTATAAGCCAAGCCCCTGTCCCGGACAAGTTTTTTCTGTGATTATTTCCAGCTCTGCCCGGTCATTCCACATGGAAAAGGGCGTTTTCGATGTGGCTGTGGCGGCATTCCGGACATTTGCCGGGCCGTGTGAATTTTTTCCGGTTCTTGAACACGTACCCGCAGGAACGGCAGCGGAATGGTTCCACATGGAGCCGTTCCCCCTGGCTTTTCAAGGTTTTTTCAATGGATTCCAGATGGCCGGGCACGTCCCGTTCCATGACGGACACGGCCTGGGAAATGTCCCGCATGGATTTTGGCCCTTCACGGAGGCAGGTGATGATGGCCTGCCGGATGGTGTTGTTTCGTTCGCCTGGCATAAAATCTCCTATTCGGAAAGGTTCCCCGTGGCCCTGTCAAGGCGGGCCCGGGCGGTCAGGTAGCCGTAAACCGACCGGTGGTAATCGCTTTCGGCCCGGGACAGGAAGGTCTGGGCCTCCAGCACTTCGGTGGACGTGGTCACGTTCTGGAGGTAACGGCTCCGGGTGATCCGGAAGTTTTCCCGGGCCTGTTCCAGGGCTTCTTCGGCCGTGACGATGTTCTTCTCACGGACCCCCAGGTTCAGGTATTCCTGGCGGGTTTCCAGACGGATCCGGTCTTCGGCGGCCCGGGTTTTTTCCAGGAAGGCCTGCCGGTCGTAGCGGACCTTCCCCACGTCGGCCCGCGTCTTTCCCCATTCGAAAAACGTCCACCGGGCCTGGATGGACACGCTGGTGTTATGGTTGTTGGAATACGCATTATCTTCGGCCAGACTGTCCTGGCCGTTTTGCTCGTAGCGACCCACCAGGGAAATCTCCGGCCACGCGGCGCTCCTGGCCAGGGTGACGCTGGCGTCGTAGACTTCCACAGTCTTTGCCATGATCTTCATTTCCGGGCGGTTCTTCACCGCCGTTTCCATCAGTTCCGTCAGATCCCCGGGGGCAGCCGTGGTTTTTTCCACCGGAACAAGGCGGTACTCCCGGTCCACCTGATCGCCCATGGCGAGGCTTAAGCGGGACAGGGCCAGTTTCGTCTCAGCCCGGGCCCGTTCCAGTTCCTGGATGGCCGAAGCTTTGGCGATCTTCGATTTCAACAGATCGTTTTTCGGAATGACCCCGTGATCGTAGAACCTCTGGGCGTCCCGTTCCTGGGCCTCGAGGCTCCGGACCTGGTCTTCGGCCACCTTTTCGATGCTTTCGGCCAACAGGGCATCGTAATAAGCCGTCTTCACATCCCGGATCAGGTCCTTGGCCGTCTGCTCTATCCGGAGGGTTCCGATCTCCGATTCGGCCCGGGCCACCTTGTAACGGGACACAAGGCCGAAGCCCCGGAACAGGGGCTGGACCAGGGTCAGGTCCCAGTGAACGCTGTCCGTATCCCCCACCTGTCGCTGGACACCGCCCACCACCTGGTAAGGCGCGTCTTCCAGGTGACTGAAACTGTAGCTGGCCGAGGCTTTGGGCAGAAAATCGGCCCGGCTGCTCTTCACGGCCTCGCCGGAACTTTTTTCAAGATTCTGCGCTTCAAGGATAGCCGGGCTGTGAAGCAGGGCCTTCTGGACCGCCTCGGTGAGAGACAGGGTTTCGGCGGCTGCGGGGACTGTTGAAAAAAGGATGATCAACAAGAGGCCTAACGGTTTTTGATGGATGCGTATCATAAAAAGAAACTCCTTCTTTGTTGCCGGCTTTTTGGGGGTGACCTTGATGACCGGGTTGACCGCATTGACACGGCTGACGGTCAACCTGGTCAAACCGGTCAATTCTGTCAACCCACTCCCCGACTCAACTCAACGTCTTGCGAAACAGCTTCGACGCAAGCAAAATAAACACCACAGCCAGAGACATCTGCCACAGCACCTGGGGCCAGAGGGTTTCGATGCCCACCCCTTTCATCACGATGCCCCGGAGAATCTCCAGGTACCAGCGGATGGGGTTCAGGTGGGTCAGGGCCTGGATGATCTCCGGCATGTTTTTGACGGGAAACATAAACCCGCTGAGCATGACCCCGGGCATCATGAACAGGAAGCTGGTCAAAAGGGCCTGCTGCTGGGTTTCCGCGCTGGCACTGATCATCAGGGCCGCCCCCATGTTCCCGCACAGATAGATGCCGGTGAGGAGGTAGAGCAAAAGGTAGTCACCTTTCACCACCACCCCGAAAATCACCCGGGCGATGACCAGCATGATGGTCATGGTGAGATACCCCGTGGCCATGTAGGGCAGGGTCTTGCCGAGGATGAACTCCATTTTCCGGATCGGGGTCACCATGACCTGTTCGATGGTGCCGATTTCCTTTTCCTTCACGATGCCGATGCTGGTCAGCATGATGCTGAAGATGAACAGCATCACAGCGATCAGGGCCGGAACGAAGTAATACCGGCTTTCCTGGTTGGTGTTGAACCAGGCCCGCGAGACTGTCTCCAGACGGACCACGGGCCGCGATATCCCTTTTTCGGCCAGCTGCCTTGCGGAAACTGTGGCTGCGTAGCCCCGGACAATCCGTTCCGAATACCCGTTCACGATGGCCGAGGTGTTGCTGTCCGTGCCGTCGGTGATCATCTGGACCCTGGCGCCGCCGAAGGAGCGGACATCTTTACCGAAACCCGCCGGGATGTAGAGAAGCGCCCGGGCAGAGCCTTGGTCCAGAGCGCCCTGGAGGTCGTCAAAATTCCGTGCGTCGTGGGTGATCCTGAAATAGTTGCCCGCCGTAAAGGCCTGGATCATCTCACGGGATTCCTGGGTTTTGTCCATGTCCAGAACCGCGGTCCGGATGTTCATGACATCGGTGTTCAATGCAAAGGCCATGACCATCATCTGGATCACGGGAAAACCGAACACCACCATCCGCATCCGGGGGTCCCGGAACATCTGGAGAAACTCCTTGATCAGCATCTGTTTCAATCGGCCAAACATCGGTCACTCCAGTTTGAATTTGAATTTACGGTGAGCCATAAGCAGGGTCAGCCCCGCGTAGATCACCAGGAATATGGCGTTCATGTACATGATCTCCAGGCCGATGCCCTTCATGTAGATCCCCCGCATCAGGGTGATGAAATACTTGGCCGGCACGATGGTGGTGAGAATCCTGATCGGCAGGGGCATGTTTTCGATGGCGAACACAAAGCCGCTCAAGATCAGGGTGGGAAGAAACCCCGACACGATGGCAATCTGGTTGGCCAGCACCTGGGATTTGAGAACGATGCTCAGCATCAGGCCGAAAAAAAGGGCTCCGGTCAAAAACAACGAGGCCATGGCGAAAAGAAGGGCCGCGTTGCCCACGATATCCACCTGGAACAGCACCTTTCCCATGATGACGGCGATGACCACGTCGGTGAGGCCGATGACGAAATAAGGGACCACCTTGCCGAAAATCAGTTCCGGCGCCCGGAGCGGGGTGCTGATCAGCTGCTCCATGGTTCCCGTTTCCCATTCCCTGGCCACGGTGACGCTGGTCAGCATGGCGGCCACCACGATCATCACGATGGCGATGATGCCGGGGATGATCACGTTCTGGCTTCTTAAGCCCGGATTGTAGAATGACCGGGGAACCAGGGTCACCGGCGCGTCCGGCGTTTCCGGAAACCCGGCCTGTTCCGCCTGGATTTTCTGTCCGTAGATCATGCCCACGGTTTCCGCGTAGCCCATGGCCAGACGGGAGGTGTTGGCATCGCTTCCGTCCACCAGGATCTGGATGTTGGCTGTTTTCCCGGCATGGACCCTGTTTGCGAAATCCCCGGGAATCACCAGGGCGATCATGGCCCGTCCGCTGTTCAGGCCCTTCCTGAGCGTCTCGTAGGAATCCGCCGTGCCGATCAAGGAAAAGTACGGCGAGCCCTGGTAGTAGCTGAGAAGATCCCGGCTTTCCGCAGACCTCGACTGGTCCCAGACAAGCGTGGGGACCTTCTTCAGGTCCAGGGTCAGGGCGTAGCCGAAAAGCAGGATAAGGATCACCGGGATGGCCAGGGCCAGGGACAGGCTGCGCCAGTCCCGGATCACATGGATGAACTCTTTCCTGGCCACGGCCGCCAGCCGTCCGGCGCTGATCATGGAGTGCCTCCGTTTTTCCCGTTGTTTCGGTCCACCGCCTCGATCAGGGAGATGAACACGTCCTCCATGGAAGGGCTGGCCTTGCCAAAACTCTGGACTGCCACGGCCCGACTTTCCAGAACCTGACGCACCGCCTTCTCGCCTTGGATGTCATCGTCCACCACGATATGGAGCCCGGCTCCGAAAAGGGCTGCGTCGCGCACCTCGGGCAGGGCGGCGATTTCCTCGACCAGATCCTGGGGACGGGAACAGGCCAGATCCAGTATCGTTTCCTTCATATACCGGGTTTTCAGTTCCATAGGCGTTCCCATGGCGATCATGTTCCCCCCGTAGATCAGGGCCACCCGGTCGCAATACTCGGCCTCTTCCATGTAGTGGGTGGTGACGAACACGGTGACGCCCTTTTCCGCCATGCCGTAGATCAGGTCCCAGAACCGCCGCCGGCTGATGGGGTCCACCCCGCTGGTGGGTTCATCGAGAAAAAGGATGGGCGGCTCGTGCATCAGGGCGCAGGCCAGGGCCAGACGCTGCCGGACCCCGCCGCTCAGCACGGAAGTCAGGCTTTTCCGGTGCCCCCCAAGGCCCGACATCTCCATGGCCCAGGCTTTCCGGCTTTCCAGGTCCTTTGACGGAATCCCGTAAATTCCGGCGTAAAAGTTGAGGTTCTCATTCACGGTGAGATCCTCGTACAGTGAAAATTTCTGACTCATGTAGCCGATGTGCCGTTTGATGGATTCGGGTTCTTTGCCGATGTCGAACCCGGCCACCGTGCCACGGCCTTCCGAAGGTTCGAGAAGGCCGCAGAGCATGCGAATCGTGGTGCTTTTCCCCGCGCCGTTAGGCCCCAGGAATCCGAAGATCTCCCCTTTGGGAACCTCGAAGGACAGGGAATTCACGGCCACGAAAGATCCGAACCGGCGGGTCAGGTTCTCGACCGTCACCGCGTTGCCCCCGTCTTCCAGGCTGTTCCGGTCAATGTCGAGGTGGCCCATGCTCTGTTCTTTATCTTCTGAGTTTCCGTCATCGTTCTTTTCGGCCGTCGCTGTTTTCGCGAGCACACTGACGATCACGTCTTCCAGGGTGGGACGGATCACCCGCGCGCTTTCAAAGGCAAGCCCCCGGGACCGGATCAGGTTTTCGGCAGCCCGGATCGTTTCATCCGCCCTTTCGCAGACCACATGAACCTTGTCCCCGAAAACGTTGACGCTGGTCGCGTCCATGGTTTTTTGGATCAGCCGCTGAATGGTCCAAGCGTCTTTCCCGCTCTGGATGGCCACCACCTCGCCTTCCATCATGTCCTTGATGTCCGTGGGGGTTCCCGTGGCCAGGAGTTTTCCCTGGTGGAGAAGACCCACCCGGTTGCAGCGTTCAGCCTCGTCCAGATAAGCGGTGGTCACCAGGATGGCCACGTCCTTTTTCAGAAGCTGGTAAAGAATCCGCCAGAAATCCCGGCGGCTCACCGGGTCCACGCCGTTGGTGGGTTCGTCCAGGAGAAGAACCTTTGGGGTGTGAATCAGGGCGCAGACCAGCTGGAGTTTCTGTTTCATCCCCCCGGACAGGGCCCCTGCCCGTCTCTTTTTGAACGGAACCATGTGGCTGAAGTTCAACAGCTCGTTCACCCGCTGTTCCCGGCCTTTCCGGGGAACCCCGTAAAGGTCTGCGTAAAAGGCGATGTTCTCTGCCACGGTCAGGTCCTGGTACAGACTGAACCTCTGGCTCATGTAAGCCATGTTGTCCTTGACCTTCTCCGCTTCCGTTCCCACGTCGAACCCGGCCACAAACGCCCCGCCCGAACTGGGGTCCATGGTGCTCGACAACATGCGCAGCGTGGTGGTCTTGCCCGCCCCGTCCGGCCCCACCAGTCCGAAAATCTCACCGGGATACACATCGAGGCTCACCCCGTCCACGGCTTTAAGATCCCCGAAGATCTTGCAGAGGTTCTGAGCGGATATGGCGGGTTTTTGTGTCGTCATATTTTGCCTTTTACTGTCGTCCATCATTATTCAGGACACCTGCTGAGCACTCAAATCCTTACCATTCAGACTCCAACGACAAACCATTCGATGTTGGACGTTGGATGTTCGATGTTCAACGTTCATTCTTTCTTATTTCTCCATCCGCCGGCATCCCCGGCTTCAGATCTCCTTCCCCGTTTTCCAGCCCTATTTTCACCCGGTACATCAGCTTCACCCGTTCTTCGAAGGTCTGCACCGATTTGGGGGTGAATTCGGCCTGGCTGCTGATGTACGTCACCTGACCGGCATAGGTTTTTTCAGGATAGGCGTCGGTTGTCACCGTCACTTTGTCTCCCAGTTTCACGCGGCCCAGATCGGTTTCGCTGATGTAGGCCCTGAGCCAGGGTCTGGCCAGGTCACCCAGGACAAGGACCGTGGCTCCGGGATTCACGAATTCCCCGTTTTCCGACGGCTTGCTCAGCACCACCCCGTCCATGGGGGCCGTGATTTCCGTGTAGGACAGCTGAAGCCTGGCCTGTTCCAGGGACGCCTCCGCCGCTTTAAGCTGAGATCTGGCCTGATCCAGGGTTTCCTGCCTCGGCCCTTTTTTCACCAGGGCGAATTCCGCGTCGGCCTGTTTCAGGGCCGCTTCGGCCCTTTGGATCTCTTCGCTGCGCGGACCTTCCTTGGCAAGGCTCAGGGTTTCACGGGCCGTCCTGACCCGGGCCTGGGCCTCCCTTTTCTGGCTTTCCGCCGTGTCGTATCGTGTCTGGTACTGCTCGTATTCCCGTTTGCTGATGCCTTCATCTTTATAAAGAGACTCGAACCGGTCCCGGTCGGAACGGGCCTGGGCCAGCTGGGCCTCGGCGCTGGCAAGACCCGCTTCGGACCGCACCACCTCGGCCTTCGCTTTTTCCACATCCTGGGTTCTCGTTCCTTTTTTCAGTTCGGCCAGCACATAAGACGCCTGCTGAACCCGGGCCCGGGCCTTTTCCACGTCTTCGGGCCTGCTGCCGTTTTCAAGCTCCCGGACCACGGCACGGCTGTAGGCGGCCTGGGCCTCGGCCTTGGCCAGGGCCGCCTTCTGGTCCTCCGCATCGAGCACGGCCAGAACCTGCCCTTTTTTCACCGCGTCCCCCTCATCCACGCGGATCGCCTCGATCCTCCCCTGGACCCTGAAACCAAGCCGGGCCTCGGTGGCCTCGATGTTGCCCGAAAGCCGGATCCGGTCCTTGTCGTTTCCGTTTCTGATTTTCACGATTCCCGTGATCGCCAGGGCCAGGATCAGCGCCGCCGGAATCACCACCCGCAGTCGTTTCTTCACGTTCTCGTTCATAGGGACTCTCCGTATTCCTGTCTGATCTGTTCAAGCCCGCCCAGGGAAAACCGGTGGACGTGGGCGACAATCTCGTCGATCTGGCCTTTCTCCGGAAGGTTCTCCGGCGCGATCCGGACAATGATGTTCCTGCCGGCGGCGTAGTAAACGCACTGCCCCAGAATGCTCATGGCGCATAGAAGAATGGTTTTTTCCGGGACTTTCCTCCCCACGATTTCATACAAAATGTCCACCAGGACGTCCTTGTGGGGCCGGATGTACCTGTCCAGAACCTTGTTGAAAGCCTCCGTGGGTTCCAGCATTTCCTTGACGACCAGTCTCGCCGATCCGGCGATGCCCCCCCAGCCGTCCGGACTGACCAGCCTGTAGACTGTTCCCCGGACAAACTGGAACAGCCGTTCCTCCGCGGTGACGGTGGCCGGCTGTTCCGGCAGAATCGACGGGTAGCGGCTGAAGCCTTTGGAAAAAATGGTTTCGATCACTTCGCCGTAAAGCCCCTGCTTGTCGCCGAAATAGTAGTTCACCGCCGCCACGTTGACCCCGGCCAGGTTGGCGATGGCCCGGATGGTGGCGGCCTTGAACCCGTGGGTTCCGAAAATATCCGTGGCCGCGTCGATGATCCTTTCCCTGGTGGAAAGTTGGGATGGTTCCATGGTTGCCTCGCTTCAGATTAAACAAATGTTTTAAACATAGAATTAAAACATTTGTTTGAACCGGTCAACAGTTTTTTTATTTGCGGGCCTTCTTTGAATGGGAGGGTTTATGGCGGGTATAAAAAAGAAGGGTTTAGTCAGCCCTCAAGTCACGGGCTCAACGATCTTCAACGACACCAGCTTGTCGATAAACCGAAGGATCTCCTCGCGGCAGGTTTCCTCCGTGACGTCGTATTCCGATGTCAGGCGGCGGACTACGGTCCCCAGAGACTCTCCGTCTTTCAGCATGGTGAGAATATCCGATCCCGTTTTGCCGAAGTTGTGGTAATGCCCGGACTGGATGGACATGCCAACCAGCTGTTCGTCAATTTCAGCGAGCACCAGATCGTCGGACACTCTGTATGTTCTGTCGTCCATGGATTTTCCTTTGCGGGTGAAAGGGTTGCTTTAATACCCCGAATGTCACGTCGATCGTGTCTTTCAAGAGCCGGCCGGCTCAAAAAAGTGATAAACTATAAAAAAAATCGCCCCGGCTGTCCACAGCAAAAGGGTGGCGGTACAGGGCAGGGTTTCCGGTTAATCGGGATCGCTATCGGTATCGGGATCGGGATCGATCGTCAGAACATTTCGATAGCGATCCCGATACCGATAGCGATGGTTAAGATCCATGCCGATGATACATGCGTTTGCCCTGCGGTACAGGGTCATGACAATTGACTCGGGTGCCGGTTCGTGTTATCCCTCGGCCACATCAGTCACCGACCGGGAAAAACATCCATGGACGTCACACCATTTCACCTTCACATGCTGGAGCTGATCCAGGCCCATGCCTGGGAACAGGCCAAAAATGGGCTTGAAGCACGGCTGGCGGACCATCCCCACGAGGCCATGACCTTGAGGCTTCTCGCACGCCTTGAAATCCGAAAGGGTGATTTCGGCAAGGCCCGGGAGCTGCTCGAGCATGCCGTGCGTTACCACGGCGGTATGGACGAAAAAATCGAAAAAGCCCTGCTTGTTCCGCCGATTCCCGGTTCCACAGCCATGATCGACGATCTGCGCGGCCGGATGCTTTCGGAAATCAAGACCCTGGAACAATCCGGCGAACAACTCCGGGGTCCTGTGGAGATGCTCCATATCCCGTCTTTCTACCTGGCCTACCAGGGCAGGGATGACCGAAAACTCCAGGAAAGCATCGCCGGCCTTCTCCTCAAGGCGGCCCCGTCACTTGCCTTCACCGCCCCCCATGGCACGAAAGACCGTCCCCGCCCCGAGGGCAACATCCGAATCGGCCTCTGCTCGAACAACCTGAGGAACAACAGCGTGGGCCTGTTCTTCCTTGGATTCGCCCAGGCCTTGAGGGGCAAGGGGTTCGAACTCCACCTTTTTCGAGCGCCTTCAGGAGGGTCCGACCAGGTCACCCTAAGGTACATCCAAAGCGCCGACCATGACACCCAGCTCTCATCCAGCCTTGAAACGGCGCAACGACAGATCGCGGAAAAAAACCTCGACATTCTGTTCTACCCGGACCTGACCGTCCATCCCCTGACCAACTGGCTGGCCTTCGCCCGGCTGGCTCCGGTCCAGATGACCAGCTGGGGCCATCCCGTAACCAGCGGCCTGCCCCACGTGGACTACTACATCTCCTCCCGGTTGATGGAATGCGAAAATGCCCGGGAACACTACTCGGAACATCTGGTGGAACTGTCGACCTTCCCCTGCTGTTACCAGCCCCCGCAGCTTCTCTCTTCCCCGGCGAAACGCCATCATTTCAGGCTTCCTGAAAAGGGGGCCATTTACTGCTGCGGCCACCAGGCCTTTAAATTCCATCCGGATTTCGACACCCTCCTGGGACAGATCCTAAGAAAGGATCCCACCGGCACCCTGGTGCTCATCAACGGATGGGGGGGACCCAACCATGGCCGATTGCTGGAAAACCGGATCAAATCCGCCAACCCGGATGTGGCGGACAGAATCCTCATGCTCGGCCGCATGCCCCCCATTCAGTACCTGGCCATGACCCGCTTGGCCGACGTCCATCTGGACCCCGTCTGGTTCGGCGGGGGACGGACGAGCTTCGATCTCCTGTCCAACGGGAATATCGTGGTGACCTGGCCGGGGCCATTCCAGAGGGGCCGGGTGACAGGGGCTTGCCTCTCCCGTATGGGTGTGGATGAATGTATCGCCGAAACCTGGGAGGATTATGTGGACATGGCCGTGGAGTTTGCCAACGACGAGACGCTTCGCTTTCAAACACGTGAAAAAATCATCCGTAACGCCCACCTAATTTTCGATCACCCGGCGTTCATCGAGGAGATGACCGCTTTCATGAGGCAGGCCGTGGCCAGGACATGATCCCGGCACCCATCCCCTCCCCAGGGAGGGCCAGGCCTTCTTATTTTATCAGGTCAAACGCACGGCCGGTTCTTTCCACTTGGGGGAAACCCGGCTGCGCATCAAAGCGGATTCCAGTTCGAAAAAAATTTCCTGAGGCGGGCCATAGTGACGCCAGCGATCCATAAATCCGATACGTCCGGCCAGTCCGTGGGGATCGGACACCTCGAAGGTTCCGGGAGGGCAGGCGGTCAGACGTTTTCCGGAGCATGCGTCCGCCTCCGACCATTCACGATGATAGACGATAAAATCATGAGGGATGTCGATCTGAAGGGGGTACCTGCCCCTGGGATCCGGAATCACGGCCTTGTTGACGGCCACCACCGTTTCAAAATCCGAGCCCGAGGTATCCAGCCCGAAAGCATCTTTCGTAAATCTTAATATCTCACTAAAAAACAAAGGCCGGTTCTGGCTGATGAAATTACAGACCAGCCGTCTCTGGTCACATCTCTGAAAAAGCATGGACAAAAACGGAAAGTTTTTTTTCCCCTCCCCTGCAAAGCCGTCCACGAGCCGGTGGAGAAAATCCGTGCATCGAATGCCGTAATCCCACTGGAGAAACCTCAGATAGTACCTGAGAATCCCATGCCCTTCGAAAAGCCTGAACAAGGTATACAAAGAAACCATGGTCCCGTAATCCTTTTCCGGATAACTGGCACAGGAGATCAGAAGGCCACCGCCATTTGTTCTGATCTTGTGCTTTTCCACGTAGGCCGGTTCCGCCATGGGACTGTTCATCACCAACCGGGCCTGGTAGGCATTTACGCGGATGGCGCGGTCATAATAGAACTGGATGTCCTCCTTGAAGCTGTCCAAGGTCGATCCGGGCAGGCCAAGAATCAGATCGGCGGTCAGCGGAATATTCTCCTCCCGTGCGATGGCAAGAAACCCATCGTAATAGTCGGACCGGATCCCGGTCCGGTTGACGGCCTCAAGCGTGGTTTCCGACCGAGTCTGAACGGCTATCACAAAGGGGCAGTTGATATCCGCGTCAATGAAAGTTTTCTGAATTCTTCCTACATGGTCGAGGTTGGTCTTGTTATAGTTCAGAATGACCTCCTCGGGATACCCCCATGTCTCTTTCGCCTTGGCGATACAAGCCGCAATATCCACATCCCGGGCGAACATGCCCAGGTTCGCGTCGGTAATCATCAGCAGTGACATCTTCCGTTCCGCGATCCAGCGGATTTCCGCTTTCACGCGTTCCAAATCAAACAACACGACTTTCCGATGGGTGGCCCCGCCCCAGTCGCAGTAAGCACAGGAGTAGGGGCAGCCACGGTTGGTCATCAGCATGGCCGCATACCAACGTTTTCCGTCCTTTTCCACAAGGGCATCGAAACAGCCGGTAAGATATGGAGACGGAATGTCCGCAAGATTCGTGATCCGGTCCTGATCCGGCGTGGTGCACCAGACGCCGTCCTCTTGGAGCCATGATATCCCTTTGAGAGATTCCAGCCCCTCCAGCCAGCTTTTCCCGTCCTTATCCTGGCCCAGGATATGCTCCACCAGCTCGGCCGCCGTTCGCTCCCCCTCCCCCTTGACCGCGATATCCGCATGGGGGTGTTTTTCCAGAAACGAACGGCAGGCCCCGGGATACCTGGGGACGCTGGGCCCTCCATGGATGGTGACATGGCTGGGGTCGGCCTGTTTCACCCGTTCCGATACCGCCAGGCACTGATTCGTGCTCCAGTCGTAATGGGAAAAAAGCCAGATGCCTTTTCCTTTATTTCCCGCCATCTCGAGAATCCGATCCGGCTCTTCGTTGTACAAGGGAATGAACTCGATCCGGTCTAAAAGAACCCCTCCCTTGTACGAAGCCATGTAGGCCTGAATCATGCCCAGGGCCAGGGGAAGATAACCATGGGTGGTAAAGGTACAAAGATAAACGGGGGTTCGTCTGGGCATCGTCTGTATCATGGGTTTTCCCTCAAGAGCCCGAGTGGGTGCATATCCGGCAGCTTTCCTGCAGTTTCAGATGATTGAGATAGGATTGTGATTGAAGAAATTCATCCATTCCCGTGTTCAAAACGCTCCCGAGGACCCTGCCGTGCAGGCATCCCCGGAAGCGTCCGTAGGGGTCAATAAAAAGAAGTTTCGAACTGGTGCATTTTTTTTGAATCCTGGTGGGATCGGTAAAGAAGGCAAGCCAGTCCGTGAGATCCCCACTGGCGGGAATGATCCGGGGATCGGCCTCGGCCATACGGAACAGGCGTGTGGCGGTCTGTACGGCCCGTTCCAGGTCATCGCCCCGGTACCTGAAAAAAGGTTGCGTCGTATAGTTGTCGAGGTCCACATCCGTGTACGAATGCCGCTGCTGGACATACACCTGCTCAACGGGAAGGCCTTTAAGGAGAAACAGCACCGTGGCGCAGACTGTGTCCATGTTATCAGGCTGCATGACCAGACTTGCGGCAAACCTCAACCCACTGCCCATACTCCGGCGGAGATCCATGAGTTTTCGAACGTTTGAAAGAACCTGGTCGTAAACATTTCCGCCCCGTATCCTGTTCATCTGGAAAGGGTCCATGGAATCAAAGGAAAACTGGAGGGTGTGTGTGGGTGAGTCCATTTCCCGGACCAGCCATTCCAGGAGGCCGGGTTCAACCCGATACAGGTTGGTCGCCAGATAAAGCCGGTATCCCATGCGTTTTGCCGTTCTGAGGGTGTCCTGAAAAAGGGGGCTCATCAGGGGTTCCCCCCCGCTGACCACCAGGGTTTTCAGGCCCAGGTCACGGCCCGGCCCAAGAATGCGATCCCTGATCTGCTCCAGGTCAAGGGTGTTTTTCTGGAGTTCATCCGCCCGGTGATGGCGGGTGATGCACATGGGACAGGCCATGTTGCACCGGTCGGTGATCTCCAGATACAGGGCTTTGGGCCCTGACGATGTCGTTTCACAGGTTCCAGCCATATCAGACGTCTCCGGCCCTCATCTTCTCGATGATGAAGTCCACCTGGTGTTCCACCTGGTCAAGACCGGAGACCCTGGGGCATGGGTATATGGGAATGTTGCTCACGAGCGTCATCTGCTCGACCAGCCTGGGAAACACGCCCAGATGCCGTGCAAGAGGGGTCCCGTAAAGATTCCGGTAAAGCCATGAAAAACTCAGGCTCCTGGGCAAAGATGTGGCCAGATCCTGACCGTTAAGCTCTCCGTTCCGTTCAAGCAGGTAAATCCCGGCCAGCCGCCTCGGGCTTGGATCAAGATCGCTGTCCGGTTTGAGGGTGAAACGGTCCAGGCCGTGACTGGCCAGGGTGGCCTCCCCAAGGCCGGAACGGAAAAACCGGGCGGTGTCTTCCCTCAGCTTGACCCAGGGGAATACAGGCTCAACCAGGGGGCTGTCCTTGTCCCAGCCGATGGTGCAGAGATCGTCACCCAAATTGGGATACCCTTTCAGCCTGAAATACCCGGCCATGGTGGATTTCCCCGCCCCCCGCTCGCCGATGAAAAGGACGCAGCGGCGGCCGAAGGCAATGGCGGACCCATGAAAAACCAGCCGGGCCCTGAAAATCAGAATGGCGGAAAAAACAGGCCCCATCAGAAAGCTCAAAACGCCCTCGTCCGGCATCCCGCTGTCCGCATTCACCACGATATGGCTTCCCTCCTTGAGCAGTATCCTGAAACGCCCCTCCCAGAGGACCAGCAGGGACTGATCCCTTCCAATCTGCCACCAGTCAGCAGCCGCGATGGGGTTATCCAGACGATCCGGTACACTGCCCCGGCGAATCAGGACATCCGGTTCATCGAAACAAGCCGGAAGGGCCGGCAACGGCATGAAAGAACGCACGTGAAGCGAGGCGATCCGGAAGTCGTATCCCTGAAAAACCTTTTCACCCATCGCCTCAGGACATCTCCTTCCGCCAGAAAACCCCGGTATGGTCGATCCGTTCCAGGGGGCATGTGATCCGGTGCCTGACTCGGTAGGCATGAACTGCGTGACGGCAGCAGTCCAGCACACCGTAATCGTCCACGATGACATACCCCCCCGGTGAAAGTCTGGGGTAAAGGGAGGTCAGACTGTCAAGGGTGGATTCAAACATATCGCCATCCAGGCGCATCAGGGCCAGTTTTTCGATGGGCGCGGATGGCAGGGTGTCCTTGAACCAACCGGGCAAAAACCGCACCTGCCCGTCCATCAGCCCGAACAGTTCGAAGTTCATCCTCACCAGATCCTGGCCCACGGAAAGGACATCGTAGGTGTAGAAATCATAGTCTTTCTCAAGGACATGCCCGGGCTTTGGAAGTCCTTCAAACGAATCCGCCAGCCACACCGTGCGGTCCGTCATCCCATAGGCCTTGAGATAGGCCCGCATGAACAGAGTCGCCCCGCCCCGCCACACCCCCGTCTCGATGCAGTCGCCCGGGATGCTGTCCAGGCGGATGATGTCCAGGCATGCCTGGATATTGTCCAGCCGGGCCTTACCAATCAGGGTGAAGGGGTAATACGGAGAATCGGACTTCAACCTGTACCGGCCTTCCCGCTGTTCGTTTTGAAGCTGTTCGTACCGTTCGGCCCGCCTGATGCGGATGTCCCGGGCTGTCACCAGGTCGGGCTCCCTGTTTTGGGTCAGGCATTCCTGGATGTATTCGGCCCTCAGTTTGTTTTCCAGATCCACCTCGTTGATCAGGACCTTTTTCAGCAGGTCCAGGTAGAGTCCGGCTCGGTCCGTTAATTCGCTATCCACAGAATCTCTCCATCCATCTCAGATATTTCCCCATCTGAAGTCCCTTGAACACGGCAAATGCGTATGTGGTCATGAGACTTTCCGTCATCATCCCGGATGACGGCCATTTTTCCAGCAGGGTCTTCAGCTTCTTCACATCCAGCATTTCCACGGCCAGTTCGGATTTTTCAAGCAATGCAACTTCCTCCAGCATGGACGGCAGTGACTGTGTGAAAAGAGTCCGCCAGTCTCCGTTCTGAAGCCCCCGCTCCGGATTACGGATTACCTTATCTGGAAGAAGATCCCGGACGGCCCGTCTGGCGAGGTTCCGATGGGCGAAACAAGCTTCCGGCACGCCCAGGCAGAATTCCAGAAGATCCTGATCCGCCGTGGGGTCCCGCATCACCACCTTGTACCGGCTTTCCAGATGAAACCAGTAGTCCGTCCACCAGGACTCGGACACCGTGGCCTGACTCCGCAAATAAAAATAGTCCGTCTCCCTGCTTTCAAAAAAATCAAGGACCATGGCGGCCCTGGCACGGCCCTCCGCCTCCCGGCCATGGTTGCTGTCGAGGTTCGCCACAGTGAAATCCGACCAATCAGGTTTGGAAAGAGGCGTGGCTGCACCCAGCCCCTGGGCTTTTCTGGCGCGTTGCCCGATTCGTGCCGCCAGCCTTTTGATAAAAGGCTCGGACCTGAACTCAAAGGATGAGATCAGTTGACTGAAAAGCCTTCTGTAATTGCGCTGTCCGACCAGTTTTGTCAGGGAAACCGCCCCGTTGAAGCTGAACGAAAAATTTCCCCTGAAACCGCTCAGCATCACTTCAAGGCCCATTCGGCCAGCCCTTTGCATGATACTTTCGTACCACTCGCTCATGCGGAGAAAATCCGGCGCGGCCATAAAAAATGAACGGTCATCGATATCCGTGCTGTGCAGCCTATATTCGGACGTGACCAGGTGCATGCGGATGTTGCCGCTCATCCGGGCGATATCCGCCGCCAGGGGGCTTTCATCGCCGTAGCGGCCGGGAGTGAGGTCCATGGGTCTGTCTGCCGCCGGAACCCAGGTGAAGGCCTGAAGCTCTTTTCCCCTGGTTTTTAGAAGGCTGGCCGCGATGCAGGCCACGGAACCGCTGTCCAGTCCGCTGCTGAGATGACTCCCTACCTTCTGGACGTCCCGTATCCGCCGTGACACGGCTGTGTCCAGCTTCTCCCTCAGGGCCTCGGCATAATCGCGCCGTGAGGGCAGATGTATGGTTTTGCAATCTTCCCAGCGGTGGAATGGACGGATCGTTTTACATCCGTCAGGATTGATGGAAACCAGACAACCTGGAGGGACCCGGAAAACCTCTTTGAACGGGGTGTTTTCCCTTGAGGTGAAGTTGTAAAACGCGAAGTCGGCCAGGGTCGTAAGATTCGCTGTTCTGGGAATGCCGGGCTGCTGGAAAAGGAGGGAAAGGGACGACGCAAAGGCCACACTGGACTTTAGGATACTGTAGAAAAGCGGGCGTTCGCCCATGGGGTCGCGGAACAGAGTCACATCGCCGGTTCGCCTGTCAAAAAGCACCCCGGCGCAGGCGCCCCGTACCCGGGACAGCGTCCCAATGCCCTGGGATTCGATCAGTCTGAAAAGCAGCTCGGCGTCACATGCAGACGGGCTCAACCGTTCCCGGTCAAGGGCTTTTACCAGAGTCTCCCGGTTGTCCAGCCGAAGATTGACGAACAACAGATAATCCCTGGTTTCATGACGCGTTGGAAAACCGGATGAAAAGGCTAAGGATCTGGCATGAAAATCCCATGTTCCGTTGAGATATGGCGATGGTTCCATGGGCATGCACCTGAAGTCATCATACAAATCAGTCTGAAGAATTATGAATAAGCTCCCCCGTCAACTGGCCCGCCCCCCCAGCCTGGGTGCCGTCCTCGATCTCGATGGTCTCCACATCCGGGGTTTCCCATGTTTTCTTTTCTTGTTTGATTTCTGAAGAATTTTCCATGACACACTCCTATTATTTCAGGTGTGAAATCGTTGTTTTTGATCTGATGAATGGAAACGGTGTTCTTTTATTAACCTGCCACGCCTTTATTTGTCAACCGGCTCATTGGAAACAATCCGCCTGCTCCGTGATCCGGATCAGTTCATCCTGGAGTTTTTGCGTCACGTTGGCCAGATCTTCGGCTGTGGGGTTGAAGGGAACGAACACGGGCTTTCCGTAGATCAGCACGCATCGGGTGAAGGGAAAAGGGAGCATCAGGCGGTCCCAGCTCCGCATGGTCTTATGGCGTCTGGCGGAAAAACTCATGGGAATGATCGGATAGCGGAGGGCGGCGGCCAGTTTGGCTGCTCCGGGCTTCACCACGTGGCGGGGGCCGGTGGGGCCGTCCACGGACAGCATGCCGCTGCGTTTTTCGTCCCGCATGTACTGTTCCATCTGGGCCAGGGCCTCTTTCCCCCCTTTTCGGCTCGAACCCCGGAACACCCGGTAACCGCCTGTTTCCTGGAGAAGTGACGCCAGGTAGCCGTCCCGGGACCGGCTGGCCATGGCCGCGGGCTTTCCCTTCCTCGGCCCCATGAAGTACACGATCAGCCGCCCGTGCCAGCTGGCCAGGAGATAGGGGCTGCGTTTCATGTAGGGTCCGGCGTCTTCGAGCCCGCGGACCTCGATGCGGCAGCTTAGAAGAATCATGTCGAACATAAAGATCACCAGCCGTCCCAGGCTGTACATCACGATGTGTTTCACTCTGGACATGGGCATATTCCGTTCCTCAGATAAGGTTAAGGTCTTGAAAAAAGTCATGGCACTATACCATCCGGACAGGCCCAGGTCACATGTTTTGTTGCCCGTGGATTTTTCGTTTTCATGAAAGGACGGTTCGTAGTACAGTCCCACACGACTGGAACCCCCATAATAACAATAAAAATCGGAAGGAGGCCCATGACTCTCGACATCATCCATGCACCCGAGGAAAAACGCTTCGAATACCGGGCAGGTGGCGATCTGGCAGTCTGCGAATACGAAAAAGCCGGAGACATCTGGAATTTTCATCACACCCTCGTTCCCGACTCCATGCGGGGCCAGGGCGTGGCCGGCCAGCTGGTGGAAGCGGCCCTGCGCCATGTGACCGCCCAGAAAGGAAAAGTCGTGGCCCGGTGTTCCTACGTGGCCGGGTACATTCAAAAGCATCCGGAGTACAAAGACCTTCTGGCAACGCTCTGAGCATGGGTCACCCCACCCGGTGCGTCTCAAGAAACATCCTGACCCGTTCCATGACCGCGTCGGGATTGTCCCGGTGGGGATTGTGACCGCAATCCTCAAGAATGGCCAGCTCAGAAGCTTTTCCGATATGCTCTGCGATATAAACGGCATAGGCGGTGGACCCGTAGAAATCGTGGACGCCGTGAACGGCCAGCACAGGGCAGTGAACCTTGCCGATGTAGGGTTCAAGACTCCAGGACGAGAAATCCTCGGCGGCCCAGCGGTCTATCCAGGCCCTCAAAACCCACATCGCTTTGTCGCCGTGCCAGCGTTCCAGGCGCTTGATCTGGCCTGGCTTTTCGAACTCCGCCTCGGTTTTCCTGATTCCGGCCACGGTCATCTCCTCGATGAACGCCTGGGCCGCCTGGGTCACCACGGCGGCGCAATCCCGATCCCGGGACGCGATGGCCACCGACATGCCCCCACCCGCGCTGTGTCCGAACAGCACGAACGGGCCAAGGCCCAGGGCCTTTTTCACATGAGGGAAAAACAGTTCCGCCTCTTCCTCCATAAAACCGTACGACGGGGTTCCTTCACGGGCCGACGATTTCCCGAATCCCAGGCGGTCATAAGCGGCCACAGGCCGGGAAAGGTGAAAGGCCAGTTTTTCGGGGAAATCACGCCACAGGTCCGTGCTGCCCAGCGAGTCGTGCAGCAGGATCACAGGCGTCCGATGGCGGGCGTTATCCGGAATCCATTGTTTGACATAAACCTCACCGCCCGGCACATCCACAAAAAGATCTTCGATCACATAACGGCTCATAACGTTTCAACATCCTGATTCATTAAAATGCGTGTTGTACGGATGGTACGCCATAGACGATTGGGCCGTCAAGTCGTTTCCCCGGACAAACGCATGTAACATTGGCATGGTTCTTAATCATCGCTATCGCTATCGAACGTTTTGAATATCGAACCCGATACCGATCACAAGGAGAGGAAGGCATGAATATTTGGGAACAGATACACATGCCGGAGTGGATTCCAGGTCGGCTTCGGAATTCGTGCCTATGGTTTTGCTGAATCCGAAGATGTTTCAAATGCACCGTCATGGTGAAGACCGCCCGGAATGACAGGGTTGGGAGCTGTGGATCAACATGACAAAATCGATGCAAAACATACATGTGAAAAGCCCTGCCCGAAAAATCCCCCCCCTGGCCGGTCATCCCGTCCGTTCACATGCCCCTCTTCCAGACCCCGCCCGTTACCGGTGAAGACCCTTTGTCAACTATCGTTTGACACTTGCCGACTCGATCTCTATGATTGACAGATCATGCACACCGTTTGATTCCACAGGAACCTTTTTGAAAATGACATCATGTTTTTGTTTGCTTATTGGACCGGTTTCATATAGATACCTGCGCTTGTTCTCAAATTTTTAAAGAAAGCACGATCGGAGGATTTATGAAAAAAGCATCAGATTTCAGTTTTTTCAGTGGCGGATTGAAAGGCGCTGAAAAAACGTTCGGTGAAAACGCTGAAAAGTACGGCGTCAAGGAAACTACGATTTCATTTCACGGCCACGAACTGGACCGTGAGAAAAATGTCCTGCTCCTCACCGACAACGAACTCAAACTCGGCGATATCAGCATGGAAATCGTTTCCAAACGGATGGGCCGCAGATACGCCCAGACCGACAAAATCCGCAAGGTTTTCCAGGTGATTTTCCATATGGTGAACAAGGGGTTGCAGGTGTTTGCCGTGGGCTGGATCCAGGAAGACAAGACCGTGAAAGGCGGAACGGGCTGGGGTGTGGAACTTGCCAAATTCTTCAACAGGCCGGTCAGCGTGTTCGACCAGACAAAAAACACCTGGTTCAGCTGGATCGGTAACGACTGGAAAGAAGATGTGCCCGTGATTTCCCATGACACATTCTGCGGAACCGGCACCAGGGACCTTTCCCCCGAAGGCAAAAAAGCCATCGAAGACCTGTTTGCACGCTCCTTCAAGTAGCCTTAAGCGACGTCATCGGCCTTTTTGACCATGCAAAAAGGCCGTGGAAACCGCCGGGCAAACCCGCGCCCGGCGGCCGTTATCCTTTATCAATGTGTTTCCCGCCAAAAAAACCAACAAAAAACCTGTCAGGCATCCTTCCTTGTTTTGGGAAGAATCAGGTTCAGGGTCAGCCCCAGCAGACCGGCCAGGCCGATTTTTTCAATGGAAAAACTTCCCGCGGAAAACTTCATGCCGCCGATGCCGCAGACCAGAATCAGGGACACGATGACGAGGTTCCGGGCTTCGGTGAGATCGGTTTTGGATCGGGCCAGGGTGTTCAGGCCAACCGCCGTGATCATGCCGAAAAGAAGGATCATGATCCCGCCCATGACCGGTGAGGGAATGGTCTGGAGCAGGGCTCCGATTTTCCCCACAAAGGCCAGGACGATGGCGCAGATGGCGGCCCAGGTCATGATGGCCGGATTAAAAGAGCCGGTCAGGGTTACGGCGCCGGTCACTTCCGAATAGGTGGTGTTGGGCGGGCCGCCCAGGCATGACGCCACGGACGTGGCGATCCCGTCTCCCATGAGGGTCCGGTGAATCCCCGGATCGTCCACATAATCTTTGCCGGTCACGGAACCGATGGCCAGCACGTCACCGAAATGCTCGATGGCCGGAGCGATGGCCACGGGCAGGATATAGACCATGGCGTCCAGGTTCCATGACGGCAGGGTGAACCGGGGCAGGCTGAACCAGGCCGCGCGGGTCACCGGAGTGAAATCCACCAGTCCCATGACCATGGCCACAACGTAACCCACGGCGATTCCGATCAGGATGGGCAGCAGGCGGATCATGCCTTTGCCGAAAACCGCCACCGCCACGGTGGTGGCAAGAGACACCATGGAAAGAATCAGGGCGGCCCGGCCCACAATCCGCCCGTCTCCGATGGTTCCTGTGGCCATGCCCACAGCCACCGGAGCCAGCACAAGACCGATGACCATGATCACAGGTCCGGTGACCACCGGCGGAAGAAGCCGGTGGAGAACACTGGGTCCCTGCCATTTGATGAAAGCACTGAGCGCCACGTAGAGAAACCCTGCGGCGACCAGCCCGCAGAGGGTTCCCGGAATCCCCCAGGTCGCCACGCCGTGCTGGATCGGTGCGATAAAGGCAAAGGACGACGCCAGGAAAACCGGCACCTTTCCTTTGGTGATCACCTGGAAAACCAGGGTGCCGAGCCCGGCGGTGAAAAGGGCCACATTGGGATCGAGGCCCGTGAGGATCGGCACGAGAACCAGCGCCCCAAAGGCCACGAACAGCATCTGCCCTCCCATGAGGGCGTCGTTCATGCGGAAATTGTATTCGGTTGGATGGGTTGGACAATCAGCCATGGCGGGTTTTATCTCCCTGATTATTTTGAATTCACATTATTTTGTTCCGAAGATCTTGTCCCCGGCATCGCCCAGGCCCGGAAGAATGTAGCCCGAATCGTTCAATCGTTCATCCACGGCGGCCACGTAAATGTCCACATCGGGGTGGGCCGCTTCCAGGCGTTTGATCCCTTCGGGGGCCGCCACGAGAAACAGGCCGCGGATCTGGGTGCAGCCCGCTTTTTTGATCATATCCACCGTGGCGATAAGGGTTCCGCCGGTGGCCAGCATGGGGTCCAGGATCAGGGCCATGCGCTGGTCCATGTCGCTGGTCATTTTTTCGTAATACGCCACAGGTTCCAGGGTTTCCTCGTTCCGGTAAAGCCCGATCACGCTGACCTTGGCCGAAGGGATCAGGTCGATCACCCCGTTCATCATGCCCAGACCGGCCCGGAGAATGGGCACGATGGTGATTTTCTTGCCTTTGATCCGTTCCACCTCCACCGGTCCGGCCCAGCCTTCCACGGTCCGTTTTTCCGTCTCGATATCCTTGGTGGCTTCATAGGTCAAAAGTCGGGCCACTTCCGCGGCCAGATCCCTGAAGTCTTTGGTTGAGATGCTTTTTTTCCGCATCAGGCCCAGTTTGTGCCGGATCAGCGGATGTGTGGCCACATAAACGCTCATGGATTTCCCCCTTTTTTTGGTTCTATTAATGATGACGCGGTTTGTATTTATAGCAAAGAATCCGGCATGTAAAGAGGATGCCCGCCTGGATCATCGGGATCGGGTTCGCTATCGATGGTCGGAACTTTTCGATAGCGATACCGAACCCGATACCGATAGCGATACCGATTTAGGCCGATTCGCACATGGCCACCACCGCCGGGTGCTTGATCTTCCGGTCCACGGTCACGGCGTACAGGCGCTCGCGCACCCCGGCGGCCACCCCCACAGACTCGACCCGGTACTGACCCATGACCTCCTCCGAGATCTTGGTGGCGGCGGGAAAAAGTCCCACGCCCCGGCTGCCGAAGGCGCTCAAAAGGGCGCTGTCCTCGAATTCCCCCACCACGGCTGGCCGTATTCCCTCCTGGTCGAACCACTGCTCCAGGGACCTGCGCAACACGGTGTTGTTGGTGGGCAGAAGCACCGGCGCTCCGTGAAGCGACGAGGGAAAATCCGGGCGGTATCTTTCGGCCAGGGCTGAACTTCCGAAAAAAGAAACCGTGGATTCCCCCAGAAGATGGCTGAACGACTTGATCTTAACGTGGGTGTTGGACGGGGCGTCCATCAACACCACGTCCAGCTCGTGCATGGCCAGCCCCACAAGGAGCTGGTCGGGCTTGCCCTCCCGGCAGATCACATGGACAGGCACCGGCTGGGACAGAAGCGGCACCAGGACCCTTTCGGCCATCAGCTTGGGCACCACATCCGCGATTCCCACGGTGATCCGTAAAGGCTTGCCGATGGGGCGGTCCTTGAACGTGTCCATCATCTCACGGCCCAGCCCGAAAATCTCCTCCGCGTAGCGATAGGCGATCCGGCCGCTGTCGGTCAGCACAAGCCGCCGACCCGACTTGACGAACAGGTCGTGCCCTAAAACGCTTTCAAGCTGTTTGATCTGTTTGCTCACCGTGGACTGGGCCAGACGCAACAGCGAACAGGCCCGGGCCATGCTTCCTTCTTTGGCAACCATATAGAAATAAAGCAGATGCTGATAATTCACCCATTCCATCGATCCATATCCTTCGATTATGTCTAAGAAACCATGCCAAATTATCTATTTGACGAAAGTATGACGCCGGTATTATTTTTTTTCAACACAAATCATCTGATAAAGGAGGAAGCCATGAAACGTGTTGCCTTATTTTTGATCACCAACCTCGCCATTGTCCTTGTCCTGTCGTTCAGCGCCCGCATCCTGGGCGTGGACCGTTTCCTGACGCAAAACGGCCTTAACCTGGGAATGCTCCTGGCCTTTGCCGCCCTGATCGGTTTCGGCGGGTCGTTCATATCGCTCCTGATGTCGAAAACCCTGGCCAAATGGAGCACCGGAGCCCAGGTGATCACACGCCCGGAAAACCAGGACGAAGCCTGGCTGCTGGACACGGTGGCGGAGCTTGCCACCAGGGCCAGACTGCCCATGCCGGAAGTCGCCATATATGAAGGCGCGCCCAACGCCTTTGCCACGGGCCCCAGCCGGTCCAACTCCCTGGTGGCCGTGTCCACGGGCCTGCTCCAAAGCATGAACCGGCGTCAGGTGGAAGCCGTGCTGGCCCACGAGGTGGCCCACATCGCCAACGGAGACATGGTCACCCTGACCCTGATCCAGGGCGTGGTCAACACCTTCGTGGTGTTCCTCTCACGGGCCGCCGCCTATGTGGTGGACGGTTTCCTGCGCAGCGACGAAGAGGAATCCACCGGTCCGGGCATCGGGTACTTTGTCATCAGTATCGTTTTTGAAATCCTGTTCGGAATCCTGGCCAGCATCGTGGTGCTGTACTTTTCACGGCAGAGGGAATACCGGGCGGACACCGGCGCGGCAACGCTGATGGGAGACAAACGCCCGATGATCGACGCCCTGAAAGTCCTGGGTTCCATGCGGCCCGGCGAACTGCCCAAAGACATGGCCGCCAGCGGAATCGCCGGAGGCAAAATGTCCATGCTGTTCAGCAGCCACCCGCCCATCGAATCCCGCATCGCGGCCCTCGAAGCCGCGATGTGATGGTTTGTTTTGGTGTTCGTTAAGGAATCTCCTGGCCTCCGGCGGCCCTGCCGGGGGCCAAACTTTTGAAAAGTTTGACAAACGAATAATGGAGCAAAGCACAAAACCCGGAATCCATGCCCGCCTGATTATGGTTTCATCGGCCCTCCCGGCTTTTTGGGAGACGGTCAGGGAGGATATTGTCAAGGCCCTTACGTTTGATTCTTCCGCCAGACCTCTTCAGCGGTAACCTCATTCAGTTCAACGGTTTCCCGGCAGTGGTCGCAACACATGACCGGCGTGAGGGTGTGCCCGCATGGGGTGTGGGTCAGGATCAGCGGCGGGCCTGACTCATCGGCCAGCCACCGGTCTCCCCACTTGATAAAGGCAAGAATGACGGGAAACAGATCCCGGCCTTTTTCAGTGAGCAGATACTTTTTCCGGCGGGCATCTTTTTTATCTTTCTGCGTTTCAAAGATGTCGTTCTCGACCAGCCATTTAAGCCTGTCCGTCAATACGTTGGTGGCGATACCCAGATTTGAAAGAAACACGTCATAGTATGTAACTCCGAAAAACGCTTCCCGGATGATGAAGATAATCCAGCGGTCTCCGAGTATTTCCATGGAACGCCCCACGGAGCAGACTCGTGGATCTGCGGGTTTGTTTAATTTTTTCATCGGGTATCCCTCGCTGAACCTCGCTTGGTTCATTGGCGGCTATCTTAAAATATTTTTTGATATTGGTCCAAAAAAGATGGACTCGTCTGTATCAGAACTATCCTGACATTTTAAATCAAAAAAGGCCATAAAATCTACTTGCAAAAAACAAGGTGTTTTTGTAATGAATTAGCTTGTTATTTGCAAGCTAAATCGCACGGATTATGCGAATTCTAATGATCTTCAAAGGAGCGGGTCAAGATGCCGGAAGTCAAAGAAAAAGTTATCGATTTATGTAACAAAATCAGCAGGGTGAAGCGAGGGGCGGCGAATGAAATCACACCGGATGACCCGGAATACAAGCTGCTTGAATGTGTTGTGACCGATGACATGGCGGATGCGGCTTTGTGCCTGAAATTCCGAACCCCCCGGAGTGCCGAAGAGGTGGCCCCCATGCTCGGAAGATCCGTTGAAGAGACCGAACAGCTTCTGCTGCAATGCGGCGATGCAGGGGCGGCCATGTACAATGAAGAAGACGGGGTCAACAAGTACTGGCTGGAACTGTGGGTTCCCGGCCACATGGAAATGGTGGTCAACAACAGGGAAAACTATAAAAAATATCCGCAGATCGGTTATGCCTTCGATGCCTACGGCAAGAAGATGGCCCCCCTTGTCAACGGAAATTTTCCCGTGGGGACCGGCACCATGCGGACCATTCCCATTGAAAGAGCCCTTGACGGGGGGAGCCGAAAAGCCTCTTACGAAGAGATCTCGGGCTACATCAACTCGGCGACCTGGATATCCGTTTCGGACTGCTCCTGCAGGACGGCCCGCGAAGTCATGGGAGAAGGCTGCGGACACCTGAAAGAGGATATGTGCATCCAGCTGAATTATGCGGCCGAGTATTACATCCGGTCGGGAAAAGGCCGCCAAATCACCAAGGACGAGGCCTTTGAGATCATCCGGAGAGCCGAAGACAACGGTCTCATGCACAGCATACCCAACGTTGAAGGCCCCGGCCATACACACGCCATCTGCAACTGCTGCGGATGCGGGTGTTTTGCGGTGCGGAACGCCGCCATGTACCGCAATACCGATTTCAGCGCGTCCAACTATCAGGCCAAGGTAGACGTGGATAAATGTGTGGCCTGCGGTGAGTGTGTTGAAACCTGTCCCACCAACGCTTTGACCCTGGGACAGAAGGTGTGCGGCGGCACCCTGAAACCGAAAAAACGGGATCTTCCCCACAATACCGAATGGACGGAAGAACACTGGAATGTGGATTACCGCACCAACCGCGCCGTGGTCGAGGCGTCCGGCACCAGCCCCTGCAAGGCGGAATGCCCCGCCCACATCGGTATCCAGGGGTACCTGAAACTGGCGTCCCAGGGCCGCTACACGGAAGCTCTCGAACTGATCAAGAACGAAAATCCGTTCCCGGCCGTATGTGGCCGTATCTGTCCCCGCAAATGTGAATCCGCCTGTACCCGGGGCGACCTGGACGATCCCATCGCCATCGATGACATCAAGAAATTCATTGCCCAGAAAGACCTGGACGCCGAAACCCGTTTCATTCCGAAAAAGAAAAACGATTACGGCAAAAAAATCGCCATTGTCGGAGCCGGTCCGGCCGGACTTTCCTGTGCCTATTATCTGGCCGTGGACGGCTACAAGGTGACGGTTTTTGAGCGGGAAAAAGCCCTGGGCGGCATGCTGACGCTTGGAATTCCATCCTACCGCCTGGAAAAAGAGGTGGTGTATGCCGAGATCGATATCCTGAAAGAAATGGGGGTTGAATTTAAAACCGGCATCGATGTGGGCAAAGACGTCACCCTTTCCGATCTTAGGGAAGACGGTTTTGAGGCCTTCTACCTGGCCATCGGCGCCCAGTCAGGCCGGAACCTGGGCATTGACGGTGAGGATGCGGAAGGCGTCATGACCGGTGTGGACTTCCTTAGAAAGGTGAATCTCGGGGAAGAGATCACACTCGACGGAAAGACCCTCGTTATCGGCGGAGGCAATGTGGCCATTGACGTTGCCCGGACCGCCACACGGGTGGGCGCATCGTCCGTTGCCATGTACTGCCTTGAAAGCCGCGGGGAGATGCCCGCCCTTGACGAAGAGATCGATGAAGCGGCGGACGAAGGCATCGTTATCACCAATTCCTGGGGGCCCAAGCGCATCATGGTCGAAAACGGCCGGGTCAAAGGGGTTGAATTCAGGAAGTGTGTTTCCGTTTATGATGAAAACGGGCGGTTCAGTCCGGTTTACGATGAAAACGAAACCATGGTGGTTCACGCGGATCACGTCCTTGTTTCCGTGGGCCAGTCCATGGACTGGGGCAACCTCATCGCGGGCAGCAACATTGAACTCAATCCCAACCAGACCGTCAAAGCGGATGACCTGACATTCCAGACCGGTGAACCCGACGTCTTTGTCGGCGGCGATGCCCTGACCGGGCCCAGCTTTGCCATTGACGCCATTGCCATGGGAAAGGAGGGAGCCATCTCCATTCACCGGTATGTGCATCCCGGCCACAGCCTTGTTCTCGGCCGAACCCGAAGGGACTATGTTTCATTCGATAAAAACAAACTCAACCTCAGGGGATACGACCGCGTCCCCCGTGAAAAAACAGCCCACGTGGAGGGCGGCAAGGCCAAAACAACCTTTAAGGATCTGCGGGGCTTTTTTACCGAAGAGCAGGTTCAAAAAGAGACCGAACGCTGCCTCGGCTGCGGTGCCACGGTGGTGGACACCTCCATGTGTATCGGTTGCGGTGTGTGCACCACCCGGTGTAAATTCGACGCGATCGGGCTTGTCCGGGTTTATGACGAGCCGGGTGTGGAGTTGCATGACCTGAAAAAAACCATCGTCAGGCATGTGGTGAAACGAAAAGTCAGGATCGCCCTGGCCAAACCGTGGAAGACACTTAAAAAAGCATTTTCCCTGCTGGGATAAGAAAAAAGGGACCGAACCCATGGATACCTACAAAATTATTGAAATCAAAGAGAGCGTTTTTGAAAACAACGACCGCCGGGCCGAACTTCTCCGGGAAGAACTGAAAAACCAGAAGACGTTTCTTCTGAACCTGATGTCGTCACCCGGTTCGGGCAAGACAACCACACTGGTCCGGACCATTGAAGCCCTGAAAGATGAGATGTCCATCGGTGTCATGGAGGCGGACATCGATTCGGATGTGGATGCCAAAACCATCTCCAAAACCGGCGCCAAAGTGATTCAGCTCCACACCGGAGGCATGTGCCACCTGGATGCGGAAATGACCCGGCAGGGGCTCGAAGGCCTTGATACGAAAGGGATAGATCTTGCCATTCTTGAAAATGTGGGAAACCTGGTCTGCCCGGCTGAATTCGATACCGGGGCGTCAAAAAACGCCATGATCCTGAGTGTGCCCGAAGGGGATGACAAGCCCCTCAAGTACCCCCTGATGTTCTCCATCGTCGATGTGCTTCTGGTCAATAAAATCGATGCCATGGGTTTCTTTGATTTTGACCTGGAAGCGGTCAGGGAACGGGTCGCCAAACTCAACCCCAGCATCCGGGTGATCCCCATCTCCGCCAAAACCGGGGAAGGAATTGAGCCATGGGCGGACTGGCTTCGTACTGAAGTGAAAAAATGGAATAATTCTTAAGGGAAGTGGTGCCTCCGGCGGCCCTCCCGGGGGGCCGGATTTTAAAAAACTGGACAAAATGGGAGGGACGTAACCTTTAAGTGCCGCCGGAGGCGATCA
>CAZWTY010000002.1:0-102931 GCA_964637565.1 uncultured Desulforapulum sp.
CAGTGACGAGGGATGAAGCGCAACGCAGAAATCGGACTTTTTACGAAGCCATCTTGTGTGGTTGATATGAAGACAGCTTCCAGAATCGACGTTCGATCATACCACAGCCAGCTTCAAAATTTCCACAATGCTGTCCTTGGTGTACGCCCCGTCCATACCCCAGTTCCGGGCCAGCCCCATGGCGTTGTCCGCCAGGGCGTCGATACCGCTTTCCGGAATCCCCGCTTCAGCCAGGGTGAGGGGTGCGCCGATGGATTTGAACCAGGCCTTGAGCCTCTCGATCCCTGCACCTGAATCGTTCACGCCGAAAATCTGAACCGCGAACCGCTGAAACCGCTCAGGCCGCCTTAGTTTGTACCAGGTCATCCAGGCGGGCAGGACCACGGCAAGGCCCGCTCCGTGGGGGACGTTGTACAAGGCGGACATGGCGTGCTCCACCATGTGGGTGTCAAAACTATTGCCTTCCACGCCCACAAAGGTGAGACCATTCAGTGCCATGGTGGCGGCCCAGGCAAACTCGCCCCGGGCGTCGTAGTCGGCGGGGTTTTCAAGAAGGACGGCGGTGGTGCGCATCACGGTCCGGAGAATGTTTTCGATCAAGGCCGCGTTGTATTCCGGCAGATAGCTTGCTGAAAAATAAAGATCCAGGCAATGGGCGAAAATATCCACGGCGGAATAGGCCAGGTAATCCGGCGTGACCGAGGCCATCAGTTCCGGATTGATCACGGACACCCTCGGATTGAGCAGCGGCGAATATATGGCCAGTTTTTCCAGGGTTTCATCGTGGGTGACCACCCCGTAGGCGTTCATTTCACTGCCTGTGGCAGCCAACGTCATCACAGCGAAAACAGGAAGCGCATCCTTTACCTCTGCCTTGCCAATAAAGAAATCCCAGACATCGCCGTCGTATCGGCTTCCTGCGGAAATAGCCTTGGCAGAATCCAGAACCGATCCGCCTCCCACAGCCACCACAGCCTGAAGGTTTTTCGCCTTCATCAGGCCGATGGCTTTTTTCACATGGCTGAGCTTGGGGTTGCTGACCACGCCCCCCATGGACTCGAAGGCTACGCCTTTTCCGGTGAGGGATGCTTCGATTCGGCCGAGTAGCCCGCTTTGCCTGATCCGCTCGGATCCGTAGAGAATCAGGACGCTTTCAGCCCCCGATTCCCTGACATTCCGACCGATATGGTTTTCCTTGCCTTTTCCGAATTCGATCCGGGTTGGATTGAAAAATGTAAAATTCCGCATGGTGTCTTCCTCCTTTTATATTATCGTATGCCTCCCGCCAGCAACCCGGGAACGATGCCACTATAATCCCAACACACGGCGATATGAATACACAATACAGGATATGTCTTGCACAATCCTCCAAATGCAGGTAGAATCGTGCCCATCGAGAATGAAAAACCCAGGAGACTTCCGTGAACCAGAAGCTGGAAAAAATGTCTGAATGGATAGACCTGATCGCGCGTCACGTACAGAAAGAAGGCTTCAACAGAACCATTCTTCCTAGTGTCGGGGTGTACAGAGAGTCATCCCCCCACCAGCCCAAGCCCCTTGTTTACGAACCCTATGTCGTCCTTGTGGCCCAGGGGAAAAAGCAGAGCGTCCTTGACGGAAAAATCTACACTTACGACGCAGGCCATTTTCTCACCACCCTGGCCCCGATTCCCGTGGAATGCCAGGTCATCGAAGCCAGCCCGGACAAACCCCTTCTGGCCATGGCCATCCAGCTTGACCGAAGGCGGATCATGAACATCCTGATGAAAATGGACCAGGTGGAACCTTCGACGGTAAGGCCCGGTTCCATGAATCCCTCGGGCATCTTCACCGCCCCTTTGAACGACGCCCTGATGGATGCGGCGATCCGGCTGGTGAAAACCCTTGAAAGCCCCGCCGAAGCCGCCATTGTGGGGGAGGCGGCCATCGATGAAATCCATTACCGGATTCTGAAACATGAACAGGGCGGCTCCTTGCCCCACCTTCTGCAACAGAGGGGGCAGATCGAGCAGATCGCCCGGGCCGTGGAGCATGTTCACCGGAACCTGGACCATGTGGTTTCGGTGGAAGAACTGGCGGAGCTTGTCAATATGAGCAGTTCCGCCTTTCACAAAAAATTCAAGGAAGTGATGCACCTGTCTCCCCTTCAATACGCCAAGCAGGTGAAACTGAACAAGGCCCAGGTCCATATCCAGGAGGGCCTCAGCGTCAGCGAAGCGGGCTACAAGGTGGGATACAACAGCCCGGCTCAGTTCAGCCGGGAATACAAGCGCCATTTTGGTGTGGCCCCTTCCTGTGAACGGGCTATGACGGCATAAATAAACGCTTCTTATCCAGTGAAAACGGATTTATGCCAAAGATCCCCATCTTTTTCACCAGGAGAATTTGCCTGGACAATCATTTGTCCGCGCAATCGGGGCAGCGACCTTTCAGTTCGATTTCAGCGTTTTCAAGGGTCCAACGAAAAATGGGGTCTCCGGTCCTGGCGTCGAAAATGGCGAGACTGGACAAGGGATTGGCGATGCGGATGTCCGCGACGCGGTGACAGACGGTGCAGATCATGTGGTGGTGATGGGTCAGGTTGGCGTCGTATCTTGCCTGTCCCTCCGGACCGGTGAAACGGGTGAGTAAACCGGCGGACGTGAGCTTTTCCAGACTCTGGTACAGGGTGGCCACAGGGATTTTCAGCCCTTTTTCGGCCAGGGCTCCGCTGAGTTCCTCGGTGCTGGGATGGGTTCCGCTTTCGATCAGGTATTCCATGATGGCTGTTCTGGCCTGTGTGGCCCTTACCCCGGCGTTCTGTAAAATCTCTTCCGTCTGGATGGATTCGGTCATGGCCTGATCCTTTGTTAAAAGTTAACAGACCCTTACCGCTGAAACGGCTCAGGGTCTGTGCAATGGCCGCACGGCAAAGCCATGCCTTGCTGTGCGGCTGTTTCAAAAAACTATTAGTAGTTTTCGACCAGAAGCTCAA
Source organism: uncultured Desulforapulum sp. (assembly GCA_964637565.1). Taxonomy (GTDB): domain Bacteria; phylum Desulfobacterota; class Desulfobacteria; order Desulfobacterales; family Desulfolunaceae; genus DYJE01. Next base: position 2,975 of record CAZWTY010000002.1, read on the forward strand.
AATGATCCTGGGGATGGGCACAGGCCGGGCAGGACTTTGGAGCCTCTTCCGACGTATGCAGGAAACCACAGTTCCGGCAGCGCCAGGTCACGGCTTTTTCGCGTTTGAACACGACCCCTTTTTCGATGTTGGCGGCCAGGTCACGGTAGCGTTTCTCATGCTGCTTTTCAGCGATAGAGATTTTCTCGAAAATCATGGCCACAGCTTCGAAACCCTCTTCCCGGGCGATTTTCGCGAATTCAGGGTAGAGCATGGAATGTTCTTCATGTTCCCCGTCAGCCGCAGCTTTCAGGTTTTCAAGGGTGGTGCCGATCACACCGGCCGGAAAAGACGCGGTGATTTCAAGCATGCCGCCTTCGAGGAAGTTGAAGAACCGTTTGGCATGTTCTTTTTCCTGGTTCGCCGTTTCCTCGAACACGTCGGCGATCTGGATGTACCCTTCCTTGCGGGCCTTGCCTGCGAAAAAGGTGTAACGGGTTCTGGCCTGGGATTCTCCAGCAAACGCTTTCAAAAGGTTCTGTTCCGTTCTGCTGCCTTTGATTGAAGCCATTCGTTCCTCCTGTTCTATGGTAAAGGTTGATGAAGCGTCAAGTCCATAATCATTATGGATACAATAATGACCTTCTATCCTTTGTCAAGAACAGGCTCTGATTTTTTTGATACGACGCATAAATTATTATGGCTGTCGTTTCGGACTGAACCGGGCCACCTGAACGAGAAAATCATGGATCAGATTTTCATCCTCCTGTTTTCCACCGTAGCGCAACAGAACGTAAAGGGCCGTAATGCCCCGGATTTCCTTTTCCAGATCCTTCCGTTCAGCCGAAGCCCTGTCGGCAAGATCCAGGGGGCCTGAGGACGGGGAGCAGTCGATACCCACTTTCCGGAGCTTGGCAAGAAACCGGTCATACCCTTTCCGGACCCGGTCCCGCCCCTTGTCCGTCTTCATCTGGAGCAGCAGATAGTAGAACAACATCAACCCTGCCATTACGGACACGGTGGCCATGGCTGTTTTCACGATCCCGGCCAGACTGTCCAGGGAGAGCCCTATCCGTTCGAGAAACTGCCTCTGACTGGCCGTGCTGTACCCGATGACCCGGGAGTACCACTGGTAGTTAAGGGCATCCCAGGCCCATTGGATTTTCCGGGGAATTCCCAGAAAAAACCCTTCGTCACCTGCCCCGGCCCTGATCAAACCCTCCGCACCACCGGGCGTGGCCTCCCGTTCCACCCTGGAAGGGTCGACCGCCGCCGTGGGGTCCACACGGACCCAGCCTTTTTCTTCCATATACACTTCGGCCCAGGCATGGGCGTCTTTCTGGCGCAGCACCAGAAACTCGCCCAGGGGGTTGATCTCACCGCCGTAGTAGCCGCCCACCACACGGGCCGGAACCCCGGCGGCCCGCATCAGAAACACAAAGGCCGAGGCGTAATGCTCGCAGTACCCTTTCCGGGTGTTGAAAAGAAAATCGTCCACCGTATCGGCCTGGGCAGAAACCGGAGGGTTTAGGGTGTAATAGAAATCCTGATTCCGGAAATACCCGAGGACCGCATCGGAAAACGCTGAAACGGAAACCGACTGGGCTCTCAACTGACCTGCCAGGGCTTTTGTCCGGGGGTTTCCCAGGCCGGGAAGGTCCAGATAGATTCTCTCCCATTCCTGAAATGCGGCAGGCCCCGTGCCGGGATAGGACACAAGGGAATAGCTCAGGGGTTTTGCGACCCTCTCCCTCACCCGGATCGTCAGGTCCTGGGCCATGCGGTAACCGGGCGGGATGTCGCCCGGATAATCCAGGGTGACGATGTAGCGCTGCTGATGGGGTTCCAGGATCACCGTGTAGCGCCAGGGTTCCCCTTCTTCAGGGTAAAAGGACGTTTGGGGAATCCGGTAGGCGATCTTCCAGCTCTTCCCGTCGAACACCTGGAACACGTAGGCCCTGAAATACCGCTGGTTCATTCCGGGGATCGGTCCGTCAAAACTGACCCTGAGGGCCGTTTCCCCGCTCTTTCGAAGGTCCGACATGGAGCCCGGCGACAGGGTGTCCGACAGTCCCACGGAATTGGAAGATCCGACCTGGATCCCCCACAGGCTTCCCTGGATCCTGGGAAACACCAGAAAAAGGATAAGGGACAGGGGCAGGGCCTGGGCCGTGATGGTCAGGGCCAGCTTCAACCCGCGTTTTATCTCAATGTCCGGATGGTTCACCAGAACGAGGCAGCCGGTGATGCCCACCACGGAAAAGTAAAGATAGGCCGTCATTTCAAGGGAGCTTGAAAAGAAAAGGGCTGCGATCACCATGAAATAGGCCAGGAACAGGGTGATCATTCTGTCCCGGTGGCTCTTGATTTCAAGGGGTTTCAGGGCGGCCATCAGACAGAGGAGCCCGATGCCGGCTTCCCCGCTGAAAGTACCCCGGGCCGATACCAGGATGCCGGCAAACGCGGCGAAGGTCAAAACAGCCGTCAGCCAGCGCGGAGGCAGGGGCCAGTTTTTTTTCACACCGGCCAGAAGGTAGATCCAGGATAAAGCGCAACTGACGGTAATCCAGGGATTCAGCAGCGTTACATGGGGAACGATGCCCATCAAAAGGGCCGGAACAAGCCGGGGGATGAAGCTGTCCGGTCGGCGGGTCATGGTTTTCGCCCTTTCGCCCCAGGACTTTTCTGTCCGAACAGGGCCAGGGCTTTCAGACACTCGTGGCGGTGGGCCTTGTCCTTGGGTTCTCCCATGGGGATCTCAGCCCCTGGAATGGAAAGGCCGTAGGCGAGGTTCATGTCATGGGCCGCAAGAACCATGTCGCAGAGCCGGGACAGTTTCTTTTCCGTATCCCGGACCGGCACATCGTCCCAGCTGATCATCACGGCGTCGCCGGTCAGGGCGGAAAACTCCTTGGTGTGAAGCCCCTTGCCCCGTGCGTAGGATTTCCAGGATAAACGCCCCAGGGGGTCTCCGGGCCTGTAGGGTCTGAGTCCGCTGAAATCGTCCACCCCTTCCGTTTCCCGACCACCCTGATTTTCCTCTCCCTCCCCGGAAACCGACGGCTTGAATTCCCCTCCCATGGCCCTGGGGTACACCAGGTAGGACAGGACAGGATAAAAGGTGGTCCAGGTACGGAAGAGACCAAAGGGATAGGATGATGAAAGGACCATGGTTTCCACGGCAAACAGGCCCCGGCGTCCGGTGGGGACGGGAATGCTCACGGTTTTTTCCGACGACACCACGGTATGAACCGACGCCCCGATCCTGATCTCAAAGGCTACGCCGATTCTTGGGCGGTCGTCCTGGGCCACGGTCACGGTGAGCCAGGCCTCGTCGCCGGCAAAGACCTGTGGCACCGAAGCCGATCCGAGGGTGAGCCCCAGGAGGTTTCTGTGGGTGTGCAGCATGGAGATAAACGCCATGGAACCCAGAAGAAAGGTGAATAGAAAACCCAGGTTGTTGGCGTAGTTGATGGACCCCACCAGCATGACCCCAAGGACCACGATGAACAAGACGCCCTGGCCGGTGGGCAGGATATACAGCCCTTTCCTCGAAAGGGTATAGGGGAACACCACGTCCCTGTCTTTTCTCGCGATCTTGTCCACCAGTTCGCCGATCATGGCATGGTTTCCTTTGGGTTTCTCTCTGGAGCTAGGGCACCGGCACGTCCCGCATCACCGCCACCAGCCTGTCGAAACCCAGTTCGCGGAACGTGTCGGCGGAACGCAGCCGGTGACCGATCACATAGGGAAGCACAGCCTGGACATCTTCGGGCATGCCGTGTTTCCGGCCGCCGATCATGGCCCAGGTTCGTGCCGCCCTTAAAATGGCGAGGCCTGCCCGGGGGGAGAGGCCAGTGTGAAAATGGGAGCTTGTCCTGGTAAACTCCAGGATATCCTGGATATAGTCGAGAAGCGGATCGGACATGTGGACGGACTGGACCTGTTCCCTAATGCGCGCGACCTCTTCGGCGTTCAGGACAGGTGAAATCTCGGCCAGAAGATGCTGGGTCTCCCCGGCCCTGAGCAGCATTTTTTCCGCCTGTCGGCCCGGATACCCCATGCTGATCCTGAGGAGAAAACGGTCGAGCTGGGATTCGGGCATGGCGAAGGTACCGGCCTGCTCGATGGGGTTTAGCGTGGCGATGACAAAAAACGGGGATGGCAAAGGCCGTGTTTTCCCTTCGGTGGTCACCTGGAGTTCTTCCATGGCTTCCAGCAGAGCGCTCTGGGTTCGGGGCGTGGCCCGGTTGATTTCATCGGCCAGGAGCACCTGGGTGAACACCGGGCCTTCGTGGAACACGAACTGTGCCGCCTGCTGTTCGAACACCGCGGAGCCCAGGATATCGGCGGGCAAGAGGTCGCTGGTAAACTGAACCCTCGAAAACTCCAGTCCAAGGCAGCGGGACAGGGCTTTGGCCATGGTGGTCTTCCCGATGCCCGGTCTGTCTTCGATCAGAAGGTGGCCGCCGGCGAACAGGCAGGTCAGGGCCAGGCGGATCTCCCGTTTTTTACCGTAAATCACGTGGCTTACACGGTCCACTATTTCACTGAACAGGCTTTCCGTGTCTTGTGTTTTTGAAAGTAACACGTTATAGTTCCTCCAAAAGGGAACGTCCGGACGGAACATCCCTTCCATTCGCCCGAATCGTGATTGACAAGCCCCGGAAAAAGGGGACTGAACGTAACCGCCACTGAGCCTGAAAGGAGGGTTCATGCCGCTGTTTGATTTCGCAAGATCGCTGGGCCGGTTCAGACTCTTTCTGGGTAAAACAGGCCTTCTGCCCCGTTTCATGGAACGGTCGGGCCGTGACCGGAGGGTGCTTGAAGACCGGAGGGTCCGATCAAGTGACCAGTACCTGATCACTGAAGGGGCGGACCGCCGTTTCCAGCCGGAACGGAGAAGTCACACCGAGCGGCGGGCAGGAACCCTCGACATGGAGGAGCTCAGATAAAAACCTCGACCTGGAACACCGACTCAAATCGTCTATCCCCACCTTTCGAAGTACCTGAACATCAACGGTGCGTGTGCAGGAGCTGGCCCACCTGAATGACCCGGCAGGTATCAGCTTCAGTCATTGATACTCTGAACGGAACCGCCCTTCTTCTTTTCCTGTTTTTCCTTTTTCTTTTCTTTCAAGGTCTTGGTGGGTTTCTTTTTATCTTCTTTTTTTGTGTCTCTTGCTTTTGACATGACAAACCTCCTGTCCTGCGTTGATTGATGGTCTTTTATTCAAGTTCAATGGCGTCAAGACCCACAGCCTTGAAACCCATGATCCGCTCTTGTTTGCGTCACAGGCGGGTCACCGTGGGTCGTTCGCTTCGATCATCGTGTCATTTGTGCTGCGTTTATCTGAAGATTGGATGGCTCATGATTGTTTCAGGTGATTATTTTATACCCCCTGGCCGTGAAATAATCAAGGGGGCAATCATGACAGGCTCCTTCAGTAGCCCATGTACACGGCGAAGGAATCCTTTCTGGCGTTGGCCTGCTGGACCACCAGGGTGATCATGTCCTGGGGTTTCAGTTTCAGACCGGACGCGGGCAGGTTGTACTCCAGCATGTACTCGGTGAGAAGCACGGTGTAGCTGTTTTTCTTACGTTCAAGCACAAGACCCGGAGTCTTGGCCCCGATATGGTTTTCCAGGAATTTGATCAACCAGTACTTTCTCCGGTTGAACTGGATTTTTCCCACATTGGCGATGGGCGCCTCCAGCATCTGGGTCAGGCGGGTGATGTCTGCGGCACTGTATGGTTCTTCCAGACCCAGGATGGACCGGATCTGGCGCTGGGTGATCAGGTCGTGGTACCTGCGGATCGGTGAGGTGGCCGTCACATAGGCGTCGAGGCCAAGGCCCGCGTGAAACGCCGCCTTGTGGCTGATGATGGCCCGGTTGACGAATTTTCTCTGAAGGCAGTTCAGGAACAGGGAGTCGCTTTCCCCACGGTACAGTCTTTCCTTGGGTTCCTGCTGGGACCTGAAAATGGCGGGAACGCCGTGCCGCGCCAGGAAACTGGCCATCATCCAGTTGGCCATGATCATCATTTCAGCCACCATCATCCGGGACGGGCTTTCCCTGTCCACCCGGCTGATGGCGATCTCGCCCGTTTCATCCAGGTACACATTGACTTCGGGAAGGGAGATATGGGTGCCCCCGGAACTCAGCCGTTTTTCCCGGAACGCTTTGGCAATCCGGATCAGGACGTTCATGTCCTGGTCTTCGTCGGCCATGGCGTTCACCTCCGAATAGCTCAACTGCCGGTCCACCCGGATTCGCGTGGCCAGGATCTCGAAATCCTTGATTTCGAAAAACCGGTTCAGGGTGACAAGGACGCTGATGGCCGGCCGCATTTCCCCCTGCTTCAGGCTCGACGCCTTTTCCGATATATCCGGAGGAAGCATGGGAATCTTGTCGTCGGCCATGTAGATGGAGGCCCCCCGGGTGATGGCCCGGCGGTCAATGGCGTCGTCGCGTTTCACCAGATGGGCCACGTCGCTGATATGGATACCCAGGATATAGGACTCTCCGATCTTCTCCAGACTCAAGGCGTCGTCGTAATCCGTGGTGTTCTGGCCGTCGATGGTAACCACCCGGACATGGGTGAAATCCTCGCGGGCGGAAAGGTCGCTGATGCTCGACAGGTGGACGTTCATGCCTTCGGCCAGTCTCATCACATCGTCGGGAAAATGTCTGGGGATGCCCAGCCGGTAAAGATCGATGTTCTCGTCCTCCCTGAAAACCCCAAGCTTCACCAGGAGTCTGAAAATGGCCGTATTCGAGCTGATCCCGGCCTCGGCCAAGAGCTCCCTGCCCACCTGGTAATGGGGGCTTTCTTTCTCGTATATATAATAGGAACGGACAATCTCCGGAACGGAGGCCAGATCTTCCGGGACCACCGGGGCTTTTTCGTTGATCGCGGCTTTCAGAAATTTTCCGCCCTCTTCGATCAACTGCTTCTTCCGACGTTCCTCTTCGGCTTTGGCCAGGATCTGCTCGACCTGCTCGGGTGTGTGGGGGAAAAAACGGGTGTGATCGAATTTGAAGTACAGTCTGTTGGCGAAAACGGCCCGGATCATGGCCGAGGTCTGGTCCGCCGTCACCGGGGTGGGAAAGCGGTATTCGGTGAGAGTCTTGAGATCGATCCACTCGTTTTCTTCGTTCACCAGTTCCCAGAGTTCCCGGAGGTCGATGGAATCGGTCAGGTTCCGGCGTCTTTCTGCTGTTGCCTTCAAGGCCGACACCATGGTTTCACGGGACGAACCGAATTCGGGAAGCTCATCCGACGCAAAGAAAATCCGGGCCACCGACTGATTGACCTCCCGGTCAAACTCGTTGATCAATGACAGGCGGTTGCTTTTGCAATCCACCACCACGGCGCAGATAATCTGTTGTTGGTCGATGTATTCGACGATAGTCCCCAGTTTCATGGCCGGACATGTTAACAGCGGTCCTTTTGAATGTCAATGAAGCATCCCCCCGTTTGAAACATCCCTTACGGCAGGCCAGAGATCTTCGTGAAATCCTCACAGGAACATCAGAAACACCTGGACAGGAAATGTGATTTTTCAAGATGTTCCTGTTTTCTTATCATTAAATTGATGTATAATTGTTTCCGACCATAAAAACTTTCCACAGGTCCAAGAAACGTTTCTGTTTCAGTTATTGGCCATGAGCATCAGCGGCGTTCCGTGCCCAACCCGCCTTCAAGGATTCATCATGGGTTTTGACGAAAAAAAGCGTGCCCATCGTCTGTTTCAAATCAATTACCTGCCACGTGTTTTTACAACGCTCGTGGCGGTGGCGATGATGCTTGCCGTGGAGCGGGCCGTGGGAAAACCCGTCCGGTTTCTATGGCCCTGTGCCGCCCTGCTTTTGATCTGGCCCCATGTCGCGTGGTTCAGGGCCCGGGCCGCCAAAGACCAGAAAAACGCCGAAGAAACCAACGTGAGTCTCGACTCATTTTTCATGGGCCTTGCCCTTCCCGGGGCCTTTTTCGATTTCTGGTTCTGCTTCGGGGTATCCAACCTGCTGTTGTCCAATTCCATCCGCATCGGGGGACTCCGAAGACTTGCCAGGGAATCCGTGATCCTTGCAACAGGCCTGGGCGCGGGAATCGCCGTGTTCGGTTTCCATCCCGTTCTCAACGCAAGCAGACTGTCCATGGTCATCTGCCTGGTCTGCATTTCCGCCTACTTCACCCTCCTGAGTTTTTCAAGCCACAGGATACTTAACCAGCTGATAGGTTCAAGGAAAAAACTCCAGATCGCCATGCGGGAGGCCGAAGCGGCCAATGTGGCGAAAGATGAGTTTCTCGCCAACATGAGCCATGAAATCAGAACCCCCATGAACTGTATACTGGGAATGACCTCTTTCATGGAAGACACAAACCTGGATCCAGAACAGAAAGAGTACATGGAGCACATACGCTCCAGCACGGATCTTCTGCTGTCCATCATCAACGACGTCCTTGATCTTTCAAGAATCGAAGCCGGTCATCTCACATTTGAAAACGAGACCTTCGATGTCCGGGCTATCCTGCGGAGCCTTTCCGCCCTGATGTCCATGAAAATTCGTGAAAAGGGTTTGGCTTTCGATAGTTCCGTGGACGAACGTGTCCCGGCCCGGGTCACAGGAGACCCCGGCCGTCTCCGCCAGATCCTCCTGAACCTTTGTTCAAACGCGGAAAAATTCACCCACAAGGGCGGCGTCACCGTTCGTGTCTCCTTTGAAAACGAAACCGCCGAAAATGTGACGCTGCGTTTCGAGGTCAAAGACACGGGAATCGGAATTCCGAAAGACAAAACAGGCCTCCTGTTCAAAAAGTTCAGCCAGGTGGACGCCTCATCCACACGACGTTACGGGGGCACAGGGCTGGGCCTTTCCATCTGCAAAAATCTTGTGGAACACATGGGGGGCAGGATAGGTGTTGAAAGCGAGGAAAACAGCGGTTCCCTTTTCTGGTTCACCGTCCTGTTCAAGAAACCCGGAGAAGAAGAGCGGTCGATTGAATCAGCTGACCCGGCTGGCACCACGGCCGGACAATACCATGGGGAACCACCTCAGGATTCCCAGCAAAAAACGCCCCCGCTCATTCTCGTGGCCGAAGACTACACCCTCAATCAACTGGTGCTCACAGCCATCCTCGAAAAAGCCGGCTGCACCGCCGACGTGGTCGATAACGGGATAAAGGCCCTGGAAGCCGTCCAACAAAAACGTTACGACTTGATTCTCATGGACATCCAGATGCCGGAAATGGATGGTCTCGAAGCCACAAAGGCCATCCGGCAAGGCGTGGGCCTTAAGCCGGATATCCCCATCATCGCGGTCACGGCCAAGGCCATGAAAGGAGACCGGGAAGCCTGTGAAAAAGCGGGAATGAACGGTTACCTCACCAAGCCGGTTCACCCCCAGCTTCTTCTGGAAACGATACAGGGTTTTCTTCCGGATATACCGGCCCTCTCCCTTAGCAGGAAAGACCTGTGACCATGGGCCGTTACGACAAAAACACAGGTTCCATGTTCCCCCGGCTGACGGTTTTTCTGCTGCTGGTCCTGACCGTATCGATGATCTTGGGCCTTTCTGTTGCCGCAGCATCTTCGGTCACCCGTGATACGATTTATTACATCCGCCTGGACCAGAAGATCCGGAACGGGACCTATGTGACCGACACCCTGACCATGTCCCCGGCAGAAGACGACTACCGGCGACTTCCGTTCAAGCGACTGTCCATCCAGGGCCGGATCCTCACCGCCTCCGTCACCGACCCCATGAGTGCGGCCAGAAACGACGCCTATGAGCGTCTGCTCATTAACCAGGGAACCCGGTCCGTCCGGGCCAGAACACAAACTGACCGGGACGGTTCCCTGGATGAAAGCGTGGTCAGCTACGAAGGCTACGTCCGCATTCCCCACACCGTCACAGCCCAGGGTTACTCCAAGGACGGAGCGACATTCACCGTAGAAATGAACGTGGAGTTCGCCCCCATGGCTTACCCGCCCCAATGGTCGTTCCGTTCTTTAAAAAAGAAGATCGGTGACGCCCTGGCCTATTTTCTGTCGTTTTTTCATTGAAAGCCGAAGGCCATCCCTACTTGTACATTTTCATGGACAAGTCATAGACTCTTCATTATACTTGTACAAAAAACCTTACACGTCTGGAGGATGGAATGAGGGTTATCAATTTCAGCGAAGCACGAAACAATCTGAAATCGGTTCTGGATCAGGTCATCGATGACGCCGATTACACCATCATCACCCGAAGAGACGCCGAAGACGCGGTCGTCATGTCATTGGAAACCTTCAACAGCTATATGGAAACATTCCATCTGCTTAAATCTCCGGCCAATGCCGCGCATCTGATCAAATCCATCGAGCAGTACAAAAATGGTCAGGTTCGGGGGAGGAATCTTCTGGATGGGTAGAAAGCTGGCCTGGACCGACGAGGCCTGGGAAAGTTACATTTTCTGGCAGTCTCAGGATAAAAAAACCTTGAAAAGAATCAACCGTCTGATTCAGGAGGTGATGCGGCAACCGTTTGAGGGTATCGGCAAACCCGAACCTTTACGGGAAAATCTTGCGGGTTTCTGGTCACGGCGTATCGACGACACGAACCGGCTGGTTTACGCCGTCGATGACGAATGGATCACCGTTGTTTCATGCAGGTATCATTACTAAAGCGGGGGCGAACCTACATTCGCCCCCGCTTTTTGACTTAATAAATCAGGCCGCAGCCGCCGCAAAGCCCAGATCGAAGGCCTTGAGGTTGGTATCGACAAAATCCTTTTTCGTATGACCGGCGATGGCCTTTTTGATGTTGTCCGCCGAAATGGGAAGAACACCGGTCTGGGCCAGGGCGCCTAAGAGCACCATGTTCACCGACAGGACGCTGCCCGCCTGGTTGGCCAGAGCCACCGCGTCAAAGGCGATCAGCCGTGCGGTCTTTTCCGCCATCAGCTTTTTCACCTGCTCCAGATCGGGGTAGACGCCCCGACCGATGGCCACGGTAAACGGCGGCAGGGGCGACAGGTTCACGATGGACACCGTCTCTTTCCTGCATTTTTTAAGGGCCCTCAACGCTTCCGCCGGTTCGAAGCTCACAAACACATCGGCCTCTCCGTCGGAGATGATGGTGCTGTCCGCGTCTCCGAACACCAGGGCCGATTCCACCACACCCCCCCGCTGGGCCATGCCGTGGATTTCACTCATTCGGACAGGCACTCCCGAAAGAAGCGCCGCCTCGCCAAGAACCCGTGACGCCAGAAGATTGCCCTGACCACCCACGGCCACTATGATCAAACGTGTTGTCGTCATGTTTCACCTTCCTTTTATTCGTTTTTCGATTTCACGGGCCGAATGGCTTTTTCAGGACAGATCTGGGCGCAGATCGAACAGCCGGCACAGAGATCGGCGTTGATCATCACCCTGTCCCCCTCCAGGTAGAACGCCGGACAGGCGATGGTGGTGATGCAGTCCCTGTGATTTTTGCATTTGTCCTGGTCGATGGTGAAAGCGCGGCCTTTGAGCTGCTTCAGGCTCTTGGCGTACAGGGTGCACTTCTCCTTGGCGATGATCACGGAAACGCCTTCAAAGGCCATGGCTTCCTTGATGGCCTCGATGCTTTTCGACAGGTTGTAGGGCCGGATGGTGGTGACATGTTTCACGCCGAGACCACGAACCACGGATTCGATATCCACCTGGTTGTAGCCGTCGAAGTTCATCTCCGTCATGTCCACGCCCGGGTTGGGCTGGTGGCCGGTCATGGCCGTGATCCGGTTGTCCAGGATCATCAGGGTGAAGTTGTGGTTGTTGAACACGGCGTTCACAAGACCGGGAATGCCCCCGTGGAAAAAGGTGGAGTCCCCGATGAACGAGAGAACCTTTTTCCCCGTGGCTTTGGAGAAACCGGCCGGGGTACTGGTGGAAGCCCCCATGCAGAGCACGAAGTCTCCCATGGAAAGGGGCGGCATGAATCCCAGGGTGTAACAACCGATATCCGAGGGATGGATCACCTCCATGCCTTTCGTGGCCTGTTTCACGGCGTAGAACACGGCCCGGTGGGAACAGCCCGCGCACAGTGTGGGGGGACGGCCCGGGATTTCGGGAACGTCGGACAGATCCAGAGGAGCGACCGGTGTGAACGGCGCGTTGAACACACGGGCCATGACCTGTTTCACCATGGCCGGATCGAATTCGTAAAGGCGCGAGAAAAGCCCTTCCTCCTTGCCCTGGATTTTCAGGGTCAGGGCGTGGGACTGGGCGATGGCTTTCACCGCCTCTTCCATGTAGGGTTCGCCTTCTTCCACCACCAGGACGTCGGTGCAGGTTTTAAGAAAACCGGCGACCAGGGCCTCGGGCATGGGATGGGTGAAACCCAGTCTCAGGATTTTCACCTGGCCGTCAAGACCCAGATCGGCCACGGCGTCTTTCACGTAGGCGTAGCTCACCCCGTTAGCGATCACACCGTGGGGACCTTCGCCTTCCACGAAATTCCAGCGGCTGTCGTTGGCCATGCCCTGGGCCAGTTTCATGTTTTCAAGCAACGTGACATGGAGGTTCCGCGACACAGCCGGAACGGTGACGTAGCTGAAAGGGTCTTTCACGAAATCGCCCTGGGTGACCCGTGGAGCGATATCGCCCAGGGTCACCACAGCCGTGGAATGGTTGATCCGGGTGGTGGTCCTGAAAATCACCGGCTCCTGGAGTTCTTCGGACAGGTCGAAGGCATAGGCGATCATCTCCTTGGCTTCGGCCACGGACGAGGGTTCGAGAATGGGAAGGCCGGAGAGCTTGCCGTAAAAACGGTTGTCCTGCTCGTTCTGGCTGGAGAACATGAAGGGATCGTCGGCCGTGAGGATCACGAGTCCGCCTTTCACACCCACGTAGGCCAGGGTCATCAGGGCGTCCGCCGCAACGTTCACGCCCACGTGCTTCATCACGCACATGCTACGGAGCCCGCAGTTGGCCGCCGCCGCCGCGACTTCCAGGGACACTTTCTCGTTGGTGCTGTACTCGAAGTAAAGATCCGATTCTTTGGACATCTGAAAGAAATTGAGTGAAATCTCGGAAGACGGCGTCCCCGGATACGAAGCGGCAAACGCGAGACCCGCTTCCACGGCTCCCCTTGCTATGGCCTCGTTCCCCAGAAGCAGCATCTTTTCGCCGGGTTTCCCCTGGAGTAATTTATGCATGGTTCCCTTTCCTTATTATAATATAAAATTATGATCCCGGACGTTCAGAACGTGAACAGACTTACCCGCCATCCCCCCGGACTCCGGGCCGGTTTCTCATCGAAAAATTAAAGTTCAGCCGAAAACTATATCAGGACAAGGAGATGTGTAAAGATTTTTCTGGGAAGATCCGGGAAGGCCGTCAAGATAAGGTCTTTTTTAACGGGCGATGGAACCATGAGCTTTCAAAGCATCACGAGTCCATCGCCCGTCATGACTCACCTTGCAAGGCGAACGGTTCACCTGGGAATTTCCACGAATCCTTCCGGTCCGCCTTTTAAAAGGTAGATGGTTTTTTCCGCTTCCCCGTTTTCGGAAAACGATGTGACACCGGTGACGCCCCGGACGTTTCCCATGTCGAGGAGGGTTTGCCTGAAATCTTCATGGGACGTGGGCTCACGGTTCATCATGTGAAAGACAATGAGGGCCGTGTCGTAAGCCACGGCTTCCACGTAACCTGGCTTCCCCTCATAAGCCTCGCGGAATCGCTCCACGAATCTCACCACCTGAGGTTCGGTGCTTTCCGCAAAAAACCCTTCGGGGATCACCGCGTGCTGAAGATACTGCCCGGCCAGAGAGACCAGCGTGTCCGAATTCCAGAGGTTGGTCCCAAGAAGCACCGTCTCATTCACATCGTAAAAACGGAGTTGGGGAAGGATCAGGCCCACGGTTTCGGCGGAATCGGGGATAAAGAATCCTTCGATGCCGGAACGCGGCGTCGCTCCTTCGGGGCGTGTTTCTTTAGGATCTGCATGTTTCGCTGACGAAGCGATGATTTTCTTGATCTGTTTACCGAAATCCGTGGTTTTCGGGGCATAGGATTCGGCGGCTACAAGAACGCCCCCCCGGCGTTTCAGCTCCAGCTCAAACAGCCTGGCCATATCCCGTCCATAGGGTTCGTCCGGGTAGAGCATGGCGAAACGTTTCAGGTCCAGAACGCCGGTGGCGTAGTCGGTCACCGATTTCACCTGAACGTTCTGTGTGAGAAAATGTCGAAAAACAAACTCCCCGGTCTGCGTGACGCCCTCCCGGCCTGTCAGGGTGATGATGGGTATCCCCTGGGCCTGCGCTTCTTTCGCCGCCTCCTCAGCAGGCCCCACCGGCCCGATAATGGCGGCAACCCCCAACTCGGCGAGTTCCCGGACCGCCTGCCTTGTTCTGGCAGGATCCGATCCCGTGTCTCTGTATTCCACCCGGAAATCCCGGCCTTTCCCGTTGCCCCTGAACGTCAGAAGGGCCAGATCCACGCCTTTTCTTGCGTTTTCCCCGTAAACGGCGTAGGTTCCGGAAAGTGGCAGAAGACATCCAAGCCGTTTCACATTGTAAGGTTTCGAATCGAACAAGGGAAAAAGGATTTTTCTCTCGGTCGAATCGACACCCTGTTTCGGTCCTGCGGCCGTCTCAGCGGACAGAATTCCCGGGGCAGCCCCGATCAGCACGAGACACAGTAAGAGCATCATCCGTGATATCCGTCGTCCGTTCATGGTTTCTGTTCGCTTCATAATCCCCCCTCAAGTGACATTCATGACGTCATGATCGTTTTTTCGCTGTTTCATTTATTGCCTTCTTCAAGAAAGGTTTTGGCAAGATCCAGCATTCCCTTAAGATCGGCCGGAGCAAACCAGTGTATCTCCTGATCGGCCCGGAACCAGGTCATCTGGCGTTTGGCGTATCGCCGGGTGTCCCGTTTGAGAAGGGTCAGGGCTTCGTCGAAAGGCCATGATCCCTCAAGGTAAGTGGCCATATGGCGGTAGCCCAGCGATCCCATGGATTTCAAGGATGTGGAATACCCCCGTTTTATCAAGGAATCCACCTCAGCGGCAAGCCCCTGTTCAACCATCAGATCCACCCGGGTGTCAATGCGCCGGTACAGCGCTTCCCTTTCCATGGCAAGTCCGATTTTCAGCACCCTGTAGGGCCGGTCGGAAAAACCGTGGGATTCCTGACAGGCCGAAATGGGTTTGCCTGTGGTTTCGAAGACTTCGAGCGCCCTGAGAATACGAAACCGGTCGTTGGGGTGGATCTTTTCGGCCGCCTTCGGGTCCACACCCTGAAGCCGTTCGTGCATGGCCACCGAGCCCAGCCCATCAGCCAGAGCTTCCAAAGATTCCATCACGAGTCGATCCACAGGCCTGGCCCTGAAAAGACCGCTGACCAGGGATTTGATGTAAAGTCCCGTCCCTCCGGCCACCACGGGAACGATGCCTTCCCGCCGGTAGTCCCGGATAAAGCCGTCGGCCATGGCGGAGAACCTCGCCGCGTCGAAATCCTCGTCCGGATCAACCACATCGATCAGGTCATGGTGGACAACAGCCCTTTCCTCCGCCGTGGGTTTGGCCGTTCCGATATCCATGTACCGGTAGACCTGCATGGAATCGGCGCTGATAACCCTGCCGTTCAAAGCCAGGGAAAGCCCGATGGCGGACGCCGTCTTTCCGATGCCCGTCGGGCCGCAGATCACGATAATCGAAGGCTTTTCCACAATTCCGTCTCCAGTGTCCTTTCCAGCCAAATGATCCCCTTCCTTATTTTGAAGCCCTTCCATTTCATTTTCAACGCCCATCTTTATCATATCCAGGCCCCAAATCATACGGTTTATGCGGATATAATTCTGTTGACAACCCGGGGCTTTAACTGTAGTAGGTATATTTGCTCATTTTACATTAAAATGGTGAAATGGCTTAACGTTTTTAATAAACACATGAAATTGTTTTTAATTCATGTGAAGAACACGGTTATCGTTTTGAGTATATCCCTATGTAACGTTGCAGAGCTGCTCATGATTGTCTTGAACCAGCCATGCATTACTTTTTAACAGGAGAAAGAAGCCATGTCTAAGGATGTAATCGGATCAGTCATGGTCGTTGGCGGTGGTATCTCGGGTATGCAGACCGCCCTCGATCTTGCCGATTCAGGCTACTACGTGTACCTGGTCGAAAAAGGCCCGTCGATCGGCGGTGTCATGTCCCAGTTGGACAAAACCTTCCCAACCAATGACTGCGCGATGTGAATTATCTCACCCAAACTGGTCGAGGTCGGCCGGCATCTGAACATCGAGTTAAAAACACTGAGCGAAGTCATCGACATCAAAGGCGAGGCAGGCAATTTTGAGGTTCTGCTCAAGGAAAAACCGCGGTACGTCAACATGGACAAGTGTATCGCCTGCGGTCTCTGCGCCGAAAAATGTCCCAAGAAAGTCACGGACACCTACAACGCAAGCCTGATCAAACGTAAAGCCATCTATGTGGAATACGATCAGGCCGTTCCCCTGAAATACGGCATCGATCCGACCCAGTGCATCAAGCTGACCAAGGATAAATGCGGGAACTGCGAAAAAGTATGTCCCACGGGCGCCATCGAATACGACCAGAAGGAAAAGGACGTGACCCTCAGCGTGGGTTCCGTCGTTCTGGCCACCGGATTCAAGCCCTTTGATCCCAAGGTTTTTGACACTTACCAGTATTCCAAGTTCCCCAACGTGGTCACGGCCCTGGAGTTCGAACGTATCCTGTCCGCCTCCGGTCCCACCAAAGGCCATCTGATCACGCGCTCCGCGGATCATTCAGAACCCAAGAAAATCGCCTGGTTCCAGTGCATCGGCTCCCGTGACATGAACAAGTGCGACAACGGCCACTGTTCATCCGTCTGCTGCATGTACGCCACCAAAGAAGCCATCATGGCCAAGGAGCACAACGGCGACGATCTGGACTGCGCGATCTTCTACATGGACATGCGTACTCCGGGCAAAGAGTTCGAAGCGTACTATGAAAACGCCAAGAAAAAAGGCATTCGCTATGTGAAGAGCCGTATCCACACCATCAACCCGGTTCCCGGCTCCGACAGTCTCGAAGTCCGCTACGTCACCGAAACCGGTCAGATCGATACGGAAATCTTCGACATGATCGTGCTTTCCATCGGTCTTGAAGCGTCTCCGGACAGCATCGCCCTGGCCAAAAAGCTGAACATCGAACTGACACGGAGCAACTTCGCCAAAACCACGTCCTTCGAGCCTGTGACCACCACGCGCCCCGGCATCTACGTCTGCGGCGCTTTCCAGGGTCCGAAAGACATTCCCGAATCCATCGTGGACGCCAGTGCGGCGGCGGCAGCAGCCGGTGAATCCATCGCCAGTGCCCGGAACACCCTGACGAAAAAAGCCGAAGACATCATTGAAACCAATGTCCGCGGCGAACGTCCCAGAATCGGTGTTTTCGTGTGCAGCTGCGGAACCAACATCGCCGGAACCGTGGATGTGGCCAAGGTGGCTGAATACGCCAAGACACTTCCCTACGTGGAATTCGTGGCGAACAACCTGTTCTCCTGTTCCCAGGACACCCAGAACAAAATTTCCGAGATCATCAAGGAAAAAGACCTGAACCGCGTGGTGGTGGCCGCCTGTACGCCTAAAACCCACGAAGGCCTGTTCCAGGAAACCCTCCTTGCGGCCGGTCTCAACAAGTACCTGTTTGAAATGGCCAACATCCGTAACCACGACTCCTGGGTTCACAAAGACGAACCGGACCGCGCCACGGAAAAAGCCAAAGACCTGATCCGCATGTCCGTGGCCAAAGTCGCCCTGTTCCAGCCCCTTGAAGAGGCAGAACTTCAGGTCAACCAGACCGCCATGGTTCTGGGCGGCGGTATTTCCGGCATGACCACGGCCCTCAGCCTGTCCAGACAGGGTTACAAAGCCCATATCGTCGAACGCGGCGACTGTCTCGGCGGCCAGGCGGTGAAACTGTTCAAAACAGCCAAGGGCGAAAGTATCCAGGCCAAACTTGCCGAACTTGTTTCCCAGGTAAACAGCGACAGCAACGTCACCGTTCATCTGAACACGACCCTCACCGATGTCCAGGGTTTCGTGGGCAACTTCGAATCCACCCTGACGAATAACGGCAAAGCCGAGGTTCTGAAACACGGCGTGGCCATCATGGCCACCGGCGCCTATCCGTACCAGCCCGTGGAATACTCCTACGGCAAGGATCCCCGGATCGTCACCAGCCAGGAACTGGACCAGAAATTCATCACCAACGATCCTTCCATCAAGGATCTCAAATCAGCGGTGTTCATCCAGTGCGTGGGCTCCAGAAACCCGGAACGTCCTTACTGTTCAAGGCTCTGCTGCACCCACTCCATCGACAACGCCATCGAACTCAAGAAACGCAACCCCGACATGAACATCTACGTTCTCTACAGGGACATCCGGTCCTACGGAGAACGGGAATACCTGTTCAGGGAAGCGCGGGAACTGGGGGTTATCTTCATCCGGCACAGCCTGGACAACCTGCCCCAGCTCTCCATTGACGGCGGCAAGATCATGATCAAAACCATGGATCACGTTCTCCACCGTCCCCTTGAAATCGAAGCGGACCTCGTCTCACTGGCAACCGCCATTCTTCCGTACAAAGACGAAGCCGTGGCACAGTTCTTCAAACTGCCCATGAACGACAACGGTTTCTTCGTTGAACGCCACGCCAAACTCGGTCCGTCCGAGTTCGCCACCGACGGCGTGTTCCTCTGCGGTATGGCACACTATCCCAAACCCATCGATGAAGCCGTTTCCCAGGCCAAAGCCGCCGCGTCCCGCGCGATCACGCTTCTGGCCCGTGAAACGATCCACACCAGCGGCCAGGTGGCCAACGTCAACACCGTCCTGTGCAGTTCCTGCGGCGTCTGTGTTTCCGTCTGCCCCTACTCCGCTCCGTCGTTCATCGAGGAAGGAAGGGATGCCGGCAAAGCGAGAATCAACCCGGTACTCTGCAAAGGCTGCGGCCTCTGCGTGGGATCCTGCCGGTCCGGCGCCATCAACCACAGAGGTTTCGACACCGATCAGATTTTTGCCCAGCTGTTCGCGTTGAACGAGGCGGTTTAACCTTGCAACATCCTCTCCCTCCCTGGTTTCAGGGGGGGAGGATACATATTAAAGGAGATAACGAACCATGGCTGATTTTGAACCTAAAATAGTCAGTTTCCTGTGTAACTGGTGCAGTTACGGCGCAGCTGACCTGGCAGGTGTGGGACGGGCCCAGTACCCCTCCAACATTCGGGTTGTAAGAATCCCCTGCACAGGCCGCATGAGCCCCAAATTCTTCCTGGCCGCCCTTCGTGAAGGTGCGGATGCCGTATGGGTATCCGGCTGACATCCCGGAGACTGCCATTACCTGGAAGGTAATTACTATGCACGTCGTAAGTTCGCCCTGATGAAAAACCTGATGGAACACATGGGCGTGGAACCCGGTCGTTTACAGTTTTCCTGGATTTCATCCGCTGAAGCCACCAAGTTCGTGGATGTGGTCAAAAAGGTCACCGAATCGGTGAAAGAACTGGGGCCGAATGAAAAATTCATCAAGAAAACAGTTAAGGTAGCCTAATTATGGACGCATATATCACTAAAATCAAAGCTATATCAGAACGGCTCCTTAAAGACGGCACAGTGGAAGCGGTCATCGGTTTTCGTGAAGGCACCCTGCCGACGATGAGCGAACCCTGTTTCATCAAACGTTCTGATGATGTCAAGGACCTGGTGTGGAACGCGAACTGCCGGATTAACCTGGCCAACTATCTGACCAACCGGAAAGAGAAGATCGCCATCGTGGCCAAAGGCTGCGACTCACGGAACATCGTGAACCATATCGTTGAAAACAAAATCAAGAGAGACCAGCTGTTCATCATCGGCGTGCCCTGCAAGGGCATGAACGACAAGGACACAGGCGCGCTTCAGGACAACTGCGCCACCTGCACCCACAGGAATCCGGTGATCTACGACGAACTGGCCGGTGATCTGGTTGAAGAGCAGACCAATGTGGACAAATACGCCGACGTGAAAAAAGTCGAAGCCATGACACCCGATGAACGCTGGGCTTACTTCGACAACCTTTACGCCGCCTGCACACGCTGCTACGCATGCCGGAACGCCTGTCCCCTGTGCTACTGCCCCACCTGCTTCGTCGATGAATCGAAACCCCAGTGGGTCGGTAAAGGCGAAGATCCCATTGACGTTCGCACCTATCATTTCCTGAGAGCCTATCACTGTGCGGGCCGGTGTACGGACTGCGGTTCCTGTGAATCCGCCTGTCCCCAGAACATCAAAGTCCGCCAGCTGACAAAGAAACTGGAAAAAGACTGTGCCGAACTGTTTGGCTGGGAAGCTGGACTGACACTCGACAAACGTCCACCGCTCGATACATTCAGCATCGACGATCCCAACGACTTCATCAAATAGATACGAGTCGAAAAGGGTCAGAGATTACGAATGAAACATTACGAAAAGGGCTAACATGATGAAGATCATAAACATTGATAAGCAAAAATGGGCCGGCGGTGTGGAAAGTCTTTCAAAAAGCTACCGTTTGTTCGGTCCGGTCAAAGACGTTGACTGTTATAACTTCAAGGAACTCAAACAGGGTGAACAGCCCGACCTGTCCTACGGCAACACCAAGCTTTCTCCGAAATCCGTGGTGTTCCCTCCGTCAGAAGCGATGTTCACTTATTCTCTCGATGAATCCAATCCGGAACACCATCTTCTCAAGGATGTTCCCAAGGATTACTCTCCCCGGGCCGTTCTGGGCATGAGACCCTGCGACGCCAAGGCCGTCAGCCTGGTCCGCATGAACTTCGACACTCCGGAATACCGTGACCCCTACTGGATGGACGCTTTCGAAGCCACCACCTTCGTGGGCCTCGCCTGCGACGATCCCTGCGCCACGTGTTTCTGCACCAGCACCAACTGCGGTCCGTTCAACGAAGAAGGCCTGGACGTCCTCCTGGTGGACAACGGCAGTGCGTACATCGCCAAGGCTCTGACGGAAAAAGGTGAGAAACTCCTCGCGGCAGGCGGTTTCGCCGACGCGGGTGACGATTCTCCCGTAGCTGCCAAAAAAGCGGCCGCCGAAGCGAAGATCACCGCAAAGATCGAAACGGACAAGCTCAGCGAAAAGGTCATCATGGACCTTTACGACGCGCCGTTCTGGCATGACATCGCTTTCTCCTGCATCAACTGCTGCACCTGCACCTACACCTGCCCCACCTGCTGGTGTTTCGACATCCAGGACGAAAACAAGGGTTGCGAAGGTGTGCGTATGCGCAACTGGGACAGCTGCATGACGCCTCTTTTCACCATGCACGGCTCCGGCCACAATCCCCGTGACAAGAAGCACCAGAGGGTCAGACAGCGTTTCATGCACAAACTGAAGTACTTCCTGGACAAATACCAGAAAGGTATCATGTGCGTGGGCTGCGGCCGCTGCGTTCAGCAGTGCCCCGTGAATCTGGACATCCGCACCGTCAGCAAAACCATGAACGATTACGTGGCCAAGAGCTGAGGCGAACAAAAGGAGAATGACCATGCAGAATCCATACAAAGCATATCCGGTTCGCATCGACAGCATCGACGTTGCGACGGAAGACAAATCGTTAAGAACGTTCAAATTCGTTTTCCTCAATCCGGAAGACGAGAACAAGTTCGCCTATGAGTCAGGCCAGTTCGCCGAACTTTCCATTCCTGGCAAAGGCGAGATTCCCATCGGGATCGCCTCGTCTCCCACGGAAAAGGGCTTCGTGACCTTCACCGTATTCCGTACCGGTCTTGTCACCAACCATCTTCACAACATGAAGGTGGGCGACATCATGGGTGTGAGGGGCCCCCTGGGTCACCCCTATCCTCTGAAAGACCTGGAAGGCAAGAACATCGTGATCATCGGTGCCGGCTTCGCGTTCACCACGCTCCGTTCCACCATCGTGTACATGCTGAATCCTGAAAACCGAAAACGTTTCGGCAAGATCGATGTAATCTACGGTGCGAGAAACCCCGGCATGATTCTCTACAAAGACGAACTCACCGCCTGGGAACAGCGTGATGACATCAACATGCACATCACCGTGGATTCTACCGATGATCCCAGCTGGAAATACCACACCGGTTTCGTTCCCACGATCACGGAAAAAGTGGCGCCCCAGGCGGATGACAACACCTACGCCATCATGTGCGGTCCTCCCATGATGCTCAAGTTCACCAAACCGGTTCTTGACAAACTGGGCTATAAACATGAAAACATCATCTTGAGCCTTGAAAACAGGATGAAGTGCGGCATCGGCATCTGCGGACGCTGCAACATCGGAAAAGAGCTGATCTGTAAGGACGGTCCGGTCTTCACCCTGGCCCAGCTCAAGTACATGCCCGAAGAAGATACCTGATGAAAAACAGGGCCTGAACCCGTCCGGTCAAACATCCGGCCGGGTTCATTCTCGGGTTGACATTGGTTTCGCTTTAGTATAACTTTGGCATTCCAGAAATTTGGAATCACAGGGATAAGCCTTTAAATATCAAAATCAACAGGAGGTTTAGCAAGATGGCAGAAACAGTAGAATTCAATGGAAAAAAGTTTGAAGTTGACGAAGACGGTTTTCTCCTTGACTTTAATCAGTTCGCTCCCGAATGGATCGAAATCGTAAAAAAAGAAGAAGGTATCGCCGAACTGACTGACGAACACAAGATGGTCATCGATGTTCTTCAGGACTACTACAAGAAAAACGGTATCGCTCCCATGGTTCGCGTTCTTTCCAAGCTGACCAACTTCAAACTCAAGCACATTTACGAACTCTTCCCCTCAGGGCCTGGTAAGGGAGCCTGTAAAATGGCCGGTCTTCCCAAACCCACGGGTTGCGTATAAGGCTTTACGCTTTTCTCACGAACAGCGTGACGTTTCAGGCGGCTCTGCAAATCATTTTGCAGAGCCGTTTTTTTTCATTCTCCGGTAAATAGCCGCAGGGTGAACCTCCACCCTCAAGCCAGGTCGGGAGAAAGCCCGCCCAGCGGCGTGACCACGCATTGAATCATACGAAAACCGATATGGACATCACTGTCAAAAGCAGCAGACGCAATGAAATGATCGACATCACCTTGCAGGTGAACGAGGCAATCCGTTCAACGGGAAAAACCCAGGGCCTGTGCTTTATCTTTGTCCCCCATACCACGGCGGCTGTCACCATCAACGAGAATGCGGACCCGGACGTTCAAAAGGACATCCTTACGACCCTTTCCCGCGTTTTTCCCCAGGATCTGGCCCACGCCCACGGTGAAGGCAACTCCGACGCCCACATCAAGTCGTCTCTTGTGGGCGCATCGGAAACCGTGGCCATCGACCAGGGGCGTCTTGTGCTTGGCACATGGCAGAGTGTCTTTTTCTGTGAATTCGACGGGCCAAGAACCCGCAAGGTTCTGGTCCGGATTATCTGAGGATTTTTTTACATGCATACCATGGATGAAACCGACCGACTCATCATCAACCGGATCCAGTCCCGTTTTCCCATCCACGAACGGCCCTATCAGGCCCTGGCCGATGAGCTCGGAGTCAGCGAGCAGGAATTGCTGAGCCGGATCAGAACCCTGAAGGAAAAAGGGATAATCCGGCGTATCGGTGGAAACTTCAGACCGGAAAAGGTCGGATTTTTCAGCACTCTCTGCGCGGCGCGGGTTCCGGAAGACAAACTCGACGCCTTTGCAGAATGCGTGAACCGCTTTACGGGAGTTACCCATAACTACGTCAGGGACCACCGGTTCAACGTCTGGTTCACCTTTATCGCCCCGTCGGTTGCGGCCATCGAAGAGGCCCTGAAAGACATTGAGCAGGCCACGGGTGTCACGGACATCCTGAACCTTCCGGCCACCCGTGTTTTCAAAATCAGCGCCCAGTTTACCGTATGACAACGACGGACCAGATCCGGGTGGCTGCCGTGATTTTCAACGCCCGATTCGGCCAGATCGAATCCAATCTGGAACGCATGGGCCGTTTCGCCGTGGAAGCCGCGAAGCAAGGAGCGTCCCTGGTCTGTTTTCCGGAAATGTCCATCACGGGCTACGGAACCTCGGCATCGGTCTCGACCCATGCCCTGGCCCTGTCAAGTCCTCTTCTTCACGACCTTCAAAAGATCGCGGATAAAAACGACATCACCGTTCTTGCAGGAATGGCGGAAAAGGACGGTCTCTCGAACAGGATTTTCGTATCTCACCTGGCGTTCTTCCCGGACAGGCCCATGGGGGTTTACCGAAAACTCCACATCTCCCCACCGGAAAAATCCGTGTTTTCCCAAGGAGAATCCATCCCCCTGTTTGATTGCCAGGGCTTCACCTTCGGCATCCAGTTGTGCTACGACGCCCATTTCCCCTTTCTGTCCACCCGAATGGCGGAAAAAGGGGCCGATATCCTTATCATGCCACACGCCTCCCCGCGGGGCGTTCCTGAAGAAAAATTCACCTCCTGGATGCGCCACATCCCGGCCAGGGCTTACGACAACGGTGTTTTCGTGGTGGTGTGCAACCAGACAGGAGAAAACGGCGCAGGCCTTTCGTTTCCCGGCCTCGCCTTTGCCGTCGATCCCTCGGGAAGGCTGGTGGCAAAAGACATTACAGGCCGGGAGGGCCTGTTTGTGGTGGACCTGTCACGTCAGGACCTGGATTATGTGCGGCAGCACAGGATGCGGTATTTTCTGCCAAACAGGCGGAAGGATCTGGGGGATTGAAACCTCACATCCCCATCTGCTTTTCGATCTCCTCGATTTCCCGGAGGATCTTCCGGCGTTCCTCATCGCTCAAACCGGGCTGGTTCAGACGTTTCTGCAATCCGAGCAGAATCATCTCCTCCCGGTAGTCATTGCACGTGTATTTCCCTTTTTTCCCGGCCATGCTTTCCCTGCTTTCTCACATTTTACCGGCCTGAACCATGTATTCCTTGAAAATCTTGTAAAACGCGTTGTTATCGTTCAGGCCTTTCTGGAGGATCGTGTCGATTTTTCCGATGTCCTTCACGTTCACCACGGCGTTGGCGCTGCGGTGATAGGCCGCCATGGGATCCATGGTCCTGTAACGGTCGGTGAGGAGAAAAAGGGTGATCCGTCTTCGGTCATACATGGTCAGACGGTTCAGGTAGATCAGAATGCCGTTCACATCGGGATTGGGCGTCCCGAACTTCTCGTTCAGCACCACCAGGTCGTAGGTGTGGTAGCGCATGTTTTTCAGGGCGTCCCGGGTGCTTTCCGCCATGGTGATGCTATACTCCATCAAGTCCAGGGCGATCTTGATCTTTTCACGGATCACCGGGTCCGACTCGCAGATCAGGGCTGTTTCGTATTCCTCTTCGACAAAATCAAAGGGTTTGTCATTGGAATCGTAAATGGACTCTTCGTCCTCAGCAAATGAGATCGACGGTTTTTCCGAGTCCTCTTCATCGAAGGAAAAGGAGGCGCCTCCTGAAGCCGTTGGTTTCGGTGCGGCCGCAGCTTTTGGGGGAGGCTCGTCGTTGTCCAGGGAGAACACGATTTCCTCGTCCTCGGGAGAGGTTTCTTCAGCCGTCCGCATCACCGGAATCCTGTTCCGGCATTTGGGGCAGGTAAACCCGAACTGTTTGCCTTCCGGGATCTTCTCATCCGGAACATTGTATTTCCCCTGGCATTTGTCGCATACGATCTTCATGGTTTCACGTTTCCCGGATTAAAGGTTATTTATAGGACCGGTTGTATCCGTGGTCGATTTCCAGTTCCTCGATATCCGTGGTCTTTTCTCCACGCGAGCTTTTCACCGAGTCGATGCCCCGTCCCACCACCGCCTTGTGGCTGGCGTAGGTGATGGCTGTCTCATGGGTGATCAGCCCCATTTCATAGAGATGGACGATGTAATGATCGAAGGTGGTCATGCCAAAGGCCCGTCCGGCATCCATGCAGCTCTCGTAAGTATTCTCGCCTGTTTCGCCGTTCAGGATGATGTCTTTCACCCTGAGACTCGTTCCCAGGATCTCGAAAGCGGCCACACGGCCTCCGCCCACACGGGGGAGAAGACGTTGACAGATGATCCAGCGCACCGAATCGGCGAGACGGATACGAAGCTGCCTTTCCTCGTCCGGATCGAACATACCGAGGATACGGTTGATGGTCTGGCCCGCGTTGTTCGTATGAAGGGTGGTGAGGACCAGATGACCTGTTTCAGCGGCTCTCAGGCCGATTTCAACGGTTTCCTTGTCACGCATCTCACCCACGAGAATCACCTTGGGAGCCTGACGCAGAGCAGCCCTCAGGCCGCTGGCGAAACTCTCGAAATCGCTGCCCAGCTCCCTCTGGTTGAACGTGGCCATTTTGTGGGGATGGACGTATTCGATGGGGTCTTCCAGGGTAATCACGTGTTCGGGCCGGGTGGCGTTGATCTCGGCCAGAACGGCGGCAAGGGAGGTGGTTTTACCGGTTCCCGTGGCCCCGGTGACGAACACGATGCCGTTCAGGGTCCGGGGGATTTCCTCGAAAGCCTTGGGCAGGTTCAGTTCACGGATCGAAGGGATGGTGGTTTCCAGACGCCGGAGCACAATGGAATAGTTACCCGACTGGGAGAAGATGTTGACCCTGAACCTGGCCTTGCCGGGCAGGTTGTAGGAAAGGTCACAGGACCCTGTCTTGATCAGGGTTTCCGTCAGACG
Organism: uncultured Desulforapulum sp.; assembly: GCA_964637565.1. Taxonomy (GTDB): domain Bacteria; phylum Desulfobacterota; class Desulfobacteria; order Desulfobacterales; family Desulfolunaceae; genus DYJE01. The sequence continues at coordinate 29,639 of CAZWTY010000002.1, forward strand.
CCGGTCCTGGTTCAAGAGGTTCATGGCGAAAACCTCGGTCTGAAACGGGGTCAGTTCCTTGATGTCCGGTTCGATTTCAACGGACACCAGTTTACCGGAGCTTTCCACCTGAAGGGGCTTTCCTACAGTCAGGTTGAGGTCGGACACATTGCTGTACGAATCGAGCATCCGCGACAGAATGTAATCGATTTCCTGTTTTCTCATAAGCCGTTCACCTCGATGTAAAGGTAAATCTCGTGTGTTGCGACGTTTTTAAAGGATCAGGCGTCGGTAAAATCAAGCGGGACACCTGAGATCAGGGCGCGGAACTTCCCTTTGTCATAGGCTTTGGCGTAAGCGTCCTCAGCGGTGACCCAGCCCTTGTTGTAGAGTTCCATGATTGAGTCGTCCATCAGCTGCATGCCGTATTTCTGCCCGACCTGGATGGCCGAGGGGATCTGGTGGGATTTGCCCTCACGGATCAGGTTGCGCACAGCCGGCGTGGCGATCATGATCTCCAGGGCGGCGCAGCGGCCTTTCTGGTCCCGGCGTTTGAACAGGGTCTGGGATATGACGGCCCGTATCCCGTCGGCCAGGGTCGAACGGATCTGGGCCTGTTCATTGGCGGGAAACACCTCGATGAGCCGGTCCACGGTTTTCGGGGCGCTGGACGTGTGCAGGGTGGCCAGGACCAGATGGCCCGTGGAGGCCGCCTCGATGGCAAGGGAGATGGTTTCAAGGTCCCTCAGCTCGCCCACCAGGATGATGTCCGGGTCTTCACGCAGGGCGCCCCGGAGGGCTGCGGTGAACGTCTTGGTGTGGATTCCCACCTCGCGGTGGTTCACCAGACAGCCCCGGCTCTCATGAACGAACTCGATGGGGTCTTCGATGGTGATAATGTGGTCACGCCGTGTCCTGTTGGCCACGTCGAGAATGGCCGCAAGGGTGGTGGACTTCCCGCTTCCCGTGGGGCCTGTGACCAGAACGAGTCCGCGCGGAAGGGAGGCCAGCCGTGACACCACATTGGGAAGCCCCAGCTGTTCGGCTGTCTGGATGGTGCTGGGGATTTCCCTGAACACCGCCGCCACCCCGTTCTTCTGCTGGAAGAAATTGGCCCTGTACCGGGCCAGACCGGGAATCTCGTAGCCGAAATCCACGTCGCCCGTTTCCTCGAACACCTTGATCTTGTGTTCCGGGGCGATTTCGTAAAGCATGCCTTTGAGCGTGTTGTTGTCAAGGACCTTGTACTTCACCCGTTCAACCTGGCCGTCGATACGAAGGGCCGGAGGCTGCCCCGCGTTAAGGTGGAGGTCTGAAGCGCCCTGGTCATGCATCAGTTTGAAAAAAGCGTCGATTTTTGCCATGTCTGACTCCCGTTTAACTTTTCGTAAGATATTCGCTCAACCTGAAAATGCCGACCGGACCGTTCCGGGCATTTCCGGCCAGACCTGAACCACAAAGCGTCACTCCACCTGAAGGACTTCGCCTTCTTCCGGGGAGTCCAGGGTTTCCACGTCCCCGATCATGGTGATTTCCAGAAGGTCGGCATGGGACTGTATCATGGATTTCAGATGGGTCCTGAACTGGACTTTCTGGCGTTTCAGTTCGTTGATCTCCTCGTGGAGCTGGGCAAGCTTGAGGTGGGCGCTCTGGATGATTTTATCCGCTTCCACCTCCGCCTGGGCCACCATCAGTTCAGAAGACTTCCTCGCGTTTTCCTTCATCTGTTCAAGGACACTCTGGGAATTCAGCATCACCCGTTTGAACGATTCCTCGCGGGCTCTGAAATCCTGGTTTTCCTGGTTCAGCTGAAGGTTCTTTTCCCGAAGGCTCTCGTTTTCCACCATCAGGGCCTCGATGGTGTCGGCGGCCTGGTCTAGAAAACCGTCCACCTCGGTGGTGCTGTATCCCCTGAAGCCGATGGTGAACCGCTGTTGCTGGATTTCAAGGGGAGTGAGTTTCGTTTTCATGGGGATTCAACCTGCTACATAAGGTAATGGGCCAGGGTCATCAGACTTTCCACGACAAAATACTGGAGAAAGATAATGATCAGGAAAACGATGATCGGAGAGATGTCGATCCCCTCGATTCCGGGAACTTTCGAGCGGATCTGCTTCAGTACAGGCTCGGTGGCGTTGTGGATGAATCGGACGATGGGATTGTAAGGATCGGGATTGACCCATGAAAGAACGGCCCGGGCGATGACGATCCACATGAAGATGGACAGAACCAGGTCGAGAATGACCGCCACGGCCTTGACAAGATTTCCTAAAAAAAACATCGGTTAAAACCTCTTTTCACAAGCTGGATTGAACGTTAGTGTCGGGCAAGGGCGAAGGAAGCAGCGCCGGGCTTGCCTCCTCCGTTTGTGACTGTGCTGAAATAATGCCTAAAAATAAGGTAAATTCATCATGCAAGTCAAGGTATTTTGTAGAAAAATCATTGACTTTAAGCCACATGACGACTTAAACATGACCCGCATGACAGATCACCCATTATCGACACCTGTGACCATCACTTTTTTAAAAACCGGCCTCTTTTACGGCCGGAAAGCGGGGAACCATGACGGCACTTGAAGGAACACTGGGATTCATCGGCGGCGGCAACATGGCGGAAGCCATGACAGGCGCCGTGATATCGGCCCGGGTCTTTGACCCGAAAGGCATCCGGATCTGTGACATCGATGCGGAAAAACTCGAACATCTCGCAAAAAAATACGGCGTAGGGATCTGCGACAATCCGGCTGACCTTTTTTCCTCATCGGACGTCGTGATCCTCGCGGTCAAGCCCCAGGTCATGGACAACGTGCTTGAGGGGCTGGCCCGGTCTCCAGGCTTCCCCTTCCAGGGAAGAAAACAAATCATGTCCATCGCAGCGGGAGTTCCCCTTTCGCGGATGGAAAAACTCCTTTACGCCGACCTGAACGAAGCCCAGCGGAAAAACATGCCTCTGGTCCGGGTCATGCCCAACACCCCCAGCCTGGTTCTCGCCGGAATGTCCGGTTACTGCCTGAACGCCATGGCCGACGAGTCGGACGCCCGGACCGCTGAAACCATCCTGTGCTCCATGGGCCAGGCCCTGCGTCTTGAGGAACGGTTCATGGACGCGGTCACCGCCGTCTCGGGTTCGGGCCCCGCCTATTTCTTCCTGATGATCGAAAGCATGGTGGAAGGTGGCCTCCGTCTGGGACTGACACGGGACCAGGCCCTCACCCTCTCGATCCAGACCATGAAAGGCGCGGCGGCCCTTTTGGAACAGAGCCAGGAAGACCCTGAAATTTTGAGAAAAAAAGTCACGTCACCCGGTGGAACCACCGAAGCGGCGATCCGGGTGTTCACCGAACGGGGCATGAAAGACACCGTCATCGAGGCCCTGGCCGCTGCGGCCCGGCGGGCCGGGGAACTGGCCGGATGAGGAAGGCTGTACCTTATATATAAGAGCATGGGAAGGGATAAACATCGAACACCGAACACAGAACATCGAATGATGAATGGTGGCGATGCGGGAGACAAAACCGTTTTTCGCGCATCTCGCGTAACGACAATTTTCAATGGGACATCTGGATTATCGTCGGATTCTCGGAACGAAATCCGACAAATGGCCCGATCTTTTAAATGAGGTGTGGCCGGCTGTGCGGCGGTATTCGGGATTTGGGGGATGAAACCGATTCGCTGAGACGATTCTGTCTGACCGGCTTATTGCGGCGGAAGACCAACGGGAACGCCGAGTTGCACTCGGCACTCTGGCCGGGTTCAACCCGGCGTTCCCGCGTTCTTTCCACCGGGTTTGAAACAAAACACTTGCAAACCCCCTTGCCTGCTGCTAATTTCTTCAACGTTTCAAATATGTTGCCAACAGGCGCGGAACGATGCGCGCACTCGGAGCATTCCCAGGCGTTCACGCCGTTAACATCAGGATCAAGACGATCTTCCAAGGAGGGTTTCCCTATGGAATCCTTTACATTCAAATCCCTTGACGGTGCCCTTGTCACTGTCCGCTCATGGACCCCGGAAAATCCGGAACACCCTGTGGCGGTGGTCCAGATCGCCCACGGCATGGCCGAGCATTCCCTTAGATACGACTGGTTTGCACGGCGGCTCGTGGCCGAAGGCTTCGCCGTCTATGCCAACGACCACAGGGGGCATGGGGAAACAGCCGGCTATGAGGACCGCCTCGGCCACTTTTCGGACCAGAACGGCTGGGCCCAGGTGGTTCGCGACATGGCTCAACTGAACGATCTGATCCGGAAAAAACACCCGGGCCTGCCCGTGTTCCTGTTCGGCCATTCCATGGGTTCCCTTCTTTCCAGGGATTTCATGACCCGGTGGGGTGACCGTCTGAAAGGCGTGGTCCTTTCGGGAACGGCCGGGCACCCCGGCCTGCGGGGCCGCGTCGGTCTCCTGATCGCCAAGCTACAGGCATTGCTTGGCGGGGGACGCTCTTTGAGCACTCTCATGGACAGCCTGACCTTCAAATCCTACAACAAATCTTTCGCACCGGTAAGCTCCCCCTTTGACTGGTTGAGCCGTGACAGCGACCAGGTGGACGCTTACATCAAAGACCCTTACTGTGGCTTCATCTGCAGCTCACGGTTTTACGTGGATGTGATCGGTGGCGCCATCAAGGTCAACACGATGGGTCATATCAGGAACACGCCGAAAAACCTCCCCGTTCTCCTGGTGTCCGGAGACATGGACCCGGTGGGCCGGTACGGCAAAGGTGTGACACGAACCCACGAGGCGTTTCAAAAGGCGGGGCTGAAAGATGTGACCGTCATACTCTACGAAGAGGGACGCCACGAAATCCTGAACGAAATCAACCGGGAAGACGTGGCCGATGATGTGATCGCCTGGCTCAGGGCCAGACTCTGATAAAAGATTCCAGGCAACCAGCCCTCTCATCATGAACCGGAGGAACACCATGACCCGATACCTTCTGGCCCTGGACCAGGGAACCACCAGCTCCAAAGCCATTCTGTTCGACGAAAAAGGCCGGATCGCGGCCCGTAAAAACAAGGAATTTCCCCAGATCTACCCCCAGCCGGGCTGGGTGGAACACAACCCCATGGACATCTGGACGAGCCAGCTCCAGGTGGCCCGGGACGTGATCGCCATGGCTGGTGTCAGTCCATCGGACATCGCGGCCATCGGGATCACCAACCAGCGGGAAACCACGGTGGTCTGGGACAGACACACGGGCGAGCCGGTCTACAACGCCATCGTCTGGCAGTGCCGGCGCACGGCGGACACCTGCAAAAGGTTCGAAAAGGAAGGGCTGGACCAGATCATCCGGAGGAAAACAGGCCTGGTGCTCGACGCCTATTTTTCAGCCACCAAAGTCCGCTGGATTCTCCGGAACGTTCCGGGAGTTATGGAACGGGCGAAAAACGGGGATCTGCTGTTCGGAACCATCGACACCTGGATCATCTGGAACCTTACCGGCGGCCGAGTCCACGCCACGGATTTCTCCAACGCTTCCCGGACCATGATGTTCAACATCCATGACCTTTCCTGGGACAAGGAAATTCTGGACACGCTGGAGATCCCGACGGTCATGCTGCCCCGGGTTCTTCCCTCGTCGGGAGATTTCGGAACCACGGGACCGTCCCTGTTCGGTGTGGGAATTCCCATCCGGGGCGTGGCCGGAGACCAGCAGGCGGCCCTGTTCGGCCAGTGCTGTTTCGAACCCGGCATGACCAAATGCACTTACGGCACCGGCGCCTTTCTTTTAATGAACACCGGGGAGACGGCGGTGAATTCCCAGAACGGCCTGCTCACCACCATCGCCTGGGGCCTGGACGACAAGGTCTACTACGCCCTGGAAGGCAGCAGCTTCATCGCCGGGGCCGTGATCCAGTGGCTCCGTGACGAGATGAACCTCATCGACGACGCGGCCCAGTCGGAAGAGTACGCCCTTCGCGTGGAAGACACGGGAGGGGTCTATCTTGTCCCGGCTTTCGTGGGACTTGGGGCTCCCCATTGGGACATGTACGCCAGGGGAACCATCGTGGGCATGACCCGGGGAACCAATAAATACCACATCACGCGGGCTGCCCTGGAATCCATCGCCTACCAGACCAACGACATCGTGAACGCCATGCTGGCCGACGCCCGCATGGACTTGAAGGGTCTCCGGGTGGACGGAGGCGTGGTGAACAACAATTTCCTCATGCAGTTCCAGGCCGACATCCTCCAGACCCGGGTGGACCGTCCCGTGGTGTTTGAAACCACGGCCCTTGGCGCGGCCTACCTGGCGGGACTGGGCGCGGGAGTCTACCGGGATGTCCAGGATATCATGGGAGCCTGGACCCTGGACAAGACCTTCACACCGGCCATGGCCCATGAAGTGTCCGAAAAGCTTTGCAAATTCTGGGAAAAGGCCGTGGAAAAAGCCAAAGCCTGGGCATGAGCACAAAATTGTGCTTTGAAAAGAAAAACCGTCATCCGGGTAACATTTTCATGCACAAAAGAAATAAACCAAACGAATTCAAGATGTTTTTCGCCAATTTCTCCGATTGAAAGCCAGGATAAAAAATGGGATTTTCCGTTAAATAATTTCCCGTTTGTGACGATAACTAGGGAAAACGTCTTGTTCACACGGTATGACCGCATGACGGACGGGAAATCGATACTTGAAAATCAAGGCGAAAGGCCATGGTACCACGGCCCATCGCTTATCCCTTTTCCAGACGAGGTGGCCCCATTGAAACAGATCCAGTGTCCCGGTTGTCAGAAGAAATACTCCATTCCCGAAGAAAAACTCCCAAAAAATAAAACGCTGGACCTGCCCTGCCCGGCCTGCAAAACCCTGATCCGGATCGAAGCGGAAGACAGCGAAGGCAAGGGGACATCCACTCCCGTTTCGCCTTCCGGCGGAGACGAGTTGATGCAAAAAATCGTCAAGGCCTCCAAAGCCCTGCCCCCCATGCCCCAGATCATCGCCAAGGCCACCCAGGTCCTTTCCAGTGACAAGGCCAGTTTCAAGGAGGTGGGGGATGTGCTCGAGACAGACCAGGCCATGGCCACCCGTGTCCTCAAACTGGCCAACTCCGCCTACTACGGCCGCACGGTTCCCGTGTCTTCGGTGCAGCAGGCATCCGCCCTTCTGGGATTCCAGACGCTTCTTGAGCTGATCACCGTGGTCAGCACCTCGAAAATGATGGGTCGCCGCCTGGAAGGCTACGTGATCGAAGCCGAGGCAGTATGGAGGCACAGCCTGCTGGTGGCCACGGGTTCCAAGCTCATCGCCCAGAAAACCCATCCCGAACTGGTGAACGACGCCTTCAACGCCGGCCTGATCCACGACTCAGGCATGCTGATCCTGGACGATTACGTAAAAAAAGACCGGCCTGCCTACAACGGTTTCCTTGAAAACGGACAGACCATCCAGGCGGCTGAAAGAGCGCTGTTCGGTTTCGACCACGCCGAAATCGCCGCAGAGTTTTTCAAGCGCTGGAACCTTCCCGAGACCCAGCTCCACGCCATCCGGTACCATCACGACCCCGCCGGGTCCGGGGGAGATATCCTGTCCTACATCCTCCACCTGGCCGATGACATGGCCAACCGGGAAAACACCGAACGGAACTTCGTCTTCGACCGAAAAGCCCTGGACGTGATCGGCGTGACCGAAGAGGCCACAGAGCTCATGGCCGAAGAGGTCCGGGAAGCGGTAAGCCATATCATGGCCAGCTTCAGCTGATAGGTTCGTCACCGTCGCTATCGGGATCGCTATCGCTATCGAAACGATCCCGATAACGAAACCGATAGCGATGATCATGGATTCACCGGCCCGTTTCATCAGAACGGCCTTGATTTATGCCCATACTGAAAAGGCCCCGTCATGTCATACTGCATGGCTTTCTCGGCCATGGATTCCGGGCCGCCCCTCTCCTTCCCTGTTTTTTTTCATCTTTTCCATCTGCCCGTTGATGTGCTTTTCCTGTCATGGTATGAGCCTTGGTTAAACCAAAGGGATAAAGGCCGCCATGAACAGGATATTACGAAAACTCGCCAACCAGACCGTGTATTACGGGATCAGCAGTATCGTGGGCCGGATCCTGAACTTCTTTCTCGTGCCCCTGTACGTCCGGATTTTCACTGAAGGGGAATACGGGGTGTACACCAACATCTACGCCTATTTCACCTTTTTGAACATCCTCTACACCTATGGCATGGAAACGGCCTATTTCCGATTCGTCAGCTCTGAAAACAATCCCCGGAAAGTTTTCAGCACCAGCACGGCGGGCCTGGCCATCAGCACGTTTTTCTTTTCGATCCTGATGTTCACTGGCCAGGAGGCTCTTGCCTCGGCCATGGGGTATCCCGGCCATCCGGAGTACATCCTGTGGATTCTCACCATCCTGGCCCTGGACACCCTGGCCGTCACGCCTTTCGCCACCCTGCGCTACCGGGAACGGCCGATCAAGTTCGCTTCGATCAAAATCGCCTCGATCCTGGTAAACATCTTTTTCAACCTGTTCTTCCTGGTCTTCTGCCCCCTGGTTCTCTCCATACCGGATCTGGCCTCCCTTCACCCGATGATCCACAGCGTCTACAATCCGGAAACAGGCATCGGCTACATCTTCATCTCCAACATCATCGCCAGCGCCGTCACCCTGCTGCTTCTCTTCAAAGAGCTTGCCGAGTTCAACCTCGATATCGACCTTCGCCTGTTCAGGCGGATGCTGTCCTACTCCATGCCTTTGGTGATCATCGGTTTCGCCGGAATGATCAACGACAACCTGGACCGGACGATCTTAAAACACCTGCTGCCCCACAGCCCGGAGCAAAGCGACATTCTGCTGGGAATCTACGGGGCCAACGCCAAACTGGCCGTGTTCATGGTGCTGGTGATCCAGGCGTTCAAATACGCTGCAGAGCCGTTCTTCTTTCTCCAGGCGGCCAAGAGCGACGCCAGGACGATCTACGCTGAGGTGATGAAGTACTTCGTGATCATGGGGCTTGGGATTTTTCTGTTCGTTTGTCTTTACATCGACGTGTTCAAGTACTTCGTGGGGCGGGGCGGGTCACGTTACCATGAGGGGCTTTTCATCGTGCCGGTTCTTCTGTTGGCCAACCTTCTTCTCGGGATTTTCTACAACCTGTCCATCTGGTACAAGCTCAAGGACAAGACCAGTCTGGGGGCCTATGTTTCCGTGGCGGGGGCGGCTATCACCATCGGGGCCAGTTTCCTTCTGATCCCCCGTTTCGGCTACGCCGCCGCAGCCTGGACCAAACTGATCTGCTACGGGTCCATGGTGTGTCTTTCATATTATTTAGGACAGAAGGTCTACCCCATCGCCTATCCTCTGAAACGCATGGGATTTTACACCGCCGTGGCGCTTCTGACCTACGGGATTTTCGAACTGCTCCAGCGTCACGTGATCGAAGGCAGGCTCTGGATGAGTTTAGGTTCGGCCACCGTCCTCTTCATCCTGTTCGCGGCTGTGGTGGCGGTCAGGGAAAAAATCGCCCGGCATTAGGGCCAATACCATTCCCATTTTAGCTTTATTGTACGGTACGGTTTGTAGGTCGGGCTTCCGCCCGACTGGGGTGTTGGGCATCTTGGGAACGCCGGGTTGCACCCGGCATCGTGGGCCGAGTGCAACTCGGCGTTCCCGGTGAGGATGGGAGCACTTTGTCGGGTTTGGAGAACCCGACCTACGATGGTGTTACGGTTTATGACGGCTATATAAACTGACCGTCGAAGCAGGACCATCGGTATCGGGTTCGATAGCGATAGCGATTTATCGTGTCGAAAGCTTATGACATGGCACCGTCAGATCACACCGCTTCCAGGATCTGCTTTCCGTCTTTTTCCACGATTCTGTAGTTGAACATCAGCATGGTTTCCGTGAACGGCCTGCCCAGGAGAAAGGGAAGCATATCGGGGTTCACGCCGGCTTTTTCCACCAGGGTTTCGCGGAGACTCAGGTCAAAGGCCACAATCTCGTTGATGGAGGTCAGGATGTTTCCTGTCCTGTCGTCTTTCAGCTGATCGGTCAGTTCCTTCATCCGTTCGTAGGAACAGCGCTCCTGGTGATCGGTGATCAGATCCCACAGCCCTTCCACGTCAGCCAAAAGATCGGCCCGTTCCAGGGGTTCCTCGTTGTATTTCATCTCGATTTCAAGGGTGTCCCAGCATTTGAAAGCCCGACATTCCGAGGGGCGGGTGGTGTAGATGTCGCAGGCGTTGCCGTCATTGAGAAAGATGCAGGTCAGGTCTTCAGGGTTCACCTTGATCTTGATCAGGTCGGTCTTGACAGGAGTCATCTTCAGGGTGTTCTTGTCGAATAAGAGTTCACCTTTCCTTATGGTGTAAAGATCCTTGGATGCGATGGCCCCGGTGCGGACCAGGTGGGCATCGGCCAGCCTGAGAATGGGGCCTCCTCCGGTGCAGCAGGCCGAGCATCTCTCGCAGGATGTCCGTGTGATGTTTTCCCTGTTTTGAATGTCAATCATCGTCTGTCTCCCAAAAACCGTGAATATCTCAATACAAAAGGCCATCTTCTTGAAAGACGGCCTTTTGTGACAAAGTCAATGGACCGGGCGGCCCGAAGACCACCCGGTCAGGTGTCCTGTTTACTGCGCGAGTCTGGAGTAGCGCTCGAATCGATCCGTGAACTCTTTTTCGATCTGGGCGCGGAGGCGCTTGGATTCTTCAGGCATCATCTTTTCCAGGGCCGCGTATCGTGTTTCACCGGAGAGGAATTCCTGAAGGGTTCCGTCCGGAGCCTTGCTCTCGAAAACAAAGGGGTTCTTGCCTTCGTGCACGAGAAGCGGGTTGTAACGGTACAGGGGCCAGTAGCCGGAGTTCACGGCCAGCCGCATCTCTTCCTGGGTTTTGCCCATGCCTTTTCTGATTCCCTGGTTGATGCAGGGAGCGTAGCAAAGGATGATCGACGGCCCGGGATAGCTTTCGGCTTCGAGGAAGGCTTTCATCATCTGCTGCTTGTTGGCGCCCATGGCAACCGATGCCACATAGACGTAACCGTAGCTCATGGCGATAAGGCCCATGTCCTTCTTGCCGATCTTCTTGCCCGAGGCCGCGAACTTGGCGATGGCGCCGGTGGGCGTGGCTTTGGAGGACTGTCCGCCGGTGTTGGAGTACACTTCCGTGTCCATGACAAGGATGTTCACGTCTTCACCGGAAGCGAGCACATGGTCCAGGCCGCCGAAACCGATGTCGTAGGCCCAGCCGTCACCACCGAAGATCCAGTGGGATTTCTTGGTGTAAAGATCGGCCATGCTGTCGATTTCATCCAGAATCGGATGACCGCTTCCTGGAAGGAGCATTTTCAGCTGATCGCCAAATTCTTTGGATTTGGCCGCATCCTGTTTGCCTTCCAGCCAGCCGTTCATGGCGGTGCGCACACCTTTGGGGTATTCCACGTCGAGGGCCAGGGCTTCTTTCATCAGATCGGCCAGGCGATCCCGTCTCTGGTTGAAGGCGAGAGCCATGCCGTAACCGAATTCGGCCGCGTCTTCAAACAGGCTGTTGCCCCAGGTGGGTCCGTGACCTTCCTTGTTGGTGCAATAGGGGAAGCTGGGTGCGGAACCGGCCCAGATCGAGCTGCATCCCGTGGCGTTGGCGATGGTCATTCTTTCGCCGAACAGCTGGGTCAAAACTTTCACGTAAGGTGTTTCGCCGCAGCCCGCGCAGGCGCCGGAGAACTCGAGAAGGGGTTTCTGGAACTGGCTTCCCTTCACGCTGTCCCGGCTCATGGCCTTGTCTTTGAAGTCAATGGACTGGGAGAACTCGAAGTTGGGGATCTGGACAGCCGTCTGGGTTTCGATGGGTTTCATCACCAGGGCCGGAACCTTGGCCGGGCAGATGTCGGCACAGTTGCCGCAGCCGTAGCAGTCCAGGGTGTTGACCTGCATTCTGAACTTGTAGGTGCCTTTCAGCTCCTTGCCGATGGCCGGAAGCATGATGAAGGTTTCAGGCGCGTCCTTCATCTCCTGCTCGTCGAGGAGCACGGGAAGAATGGCCGCGTGGGGGCAGACAAACGAACACTGGTTGCACTGGATGCAGTTTTCCGCGATCCACTCGGGGACTTCGATGGCCACACCGCGTTTTTCATACTTGGAGGTTTCCACAGGAAACACACCGTCGGCCGGGAAGATGGACACGGGCAGCTGGTCGCCTTTCTGGGCCAGGATGGGACGTTGGACGTACTCGATGAACTCGGGCACGGCTTCCCTGTAAGTCGGAGCATCCGTGGCATCGGCCCAGCTCGCGGGAACGTCGATTTTCATCAGGCTTTCCAGGGCCTGGTCCACGGCATCCATGTTCATCTTGACAACCTTGTCACCCTTCGAGTCGTAGGTCTTCTTGATGTCTTTCTTCAAGAGGGCGATGGCTTCCTCGAATGGCATCACGTCGGCCAGCTTGAAGAACGCAGTCTGCATGATCATGTTGATGCGTCCGCCAAGACCCACGTTGGTGGCCACTTTCACAGCGTCGATGGTGTAGAAGTTGATCTTCTTTTCAGCCAGGGTGCGTTTCAGGCTGGCGGGAAGTTCGTTTTCCAGCTCTTCTTTGGTCCAGTGGCAGTTCAGGAGGAAGGTGCCGCCTTCGGAAATGCCGGCTGTCACGTCGTAGAGGTGGATGTAGTTGGCTTTGTGGCAGGCCACGAAATCCGGATCGTTCACCAGATAGGTGGACTTGATGGGCTGGTGGCCGAAACGCAGATGGGATACGGTGATCCCGCCTGATTTTTTCGAATCGTAAGCAAAGTAACCCTGGGCGTACATGTCCGTGTTGTCGCCGATGATCTTGATGGCGCTCTTGTTGGCACCCACGGTTCCGTCGGAACCCAGGCCCCAGAATTTGCAGCGGACTGTTCCCTTGGTGCCGATCCTGAAGCTTTCGTCCACTTCCAGGGAGGTGTGGGTGACGTCGTCCTTGATGCCCACGGTGAAATGGTTTTTGGGCGCCAGGGCGCGCATGTTGTCGAACACGGCCTTGGCCATGGCCGGGGTGAATTCCTTGGAACCCAGGCCGTAACGGCCGCAGGTGATCTGGGGACGTTCGCCGTATTCCATGAACGCGGTGACCACATCGAGGTACAGGGGATCGCCCACGGCTCCCGGTTCTTTCGTTCTGTCGAGAACGGTGATGCGCTGGACCTTGGAGGGGAAAGCGGCCCTGAAGGCGGCGGAATCGAACGGTCTGTAAAGGCGGACTTTCACGAGACCTGTTTTTTCTCCTTCGCTGTTCAGGCGGGCCACGGTTTCCTCGATGGCTTCACAGCCAGAACCCATGGCCACGATGACCCGTTCGGCTTCGGGATGCCCGACGTATTCGAACAGCCGGTACTTTCTTCCCGTAACCTGGGCCACCTTCTTCATGGTTTCGCTGACGATCACCGGCACATCCTGGTAGTAAAGGTTGGCGGCTTCCCTTCCCTGGAAATAGATGTCGGGATTCTGGGCCGTGCCTCGGATTTCAGGATGTTCGGGGTTCATGGCGTTCTGGCGGAACTCTTCCAGGGCCTCCATGTTCACCATGGATTTGATGGTGTCGTAGTTCAGCACTTCGATTTTCTGGATTTCACTGGAAGTTCTGAACCCGTCGAAAAAGTGGAGAAAGGGCACACGGCTTTCGATGGCGGCCAGATGGGCCACCAGGGCCATGTCATGAACTTCCTGGACGCTGCCGGAGCAGAGCATGGCGAAACCGGTCTGGCGCACGGCCATGACGTCCTGGTGGTCTCCGAAAATCGAAAGGGCGTGGGCCGCGATGGCCCTGGCGGAAACATGGAAAACACCGGGCAGAAGTTCACCGGCGATTTTGTACATGTTGGGGATCATCAGGAGGAGCCCCTGGGACGCGGTGAAGGTGGTGGTCAGGGCACCGGCGGCAAGGGAGCCGTGGACGGCGCCGGCTGCGCCGGCTTCGGACTGGAGCTGCTTGACGTTGACTTTCTGACCGAAAATATTCTTTCTTCCTTCGGCGGCCCACTGGTCTGAAATCTCACCCATGGGAGTGGAAGGCGTGATCGGATAAAGCGCCGCAACGTCGCTCAGGGCATAGGCCACATGCGCCGCAGCGGTGTTACCATCAACTGTTTTCTTGACTTTCCCCATAATTCTCTCCTTATGTCGTCGTATGATAATAATACATACCGATGTGAGCCTGCACTTTCACAACTCCCCAGTTGCGTTCATGTGCCACCCTGGACTGACGACCTTGCCGCCTTCCTTGGTTTTCCCTGAAAAAAAGCACGGTCCAACCGGTACAAACCATAAAAAACAAAATAAAAACCACCGGGCTGCCTATTAACTCAGCCCCAACACTTCACCAGAAAATTGAAGAGCGATTTCTTGAAATCCTTAGAACTATTACAAAGGAACAGAAATGTAAAGGATAAATTCGAGAATGAAAACGGAACATTCCGACGTGGAACAGTATGAATCAGCTGTTTTTGAGGCGGGACAGAAATCCGGTTTTCGGCAGTCCGGTAAATAGGTATGCCTGTGATGTTGAGATGATGGACAGCAGCTCCCGCCACTACAATCGCTATCGCTATCGGGGTCGCTATCGAAAACCTGCAGGTCGGGCTTTCGCCCGACACCCCCTGAATACCGAGCCCGATAGCGATACCGATAGCGTTGATCATGGCTTTCGCGGGAATGGATTCCGACGGCAACCTGTTTCACATCGTGCTTGCGGCCATCAGAACTTCAGGGTGACGCCTCCTGAAAGAATCGTGTCGTCCCTTTCCCATTCGCCCAGCCCCCGTTCTTCGAACTCGAGAATCCGGTGCTTGACTTCAAGGGAAAAGAAGGCGTTCCGGAGAAGGTAGAACCGAAGTCCGCCCCTGTACTCCTGGACCGATTCCGTCTCGTCGAAACTCAAAGAAGGCGGCGCGTAACTGACGGCTCCGAAAGCCTCCACGGGAATGGTGGCGGGGTTCATCGCCGAGGTCAGCTCCACGGCCCCTTCAAAAAGAAAGGCCAGGGCCGACAGTTTCCCCTCGGTCACGCTGTCTTCAGAATCCACTTCGCCCAAGTACCCTTTGAACCCAAGGCCGAATTTCACACCGGGAACAAGCTCGTCTTTGCGGAAAGCCAGAAGTCCTTCCCACAGGTTGTACTCATCCCGGACATAGTCCATGGTGACTCCGGCGGCGATGATGCCGAAGCCCTGCTCTTTCTGGAGTTCCAAACTGGCCATCACCGCGTCGTTGCCGGCCGATAGCCCGATCTGAACCGACTCTGAAAACGCGGGTGAACTGAAAACAAGGGCGATAAGCCCGGCAAGAATAGCTGTCTTTTTCATGGTTCACCTTTTATGGGTTGAATTCATCTCTATAAATCTGTAGGCATGTGACACAGGGTCATTTTGCCATGAACCGGTTCACCGGTTGTTTACACTGCAACGTTAGAAGGAGGTCCATATCATGCTCACTGTGTACTCGGCTTTCTGGTGCCCCCACTGCATCAAAACGGAACGGTACTTGAAAGAAAAAAACATTCCCTTTCAATCGGTCAACATCGAAACCGCCCCGGAACACGTGGTCCAAAAGGTGGTCCAGGTCAACGGCGGGGTGGAATGGGTGGTACCCACCCTGGAATACCAGGGCCGCTGGAGACCGGGCAAGATTTTCAACCCATCCCAACTCGAAAAAGACCTGAAGGCCATGGGTGTTCCCGGTTTCTGATACAAGACGTTCCACCGACCGTCTTTGACTGGATCCGTGTTTTAGAACGCCAGCCCCACTTCGGCAAAGGGTCCGCTGGCTTCGAAATCGGCCTCGAAATCATCCTTGTCCAGACTGATCTTGTCGTAACGGTAGCCGCCGGCCACAAACAACGGGCCAAAAGCGTTGATCCTGAGGCGCGCGATGGCGCTAAGCACCTGGCCGTAGCCCACGGAAAGAGCCCGGACCTCGCCCTCGATGGCAAAGGCGTCCACCGGACTGATGTCCGCGGACAGGTAAAGCATGGGCAGGGGAATGGTCATGTCCATGGATTCGGATGTGCCGCCGTCCACCATCTCGGCTTTCACATCGTAAACCCGCACGTTGATCCCTGCGTTTACATGAACGGTGCCCAGGGTGGCCAGGCCTAAGAAAGGCACCCCGTAGTACAGGGCCAGGTCGGCGTGGTCCAGGGTGAGTTTCGCGTTTGTTCCGGCGGTAAAATCCTGGTTGTTGAAGCGGAAGTTCGCCTTGGCGTCACCTTCGAATTCCATGGGGGTGGCCATCAGATACACCACGGGAACCACGGGGA
This sequence comes from uncultured Desulforapulum sp., assembly GCA_964637565.1. GTDB lineage: Bacteria > Desulfobacterota > Desulfobacteria > Desulfobacterales > Desulfolunaceae > DYJE01. The sequence continues at coordinate 45,856 of CAZWTY010000002.1, forward strand.
GATCCACTTTGACACGACCCATGGGGAAGGCCTCCTCTTCGAATCCGAGAACATCCTCCAGGTCAGAATCCGCCTGGGCCTTGTACTTCATGTCACCCGAGGGGCTGGCGTACCACCCGCCCACAGCGGCCTCCAATTCCACCACGCCCAGCAGGGCAAAGGACGACGAAGGGATGGACAGGATCAAAACAAGGCACATCATCGCGCACAGCTTTTTCATAAACGGCTCCTTACTTGATGTTTTCGTGGGGTGGAAATCAGGACGGGGCCTCTCGTGACCCGGGACGTCCGGACATCCAGCATGGACAGTATATAGTCTACTTCCCCTGCGGGGTCAAGTTCGGGAGGGGTCATCGCATGTATCATCGGCATGGATCTTAACCATCGCTATCGCTATCGGTATCGGTATCGAAATGTTCTGACTATCGAACCCGATCCCGATAGCGATCCCGATAGCGATATGAGCCGATGAACCTCAACTCTTGCGCCTGGGCGTTCAACCGTGCTATCCTCCCTTGAATCAATCAGCCTGACAATCGAAAAAACACATCAAAACGGAACTCTGGATGACAGAAGACAACCGGAAGTTATTCACGTTTGAATTCATTGCCTTGAACGGCGTCATTGCGGTGGCCTTCTGCAACATCGCCGTGTTCTATAGCTTTTTCCACTACCTGGGCGGCATCGGCATTCCCCCGGCCATGAGGGGGCTCCTCACCGGCCTCGAACCCATGACGGCTTTCGTGCTGCGAATTTTCGTCATCCCCCTGATCGGGGTCAAGGACACCCTGAGGCTGATCCTCGTATCCCTGATGATGGTCATCGCCGTGTCCATCGCCTACCCTTTCGCCCTGACCGTTTCTTCCCTGGTGGCCTTGCGGATCCTTCACGGCGCGGGTTTCGTTCTTCTGACCTCGGCCCTGATCGCCCTGATCGTGATGTTTATCCCCCGGGAGAAAAGCGGCCAGGGCTTCGGCGTCATCAGCGTGGCCACCATGATTCCCTATGCGCTGGTGCCTCCTGTAACCGAACTTATCCTGCCCTATGTCCGCAATGAATCGTCCATCTACGCAGGTTTCTCCCTGTTCGCCCTGCTGGCCATCGTCCTTATGGTCCGGATGCGTGGAAGGATAGAAAACGCCCTGGGGGACATGGACGCCGCCCTTACCAGACGACCGGCCCTGTGCGATATCCGGAAAAACATGGCCAACCGGCCGGTGGTGCTGCTGCTTGTCACCACCCTCCTGGCTTTTTTCGGCCACGCCACGGTGTTCTATTTCATGAAAGACCTGGCGGTTCAGAAAAACCTGGGAGACGTGGGTCTTTTCTTCACCCTCGCCATGGGCACCATGATCCTGGTCAGGGCTTTCGGTGGCCCGGCCTTCGACCTGATCGACAAAACCTTCACCCTGATCTCGGGCTTTCTTATCCTCACCTTTTGTTTTTTCATGTTTCCCCACATTGAAGGCGGCCTTTTTTTCTATGGACTGGCCGGTCTTTACGGACTGGGCATGGGGGTGATCCTTCCCCAGATCAACGCCCTGATCTTTGCCTTTTCCGATCCTCACTTAAGGGGTCTCAACACCAATCTTGGTCTGTTCGTCATGGACCTGGCCTACTTCATCACCCCGGCCGTCGGAGGCGCCATGGTCAGCGGAACAAAAGGTTACGCCCTTCCCTTCGACGCCGCCGCGGTCCTTGCCCTGGTATGCCTGGGTCTTGCCGCGGTTCTCTGGATCATGGGACGACGAAAACAAAAACAACACACGGGCTTCCCGGACAGCCCTTGAAAACACCGGCCGGGGAAAGAGGTAAAACATGACCCAAGACTCCAGGGACATCCGCCCTTACACCGTTGAGCTGCTCCAGCCGGAACACGCCGCAGGCCTGGTGGATCTTGTCCGGGACGTGTACGGAGACCATTACCCCATCAGGCTTTTCTACGATCCCGACGCCATCAACCAGGCGAACCGGGAGGGCCGGTACTACTCCATCGTGGCCAGGACGCCCGAAAACCGGATCGTGGGGGCCAGCCACCTGTACCGGTCCTCGCCCTTCGAAGGCCTGTACGAGGTCGGGGTGGGCCTGGTGTCCAAAGATTACCGGAACACGGGAATCAACAAACAGCTCCTGGCCTTTCTCTACGATTCCTTTGTGGGCACCATGCCCCATATCGAGGAAGTATACGGTGAGGCGGTGTGCAACCATCCCTTCATGCAGAAAGCCGCATTGTCCTTCAAACACGTGGAAACCGCCATCCAGCTGGCCCTGATGCCGGCGTCGGCCTACAGCCGGGAAAAAAGCGCCCCCGGACGGGTGGCGACCCTCACCGAGTTCCGCTGCTACAAACCCGCCCCCCATACGATTTTTCTTCCCCGGATGTACGAAGATGATTTGCGCTGGATCTACAGCCGCCTCGACGACAGCCGTGACATCCGCCTTTCCGAAGAAACCCTGCCCCAGGGTACAGCCACCCGGGCGGACATGGAGGTTTTCGAGTTCGCCAGCGTGGCCCGAATCGCCGTTGCGGCATCCGGTGCCGACCTCCGGGAGAGGATCAGCGAGCTGGAAACCCAGGCCCGTGCGAAGAAATCCACCGTGTTCCAGGTCTGGACCAACCTCACCGAACCCTGGGCTGGCGACGCGTCGGCCACCCTGAAAACCATGGGCTACGTTTTCGGCGGCCCCCTGCCCCGCTGGTTCGGCGGAGACGGCCTCCTGATGCAGAAATTGGAATGCCCGGCGGATATCGAAAGCATCGTGCTGGTCACCGACGAGGCACGGCGGATCCTTTCCATGATCGAAAACGACATGAAACAGGGGGCCGGAAACCGATGAGCGCACAGGGCACACCTTCCTCGACGGCAGGGCGGAAAAAAGCCTCGGCCCGATTCCCCTTTACCCCGGCCTTCCTGCCCCTGGCCCTGGAATTCGTGGACCGGGCGGCCCTTTCCCTGGGTTTCGACGGACCGGAACGGACGGGCCTGACCCTGGCCATGGAAGAACTCTACGTTTACCACAGCGCCCGATCCGGCGGAGACGTGGACCTGGACCTCGCCCTGGAAGACAGGGGTTACCGCCTTGACCTTTCTCTGGCCTTTCCCATGGTAAACCCGGACATGCAGGCCCTGAACCTGGCGTTCCAGGTGGACCTGGACGACGAGGAGGCCCTGGACATGCTGGGACCCATGATCGCGGCCCGGTCTGTCAGCGGCCTCACCCTGGATTTCGGAGCCGCCGATAAAATCCTGATCCGGCTCTGGCGGGAAAGGGCCTACGATCCCAGCCCGGCCCTGGCCCCGGCCATTCCCCTCCGTCAGAGCACGGTGGACGTGGTGGACCCCGGCCCCGAAGACCTCCGTTACTTCTGCGGTCTGGTGGCCTCCCTGAACCTGGCCTTCACCCCGGAGTTCCTGCTCAAAGGCGGCATGGCCGCAGACATGCTGGTTTCAGGCGACCTTTCGGCAGCCCTGGCCCTTTCCGGGGAAACCTTGGTGGGCGGGGTGGTCTGGCAGAGTCTGACCGAATCCTGTATCGAGATCTTTGGCCCCTACGTGTTTGTCGACGATCCCGAGGACCGGATCCTTTCAGCCCTGATGGACCAGGCCGTGTCGAAAATCTCCCGATCCAGCGTGAAAGGGCTTCTCCGGCGCCAGGGTCCTTTGGCAAACCATGCCCGTTTCTTCGATTTTCTCGGAGACATCCCCATGCCTGGCGAACAGGACGGGCCCGTTTCCCTGACCTATTATCACCGCCAGCTGAAAGAGGAAGCCCCGACCCGGGCCATCTACAGCGCCCCGGCCTTTGCCGCCTTTCTCCGGAACGAGTACGACCGCCTCTGCCTGCCCCGGCAGATTCGGGAAACGGATTTCAGGACAGCAAGCCTGAGGGACCACTCGGTGATCGGGGTGGAGTTCCGGAACAGGCGGACCCTGGCCATTCTCCGGCCCCTGTGCGCGGGAAAAGACATGGAACAAAACCTTTCAAATCACCTCGCCCTTCTGAAACACCAGGGGGTGTCCGGCATCCTGTTTGAAATCGACACGGCCCGCGAGGAGGACATGCGTTTCACGGTGGCCCTTGACGCCGCAGGCATGGTTCCAGGACTGGTGATCCCCGAGGCGGCCCGGGGCGACCTGGTGATCTTTTACCTGCCGGCGGAGTCTGGGATATCATGAACATCGAGCGACTGATCCCCGACTATGTGAGAAATTTCGAGGCCTACATTCCCAGCAAACCCGATCATGTGCTGATGAAAGAATACGGGGCCCCCTTTCTCCACCGGCTGAACAACAACGAGAATTTTCTCGGCCCTCCCCAGGCGGCCTGCCGTGTGATCGAGGATTTCGAGGCGGGCCGCGCCCTGATCTACCCGTCCGGAGACTCCTACGACCTGAGAACGGCCCTGGCGGAAAAATTCGGCATTTCGGAAAACCGCCTGCTGGTGGGCAACGGAAGCTGCGAGGTGATCAGCGCCGTAATCAAGGCCCTGTGCGAACCGGGCGACAACATCGTCACGGCAGACAAGACCTTTGCCGTCTACGAATGGGTGGCGGAATTCTCCGGCATCGAGGCCCGATTGACCCCCTTGCGTGACTACGCCTTCGATCCCCAGGCCATGCTGGACCGCATCGACCGGCGGACCAAAATCCTCTTTGTCTGCAACCCCAACAACCCCACCGGCACCTACTGGACCGAATCCGAGCTCTCCGATTTTCTGGAGCGGGTCGGGGAAGACCGGATCGTGGTGATCGACGAGGCCTATTGCGAATACGTGGAAGCCCCGGACTACCCGGACGGCCTTCGCCTGATGGAGCGATTCCCCAACGTGGTGGTGTTCCGCACTTTTTCCAAAATGTACGCCCTGGCCGGGTTGCGGGTGGGGTACCTCATCGGCGTAGAAGAGGTGGTGGACGTGGTGCGCCGGACCTTCGTGGCCTACTCGGTGAACAACCTGGCCCAGCAGGCGGCCCGGGCCGCGATTTTAAACGATAAGGAACACATCGCCGAAACCCGGAAAATCGTCAGGGAGGCCCGGTCTTTTTTAAAAAATGTCTGCGAACGGATCGGCCTTGAAACCGTGGGCGGCCAGGGCAACTACCTGATGATCCGCTCTCCGGTGAACGACCTTCTGATGTACCGGCGGCTGATGAAACAAGGCATGATGGTCCGGTCCATGACCGGTTTCCGCTTCCCCGGCTGGATCCGGGTGACCCTGCGGGAAATGCCGGTGATGGAGGCCTTTGCCGGGGTACTGGAAGAGGAGATCAAGGCCCTTGCCAAAACAGGGAGATAATATTCAGATGACCGAAGCGATGAACATCGGCCAGCCCCATCCCCGGGGTGACGCAAGGGACAAGGCGGCCGGTCGTGAAAAGTACGCGGCCGACCATTACCCGGAAAACACGGTCTGGGCCGGAGCTGTCCGGGCCGGGGTGGCCCACGGGCGGCTCGTGTCCGTGGACACGACAGAGGCAAAAGCCCTGCCCGGGGTGCTCGCGGTTTTGACCGCCCGGGACGTGAAAGGCACGAACCGCCAGGGCATCGTCCACAAGGACATGCCGGTGCTGGTGGATGACCGGGTGCTCTATCCCGGCGACCCGGTGGCCCTGGTCATTGCGGAAACACCGGACATCCTGGCCAATGCGAAGTGCCTGGTCCGTTTCCAGATCCAGGCCCTGCCGGCGGTGTTCGATCCCGCCCACGCCATGGAACCCGGCGCGCCCCTCTTACACGACACCATGCCGGGCAACCTTCTCATGGAAGCGGAAATCCGCAAAGGCGACGCGCTGACGGCCCTGACCCGATGCGACGCGGTGGTCGAAGGACAGTTCAGCACCCCGGTCCAGGCCCACGGGTTTCTGGAAACGGAAAACGGGGTGGCCTGGCAGGAGGCTGACGGACAGATCGCCATGATCGTGTCCACCCAGTCCCCGTTCCGGGACCGGTTCGAAATCGGCCACGCCATCGGCCTGCCCTTTCAGCGCATCCGGGTGATCAGCCCTGCCCTGGGCGGCGGATTCGGTGGCAAGGACGGGGCCACGGTCCAGTGCCTCCTGGCCCTTTCGGCCCAGCATTCCGGAGGCAGGCCCGTGAAAATGCAGTGGGACCGCGAAGAAAGCATGCTGGCGGGCTACAAACGCCACGCCTGCCGGATACAATACAAAATCGGAGCCTCCTCGGACGGTGTCCTTGAGGCCGTGCACTGCCGTCTGGTCTACGACACCGGAGCTTACGCCCACCTTGGGGGCGAGGTCATGGAACTGGGCATGGAACACGCCGCCGGTCCCTACCGGGTGCCCCACACCCTGATCGAAGGGAAATGCGTGTTCACCAACAACCCCGTGGCCGGGGCCATGCGGGCCTTCGGGGTGTGCCAGGTCGCCTTTGCCGTGGAATCCATGATGGACATGCTGGCGGACCGCCTGAACATGGACCGGCTGGTTTTCCGTCAAAAGAACGCCCTGGCCGAAGGTGATGAAAACGGCGCGGGCGTCCGGCTGATCACCTCCACGGGTATCGGCGGCTGTCTCGACCGTGTGGCGGACCATGACCTGTGGCAATCGGCGGAAACCTGGAAACAGGACTGTCCGCCGGGCAAACGGCGGGGCGTGGGTTTGGCCTCGGTGTTCAACGCTGCCGGATACGGGGGCAAGGTCCGGGATTCGGCCATCGCCAAAGTGGAACTGGCCGAAGACGGCCGCATCATCGTCCACAACGCCGTGTCGGACATGGGCCAGGGCAACAGCTGCGCCTTTGTCCAGATCGCCGGCCATATCCTGCGCCAGTCCCCGGAATGCCTGATCCTTCGTCAGCCCGACACGGCCACGGCCTACCCGTCGGGCTCGTCTTCGGCGGGCCGGACCACCTACACGTTCGGCAACGCCCTGATCAAAGCCTGTGAAGACCTGAAAGCCCGGCTGATCAACCGGGCCGGCCTTATGCTGTTTATCGACAACGACCGGGATCTTGTCCTTGAACCGGGAAAAGTGGTCCACCCCCCCAGCGGCCGGGAGGTGCCTTTCACCCAGCTGGCCGGGTTCATGCCCTACGAGGACCGGGTGTGCATCGGCCAGTTCGTGGCTCCGGTGTGCGACCTCATCCCCGACACGTCCAAGGGTTTTTTCATCGGCTTTCCCCATGTGATCTTCGCCTACGGGGCCCATCTGGCCCGGGTCGAGGTGGACACGGTCACGGGAGAAACACGGGTCTTAGACTACCTGGCCACCACCGACGGGGGCGGGGTCATCAACCCTTCGATGTTCGACCAGCAGATCCAGGGCGGGGTGGCCCAGGGCCTGGGCTACGCCCTGATGGAAGATTTCAGGACCCGGGAAGGAAAACCTGTGACCCAAGATCTGACAGGGTACCTGATTCCCGGCGCGCTGGACCTGCCGGACACGGTGTCGGTGATCCTTCCGGCCCACGAGTCCACCGGCCCCTTCGGCCTGAAAGGCGTGGGCGAGGTGGCCATGAACGGCCCCCTTCCGGCCGTGGCCAACGCCGTGGCCGACGCCTTGGGGGTCCGTGTTTTCCATGGGCCGATTACGGCGGAAAAAGTGCTGGGGGCGATGCTTGGTTTTTAGAGGAATGGGCCTCCGGCGGCCCTCCCGGGGGACCAGATTTTAAAAATCTGGACAAATGGATTGGGTGTGATCGAAGGGGATGACGCATCGAATCCAACAAAGGCTGTTTGTCAAACTTTTCAAAAGTTTGGCCCCCGGCAGGGCCGCCGGAGGCAAACGGTTTTAATATTTTGCTGATCATCAACAGACGATAATAAAGGCCAGATCATGGACATCACATTTACACTGAACGGCAAACCCGTGTCCGTCTCAACGGAACCGGACCGGCGGGCTGTCGACCTGCTCCGGGAGGATCTGGGGCTGACGGGACTCAAGGAAGGCTGCGGCACCGGGGAATGCGGAGCCTGCACCCTGATGATGGACGGGGAAACCCGGCTGTCCTGCCTGACCCTGGCGGTGCAGCTCCAAGGCCGGGACATCCTGACCGTGGAAGGCCTGGGCGACACGCCCGAAGGGGCCGCAATTCAGGACGCCTTTGTGGATCAGGGGGCTGTTCAGTGCGGGTATTGCATTCCCGGCATGGAAATGGCGACCCTCGCCCTTCTGAAAGAGAACCCCGCGGCAGGCCGTGACGAGATACGGACCGCCTTGAGCGGCAATCTCTGCCGCTGTACGGGGTACGTGAAAATTCTGGACGCGGTGGAACAGGCGGGCCGTCAGATCTCCGCCAGGAAAGAGGGCCGATGAGCCAGGTCTATACGCCATCTTATCTTCATGAGTGCTTTTCCATCTTGAACGAATACCCGGAGGCCAGGCTGATGGCCGGGGGAACGGATCTTTTGGTCCGGCTCCGTCACGCTGGAGCGGCTGTAAAACCGCCGCTGATTTTGCTTAACAATATTCCGGGCCTTGCCGATATACGACTGGACACCGGCGATCTGTGCATCGGGTCCGGGGCCTCGTTTTCGGCCATCATGGCTCATCCATTGGTTCAAAATCATGCGCAGCTGCTGGCAAAAGCGGTGGGAACCATCGGCGGACCGGCCATCCGGAACATGGGAACCCTTGGCGGCAATATCATCACCGCGTCACCGGCGGGAGATTCCCTGCCGCCCCTTTATGCCATGGATGCCCGTTTGGTGCTTGACTCGTCCGCCGGGACACGAATCATACCCATCGCCAGGTTTATCGGAGGCCCCGGCAAAACCGATATACAAAAGGATGAAATTCTGACCCAGATCCGGATTCCGCTGGGTGACGATGTGTTTCAGGCCCAATGTTTTGAAAAGGTGGGGCTCAGACGATCTCTGGCCATTGCAGTGACCAGTTTCTGCGGGAGATTGATGTTTGCCAAAGACGGAACGGTGGTGAGAGCACGGTTTACCTGGGGAAGTGTCGCACCCACCGTGGCCGGGTCACCCGAAGCGGAAACCGCCGTGACGGGCAGCCGTCTTGATCCGGAAACCATAAAAATATCCGTGGCCGCTGCAACGGCATCCCTGTCGCCCATTGACGACATAAGGGCCTCGGCCCATTACCGACGGACAGTGGCCGGAAATCTTTTAAGGAGGTTTCTGGAAAATGCCGGAGCGACAAACAACACATGACTGACCGGGTGAGGGCCATCCTTCTGGCCGGAGGTGAGTCTCGCCGGATGGGGGTCTGCAAACAGACTCTGCCCCTTGGGGGTAAGCCGGTGATTGTCCATTGCGTGGACGCGCTGACCGAGGCGGGTGTTATGGACATCACGGTGGTGGTGGGGAAATATGGAAGCGTTATCCGGCAGGCTTTGGGGAATTTGAAGGTGGATGTGGTTGAACATGGTCTTACCGGTGCCGACATGGCCGATTCCGTTCGAACGGGACTCTCCGCCATGGGCCGTCATCCTTCGGGTGTGATGATCTGCCTTTCCGATCACCCCCTGGTGACCCCTGAGACCATCGGCACGCTTTTGACCACGCAACGGGTCTTTCCCGGCGACATCCTGATACCCGGCCATCGGAACAGAAACGGCCATCCGGTGATGTTCCCGTCGGAGCTGTTGGCGCCCATTCATCAAGGAGGCACATTGCGGGATATCATCCAGGCAAACCCTGAACGGATTCGGCGGATTCCTGTGGATGATTCAGGTGTCATCATGGATATGGATACGCCGGAAGATTATCAGTTGATTTTAAGACAAAACACTATTTTATATAACCACACGAGGTGAAAAATGGAAATTCAGACACAGCAGACAGGCAAGGCCACCGTAGTCGCCGTTTCAGGAAAAATTGACGCCATGACCGCACCGGCCCTTGAAACATCCGTTGCCTCCCTGATCAACGACGGCAATTTGTGTATGGTACTTGATTTTGGCGGCGTTGATTATATCAGCAGCGCGGGACTCCGGGTGATCCTTGCTTCGGCGAAATCTCTGAAAAGCAAGGCCGGCACCCTTCTTCTGGCCAATGTGAGCGGGCCGGTAAACGAGGTGTTCGATATTTCAGGTTTCGGCTCTGTTTTTACCATCTACAATTCCGTGGATGCGGCCGTGGCGGCGGCAGGCTGATGGAAGGGCCCCGTTCGACCCTGAACCTCCCGGCCACCCTGGATCGGCTCCACGAAGCCATGGCCTTTGCGGAACAGCAAGCCCTGGCCCTGGGGGTTGACCCTTCCCGCCTCATGGGCCTCTCCCTGGCTGTGGAAGAGGCCTTTGTCAACATCTGCACCCACGCTTATACGGACAACCAAGGCCTGGTGACCCTGGCATGCCATACAGGTTTTCACGAGGCCAGACCGTCGTTTGTGCTGGAGATCGCCGACACCGGCCCGGAATTCAACCCCCTCTCCATGGCGGAGCCGGAAACGGACCTTGGCATCGAAGACCGGGCTGTGGGCGGGCTGGGCATCCATTTTATCCGGCACTTCAGTGATCATGCACACTGGCGCAGGGAAGACGGCCGAAACATTCTCAGCATCGTCCTTGACAGTGGTCCTGTCCGTTCTCAGCCAAAAGAATCTTAGAACCTCAGAAACCCTGCCGGAAGCTGATCCCATGGAAGTACAACCCAATTTATGTAAGTCATGAAAACCAAGGAAGACTCACAGTGAAAATAATGAAACGTTTAGTCATGGTTTGCCTTTTGGCTGGAGTGACGCTCGCCGCATGCAGCGACCGTCACTCCGATGACAACCCTGCTTTGAGAGCCACGGATTATTCAACATCTGAACACTGGCTGTCGTTGCCTGAGATTACGAAAACCGTCGATGTTTTCTATCTTTATCCCACCGCGTGGAGAAAGCAGAACGAATCAGACCCCAACATCAACGCGGTTGACAACGATTCGATGAGAATCGGCGCAAATGCGGCTTTCGCACGTCAAGCCACAGCATTTGAAACCGTTTGCAATGTCTATGCGCCCTATTACCGGCAGGCGGATGCACTTTATACGCTGACATTGCCGACTCTGGAAGAGCGTGAAGCGGTTATCGCCGGCATTCCGACCCTGGACGCGATGGCCGCTTTCGATTATTACATCAAGCACTTCAACAACGGCCGTCCATTCATTCTGGCCGGACATTCCCAAGGGTCGAATGTGCTTCTGAACATCCTGTCCGTCTATATGAAAGAACACCCTGATGTGTATGAACGCATGGTTGCGGCTTATGTGATCGGCTACTCCGTGACGGAAGCCTACCTGTCCGAAAATACCCATCTGAAATTCGCAACCGGTGCGGAGGATACAGGGGTCATCATTTCATACAACACCCAGTCACCCCATGTGGATGAGGGAAGCAACCCCGTGGTTCTTGAAGGCGCCCTGGCGATAAACCCCATCAACTGGAGTCGTGAGGAAACGCCTGCCGGTAAGGATGAAGGCCTTGGATCCTTTATGCTAAACGCAGGAGTTTTCATTCAGGTGCCCCAATACGCTGACGCCACGGTGGACCTGGATAAGGGAGTGGTGATCTGCAGTACGGCTGATGAGGATGAACTGCACGCGTTAAGCCCGGGCCTCCCAGCTGGGATATACCACAGCTTTGATTATCCTTTTTACTATTTCAACTTGCGCGCCAATGCGGCAGCCAGAATTGCGGCTTATTTCAGCAAATGAATCATGAAGCGGGGAAAATCATGATAATCCAAGAAAAAAACCACATGGGGAGGCGTTTGGCGTTCAGCCTTTTGGGCCTCCTGTGTCTGATGTCATGGTGTGCTGTGCTTCCTGCGGCTGCCTTCGAAACCCAGCTTAAAAAAGTTTCCCTCATCCCCCACTGGAGCCCCCAGGCCCAGTTTGCGGGGTATTACGTGGCCATGGAAAAAGGCATCTACCGGAAACACGGCATGGACATGACCGTTCTCAAAGGAGGGCCGGGTTGCTCATCCCTGGATTACCTGGAAAACGGAAGGGCCGATTTCGCGGTGCAATGGCTGACCACGGCCATGCAGCGCCATGATCGGGGCCTCCCCCTGGTCCATCTGGCTCAGGTGGTTCCCCGCTCGTCCATGCTGCTGGTGGCGAAAAAATCCAGCGGCATCCGGAAACCCTCGGATATGAACGGAAAAAAAGTGGGGCTTTGGGGCGGGGACTTCGCCATTCCCCCCAGGGCCTTTTTCGTGAAGCACAACCTCACGGTGAAAGAGGTTCCCCAGTCCTACACCGTCAACCTGTTCCTGAGGGGCGGCGTGGATGTGGCGTCGGCCATGTGGTACAACGAGTACCACACCATCCTGGGCACGGGCGTGGACAACGACGAACTGACCGTCTTCCCTCTTCACACCCACGGGGTGAACTTCCCCGAAGACGGGCTCTACATGATGGAAGCCGCTTACAAGAAAAACCCCGGTCTGGCCCAGGCGTTTGTCAAAGCCTCCTTCGAGGGCTGGCAGTACGCTTTCGACCATCCCGAAGAAGCCCTGGACATCATCACGGCCCATATGCGAAAGGCCAGAATCCCCTCCAACCGGGCCCACCAGCGCTGGATGCTGTCCCGGATGAAGGACCTGGTCATGCCCGGGAAAAGCGGGATTCCCGCAGACACCCTCAATCCTGAAAATTTCAAGTCCGTGGCGGATTTTCTCCTCAAGGAGCGCCTGATCCGACAGGCCCCGGATTATCGAACGTTTACCGGAGGAACCCATGGAAACCGTTAAGCCGAAAACACCAAACACCCGGATCGTCTGGTGGCGGCGGCTGGCCGTCCGTCTCACGGCCGTGTTCCTCCTGTGCTGCACCCTGGTTTTCGGCCTGGCCATCGGCTACAACTACATCCAGGCCCGGGCCATGATCACGGGAAAACTGGAGCCCACGGCCCGGCACCTGGTGACGGCGGCCGCGGCCCGGGTGGAAAAGGTGATCACCTCGGTGACGGCCCAGACCGAGTCCATGGCCCGGAGCCTGGAGATCCTGGGGGTGAGCGACGCCACCCTGCTTCCGTTTATCCAGGCCTCGGTCCTGTCCCACCCGGATGTGTACGGTTCGGCCGTGGCTTTTGAAACCTGGCCGGACGGACGTTTCAAAACACCCCGCGCCCCCTATTTCTACCGGACAGCCGAGGGGGTGGGCAGCCTGGATCTGGCCAACAGTTACGACTACCATCTCCAGGACTGGTACCAGATCGCCCGTGAGCTGGGACGGACCGAATGGAGCGAACCTTACTTTGACGAAGGCGGGGGCGACGCCCTGATGGCCACCTGTTCGGTGCCGTTCTTCGAAACAAAAAACGGCAGACGGCGGATCGCCGGCATCGTCACCGCCGACGTGTCCCTGAAGCGCCTCACGGACATCGTATCTTCCATCCAGGTGCTCAAGACAGGCTACGGGTTTCTCCTGTCCCGGAACGGAACCTTTCTCGCCCACCCGCGCCAGGATCTCATCATGAACGAATCCCTGTTCAGCCTGGCCGAAGACAGGAACAGCCCGGAGATCCGGAAAATCGGCCGGAGCATGGTTCGGGGGGAATCTGGTTTCATTCCCTACCAGGCCGTCAGCGGCGTGGACAGCTGGATGTACTACGCCCCCCTTCCCTCGGTGGGCTGGACCCTGGGCGTGATTTTCCCCAAAGACGAACTGTTCGCCGACATCCGCGCCCTGACGTTTGCCATGGCCGGCATGGGCCTTGCCGGATTTCTTCTCCTGGCCCTGGTGATCGTGCTCATCGCCCGGACCATCACCACCCCGATCCGCGCCCTGGCCGATGCCACCACCCGGATCGCCGAAGGGGATTTTACGGCTCCCCTGCCCCGGGTCTCGTCCAAAGATGAAGTGGGGGCCCTCACCCGGGACTTCAGGATCATGAGAGATTCCCTGACTGAGCATATCCGCCAGCTCACCGAAACCACGGCGGCCCGGGAACGGATGGAAAGCGAACTGAAAATCGCCCATGACATCCAGATGTCCATCCTTCCCAAGACCTTCCCCCCCTTTCCCAGCCGGGATGAATTCGACCTTTACGCCACCATCGCCCCGGCCCGGGAGGTGGGTGGTGATTTCTACGATTTTTTCCAGCTCGACGAGGACCGGCTCTGTTTCGTCATCGGCGACGTGTCGGGGAAAGGGGTTCCCGCGGCCCTGTTCATGGCCGTGACCAAGACCCTGATCAAGTCCTTTGCCAGGGACAAACAGGACGTGAGCCCCGAGGCCATCCTGGTCCATGTGAACGAGGAACTGGCGGCGGACAACGACGCCTGCATGTTCGTCACCCTGTTCTGCGGAATCCTTCACACGATCACAGGCGAAGTGTACTACGCCAACGCAGGCCACAACCCGCCCCTTCTGGTCCGTCGGGACGGCACCGTATCATGGCTGCCCAAGGCCAAGGCCCTGATGGCCGGCCCCATGCCCGGAATCTCTTACAGCCTGGAACGCCTGGTCCTTGAACCGGGAGAAAGCCTGTTCCTGTACACCGATGGGGTGACCGAGGCCATGAACCAGGCCGAAGAACTTTACTCCGAACAAAGGCTGGAGACGGAACTGTCCTTGTTTGCCGGACAGCCCATCCGCAGGGGCATCGATTCGGTCCTAAGCTCCATACGCCGTTTCGTTGACGGGGCCGAACAGTCCGACGACATCACCATGATGGCGGTCCGTTATTCGGGAGAAAGGGAGACAGGGCGCATAGAGTGAGATCGGGAGGCCTGATTCAAAAGTGGCCCCCGAGATTTTTGTTGATTCTGGTTCCGCGGGGACGTAAATAGAATCTTGCTCCGGACCGGGAGATGATCACCCGGACCGGCTTTTTGAAAACCTGCAGGATAGGAGTCAAGCGGATGTCCCCAGTCATCAACATCACCCTTTTCGCTGTGGTTTGCGTGGCGGCCACACTCTGGAAAATGAAACGCCGCAAAGCCCACGCCCTTCATGACGCGGCGGCGGACGGTAACCTGGAGCGGATAGGCGCCCTGGTCGCGTCAGGCTTTGCCGTGGACACCCTGTACGACCAGGTGTCCGCCCTCCACGTGGCGGTGATGAAAAACCAGGCCGAAGCGGCGAAGAAACTGCTGGACCTCGGCGCATCCGTCAACCTGAAAACCCTGGACGAGACGGGCGTCACGCCCCTGCATCTTTCGGCCACCACAGGAAATGCGGACATGGCGGCCCTGCTGTTCGACCATGGAGCCGACCTTGACATCCATGCGTCGAACGGTGAACCGCCCTTGCTGACGGCGGCCCGATACGGCCACCAGGAGATGGTGGACCTTCTGGTGTCCCGCGGCGCAGATCTTCAGGCCACCAGCGCCCAGGGAAACAACCTGCTGTTCATGTGCATCTTTGCAAACGACACCAGAGCCGCAAACCTTCTCCTTGATGCCGGCATGAATCCCAATGTCCAGGACAAGGACAAACGGGCCTATGCCCTCCATGCCGCCATGATCTACGCCATCCATTCAGGAAACACGGACATGGTGGAATGCCTTCTGGCCCACGGGGCAGACCCCGACGTGCGCGACCAGCACGGCATGACACCTCTCAAGATGGCCAGGATCGACAAGAGGGACAAACTGATCGACCTGCTCACAGCCCACGGCGCAGGACAGGGTAAAGCAGAGAAAGAACCGACATGAGATATTTTGAAGACATCACCGTGGGACAGCGTGAAACGGTGGGCGTGTACGATCTCAGCGAAGAGGACATTCTCACCTATGCCCGAAAATGGGACCCCCACGAAACCCATATCGATCCTGAGGCCGCCCAAAACACCGTCTTTAAGGGCCTGACCGCCGCCGGAACCCATCTCATCGCCATTACCGTCCGCCTGCTGGTCACCTGCCCGGCTCAGGTGAGCGTTCTCGCGGGCCTGGGTTGGGATGAGGTCCGTTTTCTCAAACCCGGACGCCCGGGAGACCGTCTGACCCTTGTCCGCCAGTGCGTCGACAAGCGCCCCTCGGTTTCCAAACCCGACCGTGGCATCGTGAAAAACCGCCTGGAACTCAGCAACCAGGATGGTCTTCTGCTGGTCAGTTATTTTGACACCATCCTGATGGCAAGGCGGCCGGAAGCAAAGATTACCAAGTCAAACTAATAGTGGTATCTACAGGCAAGTATTCTGATTTTGTCTTTTTGAACCTGATACACCAGCCGGTGTTCCTGGTCTATCCGCCGAGACCAGCATCCTGACAAATCATGCTTTAACATCTCCGGTTTACCGGTTCCCTGAAATGGGTCTTTTTGAATTTCTTTTATGAGTTTAACAATCCGAAGAGCTTTTTTACGGTCTTTTTCAATCCACCACGAAAGGTCTTCAAATCCAGCCGGATCAAATTCCAAGCTTCTTGCAGACGTCGTCAAAAGGGATGCCCTCCTTGTTGTTTTTCGCTTTTATAAGACGGTTTTTCATGGTCTCACTTTTAAGGAGATAGGCCGTTTCTTTTTCTGACTGAAGCTCTTTCCAGAGATCAATCGGGACAATAACCCCAGTTATTTTGTTGTGCTGATCGGATATGTATTGAATTTTTTGCATTGAACGTTCCCTTTATTTTATATAAAAATATTGATTATTAGGTATGTTACACTATATGGGCACGATTTTTCCAGATAAAAAATTAAGATAGAATTCCGGGTTCCATTGTTCTTGATAAATCAGCACCACAATCCCATTCGACAAAGTATCCACCATTGAAAATCTTTAAGAATTCGGAGTGATCTTTAAATGTTTCATATTTCAGATTCAGCAGACTATCTGAAACCATCGGAAGAAAACGTTAAATCCTGAAATCCATATTGCCGTTGTTTCCACGGATACGATCCGGGCCTATCACACGATTTTTCTTGCAATGATTTTCTGATTCGACGTCTGGCAGCCCAAAAACCGGGCCAGGAGATCCACGCCGGTGAAGACCGCCAGAAGCGCGGGATTCCGGTCGCTGACCCATCCGGCCAGGCGGTTTTTCCGGTCATCTTTTCCGAACCCGTGGAAAAGCAGAGCGTGAACGCTGAAAATCCAGATGATGGGCGCCAGCAGATCGTTCTGGACGATCACGTCAAGCCCTGCCCGTTCCATCAGGTACCGGAGATCCCGGCGTCCGAACAGATGGAGATGTCTTGGGAAATAGTAGCCGCCCCAGAACGATTGCCGGAACAAACGGCGGTCGTAGCCTCCGGGATTCGGGGTTTCGATGCTGACGTATCCCCCGGGTTTAAGGGCGGCCGACAGTTTTTCCATCACGGCCACCGGGTCTGCCACATGCTCGATCACCTGGTTCATGATGATCAGGTCGAACCGTTCCAGTCCCAGCTCCGCCTGCTCCACCGAAACGCCCCGGACCGCGATGCCCATGGCCGAACATCGGGCCGCCGCGCCTTGGGGAAGCGCCATGTCGAGTCCTGAGATTTCAAGACCGGGATACCTGCGTTTCAGATCCATCAGAAGAGACCCGTCGCCGCAGCCCACCTCGAGAACCGAGGCCCTGCCGGACAGAAGCGGCCTGAAAAACCGGAGGCGCCGGTTGATTACCAGGGACTTGAACCTGGCGATCAGCCGGGACCTGCCCGTGGTGTGACGGCCGGAGAGGGTGTAGTAGTCCGAAGGATAGGCCAGGTGGAGTGTTCTGTCGGAGGGCCTGGGGTTCAGGTACACATGGCCGCAGGCCGAGCATTGCACGAATGTGAACACCCGGTCCGATGTCCTGTACTCGTAATCCCCGCCTTTGGCGAAAAACCCGGACGTGCCGCAGCCGCAGAGGACGCAGGCCGTATCCACACATTCATAGTCATATGACCTGGTTCGGGCTGTCATGTCGCGCCTCCCTTGTCCGGGGGCAGAAGCATCTCCGGGAATATGTCCCGGCAGTCGGCGGGAAGGTCATTAGGTTTCATGGCCAGAAGTCTTGAAAACACCTGACGGTGAAACGCCCTGTCTTCCGCCGCCACACAGATCCGGGGATAGCCTGAAAAAAAAGACACGCCCCGCATTCTTTGCACAATGTCCCCCAAAGGTTCCTGCCTCACATTCCCGAAGGTCACATGGATGAACGGACAGGGAAGCACCTCGCCGTCAGCTGTGATGTACACTTTTTCCGTGGCCGCAGGGCAGCCCCTGGCGTTTCTTCCCGGCTCATGGTCCGTGGATGTGGCCGGGTAACGGCGGAGAAGGTCCGTGAGGAAGGCCCTGTCCTCCTCTTCCAGGATCACACGGTCATGTCCGGCCCAGTTTCCGCAGGGGACAGCCAGGTTGAACAGACAGATCGCCCCCAGGCCGTTCACCAGACGGATCGTGTCCAGCAGTTCCCTGGACCTCACATTTTCGCGGGTCACCGTGGTTCCCACCAGAACCTGCATGCCGGCCTTTTTCGCATGTCTGACCGCATCGATCACCGCGTCGTAGGACCGGTCCGAGCCCCTGAACCTGTTGTGCGCCACCCTGTAGGGACTGTCCAGACTGGTGGTGATGCAGTTCACCCCGAGGTCCGCCAGCTCTTTCGCCCGTCTATCGGAAAGAAGCATGCCGTTGGTCTGGATGGAGATGTAGTGCCTGTCCGGCTTGAGGATGGGGATCAACCCGTCAAGCCCTTTCCACATCAGAGGTTCTCCCCCGGTGATGTTGAACGACAGGTTGTCCAGGATTTCGGCCTGTTCCACAATCTTCCGGTAGTCGTTAAGATCCAGGGGTTTACGGTCTTTTTTCAGGACACCGGCGGAGCAGTGGTCGCAGGTCAGGTTGCAGTCGTAGGACACGGCCAGATCGATAATTCTGAACCCTTGTTTTTTATGGAAAAACGAGGCGCCCCTGGCCGTAATCTGGTGTTTCACCACATGAAAACGAAACGGTTTCACCGTGTAATAGAAAAAAAGCAGGCGTCTGATCAGATCCGGATATTTCAACCCAAACCACCCTGTCCCAACGTTGTGTTTCCTGTAAAAATCGAGGCGAGCCTGAACACAGCCTTATATAAATATGGATTTTTTCTCAAGGTCAAAAAAACATTTTATCTGTCAGGTTTTCAGGCTAATATGCCGATGCAGTGAACATTCCTGAAACGCCAGGCCGCCGGTCGCCTCTTTTGGATCTTCCGGCGGTCATGGACTGAGACAAGCACCCTTGAGAAGGCCCTCCAGTCGAAACCATGAACAAAAGAGAGTTTGTCCGATACAACAGCCCGCACCTCGTTTACTACTCCCTGTTCAACCAGGCGATGACCAACTGCGGCGAAGGGGTGGGAAAAACCATCAACATCAGCGAGGGCGGCGTCCTCCTGGAACTGAGCACCCCGCCCTTGGGGGAGTTCACCACCGTTGTCCTGGAGCTGGCTCTCCGAGACAGCCTCGTCAAATTCCAGGGGCGTGTGGTTTACGCGAACCAGCTCGATGGCGACAAAATGGAGGTGGGAATCCAGTTTGTGGCCATGACAGACGAGCAGAAAAACAGCCTTCTGGATTTCCTGAAACGGTTCGCATCCGTTCGTGGCCATGACGTCAACCTGATCCGTGAAAAAGTTTCAACCATCGACAATGTGGTGCTGACCCTTTCCAAAGAGCATAGAATCATCAAGGACTACGTGATCGGATGCCGGAATATTCTGGAAGGGAAAGCCCAGGGTTCAAAGGCCAGAGACCTTGAAATCCTCTTTTATTTCATGGAAAAAGACATGCTCCGCCATTTCCGATTCGAAGAAGAGATCCTTTTTGTCGCGGCTGTGGCCGGCGAGCAGAACGAAAACATGACTCGGCTTGTCCGTCTCCTTAAAAGCGAACATGGGGTGATGAAAGACCAGATCCGGGATGTAAGAAACAGACTGGGCCATCCCCAGGCCCAGGACAACCCCGTTGACGACGAAACCCTGAAAATGATCAACGGTTTGATGGATACTTTCAAAAACCACGCCCGGGAGGAAATAATCCACCTGTTTCCGGCCATCGATACCGACAAGGAGAAAATCAGGGTCGTGAACCGCCTGCTCACAGGTCGTCATTGAAACACGTGCGGATCGTTGGCGATAGTGCCGGGCCGAAGCCCGGCAGAGATTTCGTCACAGATGTTTCTTGGAAATGATCTTAAAGGATGTTCTTGCGGATGTAGTCCACGCCGTTCCTGAAAAGGCGGATGCCCGGGGTTTCGGCTGTGTCGGGGGCCTTGCCCGATCTTAGGGCTTCCTCTTTCAGCCGTGTAAAGGACGGATGGTTCACCCTGTGACTGTAAGCTTCGGGATGGGGCATCAGACCGAAGACCCGGCCGGTCTGGTCACAGATCCCGGCGATG
Organism: uncultured Desulforapulum sp.; assembly: GCA_964637565.1. GTDB lineage: Bacteria > Desulfobacterota > Desulfobacteria > Desulfobacterales > Desulfolunaceae > DYJE01. Next base: position 66,060 of record CAZWTY010000002.1, read on the forward strand.
TCGTCCACCGAACCGTTGGGGTTTTCGGGGAATTTTCCGCCGGCCGGTGTCCCGTCAGAGAGGGCGTAGCGCAGGGCGATCTGGTTCTGGTCGGTGAGCCTCTTCAAAACCTCCGGTTCGGCGTAAAATTTCCCTTCGCCGTGGCGCACCGGATAATCCAGGGTGTCCATGCCTTGGGTGAACACGCAGGGGCTCTGACCGTTTGTTTTGAGGGTCACCCAGTCGTCCCGGAAATTGCCGCAGTCGTTGTGGATCAGGGCCACTTTCCGCGACCGGTAATCGTTGTCGAACCCGGGAAGAAGGCCCATGTTCACCAGGGTCTGGAATCCGTTGCAGATGCCGATGACCAGCTTGCCGTTTCCGATAAAGCGTTCGATGGATTCGCCAAGGTGGGTTTTCATGCGGACGGCCTGGACAACGCCCGCCCCGTGGTCGTCTCCCCAGCTGAACCCCCCGCCGAACACCAGGATGTGAAATCCGTCAAGGGTCACGTCCCCGGCGATCAGGGCGTTGATATGGACACGGGTGGAGACGGCCCCGGCCAGGTTGAAAGCGTGGGCTGTTTCATGATCGCAGTTAAGTCCGTAGCCCGTCAGGACCAGCACGTTCACGTCTGTCATATCTCGTCTCCAAACCGTTTTTTGTAAGCCTGTTTCATGGAAGCGACCGAAAGCCGGACCTTTTCCGTCCCGTCGCTGCCCATGATGAGAAGGGGATCGTTTGCTCCGGTCACCTCGCCCACATGTTTCGCCCCCGCGCCTGAAAAGAGTTTTTCGAAATCCGCCCGGTTATTCGGCGCCACGGTGACGATGAACCGGCCCGGTGTTTCGGAAAACAGTATCCGGTCATCCCGCCGTTTGTCCGCATCGCCCTGCCAGGTCACATCGGCCAGACGCACGGTCATTCCCAGGCAGCCGGCCATGGCGACCATGGGAAGGTGAACGGCGAGCCCTCCACGGTAGATTCCATGGACTGAGGCCACCAGGCCTTTTTCCATGGCCCGGGCCAGAACCCGGTAACGGTGGATGAAATGGGCGGCGTTCACCTGGGGCACGTTCAGCCCCACCTTGCCCAGGAGGTCATAATACTCGGAACCGCCCAGCTGGTCGGCCGTCTCACCGATGAGGTACACCAGGTCCCCTGCCATCTTGGCGTCCAGGCTCACGCAGCGGGTCACGTCGATTACCACGGCGCTGGCTGAAAACTGCATGGTTTCAAGGGCCGACACTTTCAGGGTTTCGCCGTAGCGCCCCTTGAGGTGCCCGTCCACGTACATGCTGTCCTTCCCGGAAAGAAGGGGGATTTCATAGGCCATGCACATGTCTTTAAGGGCCCTGCACGAACGCACGAGCTGGGCCGCCTTGAACTTCCCGTCCGGGTTGTTCTCGGGATGGAACTGGATGTCGGGCCAGCAGAAGTTGTCCACGCCGCCGATCTGGTCCGGATCCGCGCCCACGGCGATGAGCCGCCTCACCGCCTCGTCGATGGTGCAGGTGGTCATGTGGTAGGCGTCGATGGCCGAATAGGCGGGAAGAAGGGCCTGGGAAAAGGCAAGGCCCCGTTCGGATGAAAGGACGGGCCGGATCACCGAAGCGTCGCTGGCCACATCCCTTTCCTTGCCCATAAGGGGTTTGATCACGCTGCCACCCTGGACCTCGTGGTCGTACTGACGGCTCACCCACTCCTTGGAGCAGATGTTGGGCCGGTTCAGCATGTCGAGAATCAGGGGGTTGTAGTCTTTGGGTTCCCGGGTCACCGGTTCGAACAGGCCCCTTCGTTCCGGAGCCTGCCATTCGGCGTCGAATTCCCACTGGGGAAAACCTTCGGACAGAAGGTCCATGTTCACGTAGGCGCAGGTTTTCCCGTGGTAGGTGATGTGGAGTTTGCCCGTGTCGGTGTAGGTTCCGATCACCGTGCTTTCCACGGCGTGCTTGTGAGAAAGCGCCATGAACCGGTCGAGGCTTTCGGGCCGGATCACCACGGTCATGCGTTCCTGGGATTCGGAAATCCATATTTCCCACTGGTCCAGGCCGGCGTATTTCAGGGGAACCTTTTCCAGTTCCACATGGCAGCCGTTGCTGATCTCGGCACTCTCCCCGATGGACGAGGACAGCCCGCCGCCGCCGTTGTCGGTGATGAACACGATCAGCCCCTCGTCCCGGGCTTCCAGGAGAAAATCGTGCATTTTCTTCTGGGTGTAGGGGTCGCCGATCTGCACATGGCCCGCCGGGGTGTGTTCGCTGAAAACTTCGGAGGAGGCGGTGACGCCGTGGATGCCGTCTTTGCCCACACGCCCTCCGCACATCAGGATCAGGTCGCCCTTGGTGGTCCGTTTTTCGTGGGAGGGTTTGCCCTTGACCGTGGCGGGCATGATGCCCAGGGCCGTCACGAACACCAGGCTTTTGCCCAGGTACCCTTTTTCAAAATAGATCTGGCCGAAAGGCGTGGGAATCCCGCTTTTGTTGCCCCCGTCTTTCACCCCTTCGATGACGCCGTCAAGGAGTCTTCGGGGATGGAGGTGGGGCTGATGGTCGCCGTTGTACTCCCGGTCCGCCACGCAGAAACCGTAGCTTCCCATGACCAGCCTGGAACCTAAGCCGGTGCCGAGGGGGTCGCGGTACACGCCCACGATGCCGGTGATGGCGCCGCCGTAGGCTTCCATGTTGGATGGGGAGTTGTGGGTCTCTCCGGTGATCACGTAATTGGTGTTCTCGTCAAAACGGCCGATGCCGGCGTTGTCCCAGAGCACGGACACCACCCAGTCCTTTTTGTCTTTAAGGTAAAGGGTCGGCTCCTTGATGTAGGTCTTGAACAGGTTGTTCTCCACCACGGTCTCTCCGGTGGTCATGTCCGTGTAGCGAAAAATCCCCTGGAACGTGTTGTGGTTGCAGTGATCGCTGCGGCTCTGGGAAATGTACTCCAGTTCCACGTCGGTGGGATCGGACAGACCCATGGCGGCCCGGTCTTTTTTCACCGCGTCCCGCAGGAAATAGTTCCGGATCACCGGGATGTCCTGGGCGCGGAGGGCCAGGTTCCGCTGGTCACTCAGGGTTTTCAGCACATCGTCGCTTTCCACGGAAAAGGTGGACACCGTGGGCGTGTGGTCGAGCATGACCTTGGGAATCTTTAACCCCACACCGGTCTTGGCGTCCCAGGCGTCTTTGGAGAACACGCTGTACTGCTGGATGATGTCGTTGGCCAGAAGCTGGGAAGCCAGGGTGTTCATGTCCTTTTCCGTGAGGCCCTGTCCGGTGATGCAGTAACGCCTGGAGGTGTAGACCGCCTCGCCGTCCTTGAACGTGAGGTTCAGGATATCCTCGATGGCCTCCACGGCCGTGCTTCCGGGATTGTCCCGGACACCGGGCCGGAAACCCACCCAGATGCACCAGTCAAAGGGTGTGGGAAGCGGCTCGAAAGACGATTCCTGGGTCACGGGGTTGGTGAACAGATCATCCTTGATCTGGTTAAACTGGGCCTCGGAAAGATCCGCGTCCAGGGTCACGATCTGGATGGTGCGGACCGAATCGATGGCCATGCCGAAATAAGCGCCGGCTTTTTTTCGCAGGCCCTCGCCTTCCGGGTCGTTCAGATGGGGTTTCAATCGGATTTCAAGTCGTTTCTGCATCGTTGTCACAACCGTTTTTTATTGGGTTATATGAAAGACGGGGATCGCATCGCGACAAACGTCTTCCATGCTTCGTTGTGGGCCAATCAGATGAAAAGGCGGCCCATGGCCGTTATTCCCTCTTACATGGGAACGTTACGTGTCAGGTCATTGTAAAAGACGAAGATCATCAACAGCAGAAGGAGAAGCATTCCGATCTGCTGGGCCGTCATCCGGGCGTTTTCGCTCACCGGGCTTCCCTTGATGGCCTCGATGGTGAAAAACACCAGGTGGCCGCCGTCAAGCACGGGAATGGGCAGGATGTTGAGAACCGCCAGGTTGACACTGATGATGGCGATAAACCAGATCAGGTTGGCTGCACCGGCCCTCGCCTGCTGTCCGGCCATCTGGGCGATCATGATGGGGCCGCCCAGTTCTTTTTTGGAAATTTTCCCCTGGATCATCTTCACGATGCTGACCACCGTGACCTCCGCCACCTGCCAGGTCTGGTGCACGCTTTCGGTGAACGCCGAGCCCACGGAAAGCTCTTTGGGCACCATGGTTCCCGAGCTTTCAACACCGATCAGGTAGCGTTCGACTTCTTCGCCGAATTCGTTCTTGGCTTTTCTCAGCCTGGGTTTCAGCTGGAAAGACAGGATTTCTTCCCCGCGCCGGACCGTGATGCGGATCTCTTTTCCCTCGCCAGTTTTGATCTCCTCCGAGATATCAGCCCAGGTTTCGATGGGTTGGCCGTCGATCTGGACGATCTTGTCCTTGTCTTTCAGACCGGCTTCAAGAGCCGCCGAGTCAGGAGCCACTTTCCCGATCACCGTGTCCGGCTCATAGGCCCCGTAGAACGTGAAAAGACCCCAGAAAATCACGATGGCGAGAAGGACGTTGAACAGGGGGCCGGCAATGACGATGGCCATGCGTTTGTAAACGGATTTGTGGGTGAAGGAAAAGGGGATCATATCTTCGGAGATTTCGGCGTCCGGCTCCTCTCCCACCATTTTCACATAACCGCCCAGGGGAATGGCGGACACCCTGTAATCGGTCATGCCGATTTTCTTTCCGAACAGCCGGGGGCCGAAACCCAGGGAAAACTTCTCCACACCGACCCCAAAAAGGCGGGCGATGATGAAATGCCCGAATTCATGAAAAAAAACAAGAACTCCCAGAACGATGATCAGCGCGATGATATTGGTGGTCATAAACCGACGTTTCCTGTCATGGGTAAGATGTTTCGTTCAAACCGTCAACCCTGGCCATGTCACCGTGCAAGCCTTATCACAAGCTGTTCCGAACATGTCCTGGTCCAGGCGTCGACCCGAATAATATCCGACAAATCCGGTTTTTTTTCAAGCTCATGTTGCTCCATGGTCATTTCGATGATCCGGGGAATGGCGGTAAACGGTATTTTTTTATCGAGAAAGGCCATGACGGCCGTTTCATTGGCGGCGTTCAACACGGCCGGCAGGGTATGCCCCACCCGGCAAGCCTCGTAGGCCAGGTCAAGGCAGGGGAATTTTTCCCGGTCCGGAGCCTCGAAGGTCAGGCTTCCAAGGGCCGCGAAATCAGGAACCGGCATGGCCAGGGGCAGTCTCTCCGGCCAGGACAGGGCGTAGGCGATGGCTCCCCTCATGTCCGGGATACCGAGCTGGGCCAGAACCGTGCCGTCGTGGAACGAGGCCATGGAATGGACGATGCTCTGGGGATGGACCAGCACCTCGATGCGCTCAGCGGAAATATCGAACAGATGCCGGGCCTCGATGACCTCGAGCCCCTTGTTCATCAGGGTGGCCGAGTCGATGCTGATTTTCCGGCCCATGCTCCAGGTGGGATGGGCCAGGGCTTTTTCAGGGGTGATGGCGGCAAATTCCAAAGCGGGTGTGGTCCGGAAAGGCCCGCCGGAAGCCGTAAGCATCACCTTGGCCAGGGCGTTCTTGCGCTGCCCTTCGATGCACTGGAAAATGGCGCTGTGCTCGCTGTCCACGGGGAGAATCCGGACCTTGTATTCCCGGGCCAGATCCATGACCAGATCTCCGGCCGTCACCAGGGTTTCCTTGTTGGCCAGGGCGATGTCTTTGCCGGCACGGATGGCCGCCACCGTGGGAATCAGTCCGGCCGCGCCCACAATGGCCGAAACCACCATCTGGACATCGGGATGGGTGGCCGCCTCGGCGTAACCCTCTTCGCCCGCAAGAATCCGGGTTCGGCTGTTTTTCACCATCGCCTTCAGGGCTTCCGCGTGTTTTTCATCGAGGACCACGGCGATTTCAGGGTGGAACCGTTCGATCTGTTCGGCCAGGAGGGCGACGTTGGTGGCAGCGGCCAGGGCCTTGACAGAGTACGCTTCGGGGAACCGTGAGACGATGTCCAGGACATTTTTTCCGATTGAGCCGGTGGAACCCAGGATGGTGAGATGTTTCATCGTGCGCCCCGCCTTATCAGAGAAACCAGGTTTTGAACAGGTAGGCCAGGGGCGAGACGAAAAGCAGGGCGTCAATGCGGTCAAGAATCCCGCCGTGGCCTGGAATGATGGCCCCGCTGTCCTTGATTCCCGCCGTCCGTTTAAGGGCCGATTCGAACAGGTCTCCGTAAGGTCCGACCACGCTGAGAAGCACCAGGAACACGGCGGTCATGGCCAGGTTGATTTCAGGAAAAAAGAAGTGCCGGATCACAAGGCCGCCGATCACGGTGAGGGTCATGCCGCCCGCGAACCCTTCGATGGTTTTGCCTGGACTGACCTTGGGGCAGAGCTTGTGTTTCCCGAAAAACGTTCCGGCGTAGAACGCCCCGGTATCGCAGAAAGCCACCAGCACGAGAATGAAAAAAACCCAGGCGATGCCTTCATCGGCCTGTCCCCGGACCATCACCAGGGTGCAGAGCATCAGGGGAATGTAAACAACCCCCAGGACCTGACGGGCCACCACTTCGAGAACTGGAGATTCAGCGGAATATCCTTTAAGGGCGATCATCGTGGAGACCACGAAATCGAAAACCAGAATCCCGGCCAGGATGTCGAACCGCCCCGGGAACCTGAAAGCGCAGTAGATCATGGCCTGGGAAGCCACGAAACCCACCAGGGGGATGGGAGCGAAGACCGATACCTTTGTTTTGTGAAGGCTGATGTAGAAATATTCGCTCAGGGCGATGAGAGAAACGACGGAGATCAGGACCGAGAACCAGAAAGGTCCGGCCTTGGCAATGAGAAGGTAAAGAAGGGGCATGGCCACAAGGGCGGACAGGATTCGTTTGAGATGCATCGCGAGGTTCCTTATGAGACGTTTTACAGTTTAGCCTTTTCCCGTCTTCAGGGTCGAAAGGCATGGCTCGTGTCGTTCACTCCTCCACTTTGCCGAACCGCCGGTCCCGCATCTGGTAGGCTTTCAGGATTTTCTTGTATTCCGCTTCGGAAAAGTCAGGCCAGAGAGTTTCGGTGAAAAAGATCTCCGCGTAGGAGAGCTGCCACATGAGGAAGTTGCTGATCCGCATCTCGCCGCTGGTCCGGATCATCAGGTCCGGATCGGGCATGCCTGCGGTGAAAAGATGATCGGAGATCATGGATTCCGTAATGTCTTCCGGGCGCACGCTCCCCTGTCTGGCCTTTTCGGCGATCTTCTTCACCATGCCGGTGATCTCGTCCCGGCTGCCGTAGCTCAGGGCCAGACTGAGACACATCCCCTCGTTGTCCTTCGTCTCGTCCATCGCCTGAACCAGCGCCGTTCGAACGTCTCCGGGCAGCTTGTCGATCTGGCCCAGGGTATTCAGCCGGATACGGTGTTCCATCATGTCTTTTTTTTCGGAGAGAACGAACTTTTTGAGAAGGGACATAAGGGCCGAAACTTCCGTTTTCGGTCGACCCCAGTTCTCGGTGGAAAAGGCGTAAAGGGTCAGGTAACGGATGCCCAGTTCGCGGGAAGCCCGGACAATGGTGCGAACCGTTTCCGACCCTTTTTCATGACCTTTAATCCGGTTCAGCAGACGTTTTTTCGCCCATCTCCCGTTCCCATCCATGATGATGGCCACATGAACGGGCAGTTTCGTCGGATCCAGGTCCGTGCTGTCTATGGAAGTCATGGTTTCAAGATCCCATCAGATGTCAAGGATTTCCTTTTCCTTTTCCTTGTAGACCGCGTCGATCATTTTGATGTGCTCGTCGGTCATGGTCTGGATCTTGTCAAGGGCCTTGTTCTGCTGGTCTTCGGAAACCTCGCCGTCTTTTTTGAGTCCCTTGACCACCTCATTGGAATCCCTGCGGATGTTCCGGATGGCCACCTTGAACTCTTCACAGGTCTTGTTCACCATCTTCACGATTTCCTTGCGCCTGTCCTCGGTCAGGGGGGGCACGGAAATACGGATGATTTTCCCGTCGCTGGAAGGGGTCAGGCCGACATTGGCCTTGAGAATCCCTTTTTCGATTTCCTTGATGGCCGTGGCGTCCCAGGGCTGAACGGTGATCATCCGGCTTTCGGGAATGGAAATGGAGGCCATCTGGCTGAGGGGAGTCAGGGTGCCGTAATAGTCCACCTTGACACTGTCCAGCATGCTGGCGTTGGCGCGGCCCGTTCTCACCCGCTGCATTTCCTTTTTCAGGGCGTCGATGGTTTTAAGCATCCTGTCTTTCGTATCTTTATGAACTGTATCAATCATGTTGACACCACCTTTCATTCACGGAATTGGAATCGTTGGATGAAACGTCACGTTCTTGGTGCGTCCAGATCACCCTGCCGCTGTATCAGGCAGTCGGCTCTCTGTTTTACGCCATTTTTAAAAAAAACAAGTTCCGGACCACGGAAAACAGCCCGCGGCCCGGAACATCGATAGGTCTAATTACTGATTTTCAATACGGGTTCCGACGTTCGCCTCGCCCATGACCACGCGTTTGATATTACCCGCCCCGAACATGTTGAAAACCGAAAGGGGAAGGTTGTTATCCATGGCCAGGGAGATGGCCGTCATGTCCATCACGTGCAGCTGTTTTTCCAGAACCTCCATGTAGGTAATGTTCCGGATGAACTTCGCGTCCTTGTTCGTCACCGGGTCGGAATCGTAAACCCCGTCCACTTTGGTGGCTTTCAGGAGGATCTCCGCGTGGATCTCATGGGCCCTTAGAACAGCCGCCGTGTCGGTGGTGAAATAGGGACTACCCGTTCCCGCCGCAAAAATCACCGCCCGTTTCTTTTCAAGGTGCCGGACGGCACGTCTGAGAATGAAAGGTTCCGCGAACTCGTGCATGGCGATGGCCGTCTGCACGCGGGTGGGAATGCCGTTTTTTTCCAGCGCGTTGGACAGAGCCAGGCTGTTGATCACCGTGGCCAGCATGCCCATGTGGTCGGCCGGAGCCCTGTCCATGCCGTAGGAACTGGCCTTGATGCCGCGGAAAATGTTTCCGCCACCCACCACGATGGCCACTTCCACGCCCAGCTCATGCACCGAAAGCACTTCATCGGCCACGAATTTCAGCATGTCGGGACTGATGCCGAAGCCCTGATCTCCCATCAGGGCCTCGCCACTCAACTTCAAAAGAATGCGTTTGTACTTAGGTTCTTCCAAGTCGATTATTCTCCACCGAGTTGAAAACGTGCGAACCGGCGAATCTTGATGTTTTCTCCGATTTTCGCGATGGTTTCGGTCAGAAGATCGTTGATGGTGATTTTAGGATCCTTGATGTAGGGCTGGCTCAGCAGGCAGGAATCCTTGTAGAATTTCTCGATCTGACCGTCCACGATCTTGTCCACGATATTGGCCGGTTTACCCTGCTCGAGGGCTCTTTCACGGTAGATTTCGCGTTCCCGGGCCACCACGCTTTCGGGAATTTCTTCGGGACCAAGACCCATGGGGGCTGCCGCGGCGATATGCATGGCCACGTTCTTGGAGAACTCGAGGAAATCCTCGTTTTTGGCCACAAAGTCGGTTTCACAGTTCACTTCCACCATGACGCCGATCTTCCCGCCCATGTGGATGTAGGACTGAACCACACCTTCCTTGGCATCCCTTCCGGAACGTTTCTGGGCGGTGGCGAGACCTTTTTTCCGGAGAAAATCCAGAGCTTTTTCGATATCGCCGTTGTTTTCCTTAAGGGCCTGTTTGCAGTCCATGATACCGGACCCGGTTTTGTCACGCAGTTCTTTCACAAGGTTTGCACTGATCTCTGTCATGTCTTATTCTCCCATACCTTCGGAGTCTTCATCTTCAAAATAATCTTTAGCCGAGGATTTTTTGCGGATCACCTCAACCACGGGGCCTTTGGCGTCATCGGCCGCAGCCTGGGCCTTGCCTGATTTGGCGGCGGCTTCCATCATTTCCTCACCGGCGTCCTTGTCTGCATCGGCCACACGTTTTTCCTCGTAGCGCTGCATGCCTTCGATACAGGCGTCTGCAATCTTTGCGGTCAGAAGCCGAACGGAACGGATCGCGTCGTCGTTGCCGGGGATCACGTAATCGATGTCATCGGGATCACAGTTGGTGTCCACCACGGCTACGATGGGAATGCCAAGACGTTTGCCTTCGCGGACGGCAATGGCTTCTTTTTTGGGATCGACAACGAAAATCGCTCCGGGCAGCCCGTTCATGGTGCTGATCCCGCCGATCACCGAATCGAGTTTTTCACGTTCCTTGGCAAGCTGGGTCCGTTCTTTCTTCGGGTAGTTGTTGATGGTGCCGTCGTTTTCGATGTTCCGCAGGTGGTTCAAACGAGAGATGCTCTGTTTGATGGTCTCGAAGTTGGTCAGCATGCCGCCCAGCCAGCGGTTGTGCACATAGTACATTTCGGCGCGGTTCGCTTCTTCGTAGATGGTTTCCTTGGCCTGTTTCTTGGTTCCGACGAACAGGATGGATTTTCCGCTTGCCGCCGTGTCACGAATGAAATCGTAGGCGTCCCTGAACATATGGACGGTCTGCTGGAGATCGATGATGTAGATCCCGTTCCGTGCGCCGAATATAAAAGGTTTCATTTTGGGGTTCCAGCGTTTGGTCTGATGACCGAAATGAACGCCGGCTTCGAGAAGTTCTCTCATGGTTACGTAAGCCATTTTTTTCTCCTTGATGGTTTGGTTTTTTCCACCGCCCCCATCTTTCCCGAAACCGACTTGGCAGCAAGCACCGGGCTTCGAGTCCGGAAGGCGTGTGATCTTCAAGCGTGAATAAATCCAACGTTATGTATCAGAAGCCATGGTGATTTTCAACAGATTATTTTGGGACTTATAAGAGGGCGTAAACAGATCAGGTTCTGCCGGGCGGAGTCATTTTTCTCATGATCACCACCCGGTCATGACCCGCGGCATCCCGGATGTAATCGATGTCCCCGTAGCATCCCGCCTGTTCGGCCAGGGAGATGACCGCCTGTTTCTGGTCGTACCCTGTTTCCATCATCAGCCAGCCGCCATCCTTGAGACAGACGGGGGCTTCAGAGAGGATTCTGCGGATGCAGGCCAGCCCGTCCCGTTCCCCGTCAAGGGCCAGCATCGGTTCATACCGGGTGATTTCAGGCTCCAGGCCCTGGATGTCGCCGCTGGGGATATAGGGAGGATTGGACACCACGAGATCGAAAACAGGCTGATCGACAAACGGACCGAACCAGCTTCCGCGGATAAACGAGACAGAGGCGTCTATCCCGTTGGCCGCTTTGTTTTTTTTAGCCACGACCAGGGCTTTTTCCGAGATATCGACCGTATAATAGAGGTTGTCCGGACGTTCCGATGCCAAAGATAAAACGATGGCCCCTGAACCTGTGCCAAGATCCACCACGCGAAGGGGGCCGTCCGGGTTTGTTTCCGGCATGATCCGCAGGGCCGCCTCCACCAGGCATTCGGTGTCGGGACGGGGAATCAGGACATCGGACGTGACCCCAAGGTCAAGGGTCCAGAACCCCTTGCTCCCGGTGATGTAAGCCACGGGTTCACGGTCTTTGCGCCGCTTGATCAGGGTTTTAAACCGTGCCAGTTCATCCGGCCCAAGGGGTTTGTCATGCTGGAGGTAAAGATCCAGGCGTTTCATGGAAAGACTGTGGGAGAGCAGAAGTTCCGCCGTCAGTCTCGGGCTGTCGATTCCATGGGTGCTGAAATAATCGCTTGTCCATGCGAGCAGCCTGGCAATGGTCCAGACCTGGCTGGCCTGATCAGAGTCCGCTTTCATTCTTGAGGGCCTGGGCCTGGTTGTGGGTTCTCAGGCCGTCGATCACTTCCTCGATGTCCCCTTCCATGATGCTTTCAAGACGGTAGAGAGTCAACCCGATCCGGTGGTCGGTCAGCCTTCCCTGGGGGAAATTGTAGGTTCGGATGCGTTCGCTTCGGTCCCCAGTGCCGACCTGGCCTTTTCTTTCAGCCGAGCGTTTGGCGTTCTGCTCCTGGACCATGGCATCATAAATCCTCGAACGCAGAACTTTCATGGCTTTTTCTTTGTTCTTGTGCTGGGATTTCTGGTCCTGACAGGTGGCCACGGTGCCGGTGGGGATATGGGTCAGCCGGACCGCCGAATCGGTGGTGTTGACGCTCTGGCCTCCGGGCCCCTGGGCGCGGTACACGTCCACTTTGACGTCGCTGGGATCGATGTGAAGCTCCACATCCTCGGCCTCGGGAAGAACGGCCACGGTAACGGCGGAGGTGTGAATCCGCCCCTGGGTTTCGGTGGCGGGGACACGCTGGACGCGGTGGGTGCCGCTCTCGTACTTGAAGGCGCTGTAGGCCCCCCGGCCCTGGACCATCATCACGATTTCCTTGAAGCCACCCACGCCCGTTTCATGGCTGTCCATGATTTCCACAGACCAGTTCCTGGTTTCGGCATATTTGCTGTACATCCGGAACAGATCGCCGGCAAACAGCCCGGCCTCGTCCCCCCCGGTTCCCGCCCGGATTTCAACGATAACGTTCTTTTCATCCAGGGGATCTTTGGGAATCAGCAGCTTCTTGAGCTCCAGTTCGATGTTCTCCTTTTCAAGGGAAAGGGCCTCGATGTCGTCTTTGGCCATGGCCTTGATGTCCGGATCACTGTCCTGGAGAAGTTCCCGGCTGTTTTCCAAGTCTTCGAGGATCTTTTTGTATTGGCGGTAGGTGTCGACAAGCCCGGCGATCTCTCCGTGCTCCTTGATATACTTCTGGTACAGCGTCTTGTCGCTCATCACGGCAGGATCGCTCAAGAGCTGTTCGAGTTTGATAAACCTGTCTTCCACACCTTGCAGTTTTTGAAACATGGCGGCTTCTTTGCGGTACTTTCGTAAATGTCAGGGGTATCGGCCCCGGATTTCCCGTTCCTGCTTTTTGATCGTTGACAACAACAAAAAGGGAAACCGTGTTCTCCGATTCCCCTTTGTTTTTTCCATCTGTGGCCATGGCTGCGCCAGGGTCACACGAACGAGAAAAGAAGGCAACCCTTCGTCGCCCGTTCTATTTTTTCATGTTTTTCGCATCGAAACCCGCAAATTTCTTGCGGAAACGGTCAATTCGACCCGCAGTGTCCACCAGTTTCTGTTTTCCGGTGAAGAAGGGATGGCAGTTGGAGCAGATTTCAACCTTGATTTCGTCTTTGGTGGAACCGACTGTAAACGAATGGCCACAGGCACAGGAAGCGGTGGTCTGGGCGTATTTGGGATGGATGCCTTCTTTCATTATTATTTCAACTCCTTAAAACAGATGGTTACGAATTCATGGATTCAAGAAACTCTTTATTATCTTTTGTGCCGCTTATTTTGTCAAGCAAAAAGCCCATGCTGTCCACGGTATTTAATGAGGCCAGAAGTTTTCTGAGAATCCAGATCCGGTCCAGCTGGGATTTGTCCACGAGGAGCTCTTCTTTTCTCGTGCCGGATTTTTTGATGTCGATGGCGGGATACATGCGGCGTTCCGACAGTTTCCTGTCGAGCACAAGCTCCATGTTACCGGTTCCCTTGAACTCTTCAAAAATAACCTCGTCCATCCGGCTGCCCGTTTCGATCAGGGCTGTGGCGATGATGGTGAGGCTGCCGCCCTCTTCCACGTTCCTTGCCGCACCGAAAAACCGTTTGGGACGGTGAAGGGCGTTGGAGTCCACACCACCGGAAAGAATTTTCCCCGAAGGAGGCATGACGGAGTTATAGGCTCTGGCCAGACGGGTGATGCTGTCGAGAAGGATCACCACGTCTTTTTTGTGCTCCACGAGACGCTTGGCTTTTTCAATCACCATTTCAGCAACCTGGACATGGCGCTCCGCAGGTTCGTCAAAGGTGGAACTGATGACTTCGGCGTTGACCGACCGTTCCATGTCCGTCACTTCCTCGGGGCGTTCGTCGATGAGTAGGATGAACGGCACGATGTGGGGATGGCTTTCGATCATGCAGTTGGCGATGTTCTGGAGCAGCATGGTTTTACCGGTCCGGGGAGGGGAGACGATCAGGCCCCTCTGGCCGAATCCGATGGGGGCCATCAGCTCGACAATTCGCATGGAATAGTTGTCCGGATCTCTTTCAAGCTGGACTTTGGTATCGGGATAAAGGGGGGTGAGGTTGTCGAAGAATATCTTTTCACGTGCGATCTCGGGATCTTCATAGTTGACCGCCTCGACCTTGAGAAGGGCGAAGTACCGTTCCGACTCCTTGGGCTGGCGGATCTGACCGGATACTGTATCCCCGGTCTTGAGGTTGAAGCGCCTGATCTGCGAGGGAGAAACGTAAATATCGTCCGGCCCGGGAAGGTAGTTGCAGTCCGGGGACCTCAGGAAACCGAAACCGTCAGGCAGGATTTCAAGGGCGCCCTCACCGTAGATCATCCCGTCCTTTTCGATCTGAGCCTGGAGAAGAAGGAAGATCAGCTCCTGCTTTCTCAACCCGCCGGCCCCGTCAATCTTGAATTTTTTGGCCAGCTTCGCCAGTTCCTCGATCTTCATCGCTTTCAATTCAACAATATTCATTCACCCGCACTCCATATGCTTTATAATAATGATTTCTGTCTTTCACCTGTGGTGGCTGATTCCATGAAGAAAGGTCATGCCTGATTGGATTCGAAGGTAAGGGTTTTGAAATTCCAGAAAAAAGACTGGCGCAACCCCATCATGTACTGACCACGTATTTGTCCTTAGATTATTTTCAAAAAGACGTGTTTTTTGTGACAGTGGATAAAGTCCTGTTACGAAAAATAACATTTTTTAAGTACAATAGGACCGTATTACCTGTCAAGGGCTTTTGACACAAGAATTTTTTATTTTTCAAAGGCCCGAACCAGCAGACAGTCGACGTCACGGTTCAGTTTTTCAGGGGGCCCGTTGTTATCGATCACGATATCGGCCCTGGTTTTTTTCTGTCCAAGAGGCATCTGGAGGGCGATGAGATCCCTGGCCGCCTGTTCACTGACGCCATCCCGCAGGGCCAGGCGTGAAACCTGAACCTCTTCGTCCAGAGCCACCAGAACGCTGACGTCGAACCGGCTTTCCATGTTCAATTCGAACAGCAGGGGCACTTCCACCACCACCATCGGCTCGCCCCGGGTTTCACTCGCACGGATCTGGCGTTCCATTTCTTCAAGAATGGCGGGCTGGACCACCGATTCCAATCGTGTTCTGGCACCCGGATCACGGCTGATCATGGACCTCAGGGCCGCACGGTCAAGTGTCCCGTCAGCCCTGACAACTCCCGGTCCGAAATCCTGGACAACCTTCGTGTAAACGGACTGCCCCGGACGCATCAGTTCTTTCGACACCTCGTCGAGGCTGATCACCGTCAGGCCTTTTTCCTTGAGATGCTGGCAAACCGACGATTTCCCCGAAGCCGCCCCGCCGGTGACGGCGATTTTTCTTGTTCTGCCCCTTGCCTGTCCCATATCACCGCACCGACCTTTCCTGTTTCCATGGATTCACCGGGATTTTTTCTTTGCCCGGACCGCAATTATGGTTATAGTTGTCACGTTTGCAACCAAACGGACGTCGGCCCCGCATTCGAGCCCAGAGATACAAGATAATATGATCAACTTCAATCCAAATATCATTCCCCCTGTGAAAGGGGCCTACCTTGTGGGTGGAGCGGTGCGTGACATTCTGGCCCGAAAGATTCCCGACGACTTCGACTTCACGGTCAGGGACAATCCCAGAAAGTTTGCCATGGCTTTGGGGGAGAATACAGGCTGCCCGGTGATCAAACTCGGGAAACCGGGACTTATCCTTTACCGCATCGTGTCTCCCCTGGGTGTTTTCGATGTGTCGCCCATGGTGGGGTCAAACATCCATGAAGACCTGGCAAACAGGGATTTCACCATCAACGCCATGGCCCTTTCCGTGGATTCCGGCGGCCTGATCGACCCTTTCCATGGACAGGAGGATTTGATCGGTAAAAAGATCCGGATGGTTTCGGAACTCTCGTTTGTGAACGACCCCATACGAATGCTCCGGGCCTTCAGGTTCAGCGCCCTGTTCTCCTTCACCATAGACCGGCTTACGGAAAAGGCCATTGTCGCCCATCGGAGCCTGGCGTCCCAATCTGCCGGGGAACGTGTCCACACGGAAATCAAAAAGATCTTTGCCACAAAAAACGCTTTCAAAACCGTGGCGGCCATGGCTGAAAACGGCCTGCTTTTTACCCTTTTCCCTGAACTTGCTCCACTGAAAAACTGTGCCCAAAACAGACACCACGATTTCGATGTGTTGGAGCACACCCTCCTGGTGCTGAAGCACATCGAGGAACTGCTGACGGGTTTCCCCCCTTTTTCCGATATGTTCACTCGCCAGCATCACTGGCCCATGCTGAAATACGCCGCCCTGTTCCACGACACGGGAAAACCCTCCTGCCAATCCGAGAAAGACGGCCAGATCCATTTTTACGGCCATGAAACGGAAAGCGCCGCTCTTTTTCTTTCCATGGCCGATCGTCTTAAGTTTTCAAACGATGAAAAAAAACATGGCCAGACTGTCATACAGAACCACCTCCGTCCCCTGTTTCTATTTGACAATTTCAGGTCCGGCCGGCTCTCGGCCCGATCTAAGACGAGACTTTTCATGGATTGCGGCCAGTTCACACCGGACGTGCTGCTCCACGGACTTGCGGATTCTCTATCCAAAAGGAAAGATGACGAACCGGACACGAAAGAAGAGTTCATGCGGTTTGTCCGGGAAATGGCGGAGGACTATGTCACACGACACCTCCCGGCCCTGGATCAGTCGAAATTGATCACCGGCCGGGATTTGATCCGCGAATACGGGTTAACCCCCTCCCCGCAATTCAGAGCTATTCTCGGACAGGTCGAAGAAGCCCGTCTCGCTGGCCTGATCTCCACCAGAAAAGAAGCCGGCGCTTTGGTCAAAAAGCTTCTCGAAAATCCGGACGCTCATTCCAGAGCTTGACAAGGTACCTACATTTATATAGTAAAGTCGAGTTGTCGTAAAATCATTCAGAGAGAGAGGATCTCTCTTATCTGTTTCGGATGATGGGATATGGAATTGTATTCCGTGACCTGCGCCCAATAACTTTTTATCGTGAAAGGAAGTCACATGAACATCTTATTTTTCGGTCCGAACGGCAGTGGCAAGGGAACCCAGGGTTCCATCCTCAAAGAGAAATACAAATGCGCCCACGTTGAATCCGGCGGCATTTTCCGTGAAAACATCAAAGCCGGTACGGAACTCGGCAAAAAAGCCAAAAGCTTCATCGACGCCGGCGACCTGGTTCCCGATGAAATCACCATCCCCATGATCCTTGACAGACTGAAACAGGATGACTGCAAAAACGGCTGGCTTCTCGACGGTTTCCCCAGAAATAAAGTTCAGGCTGAAAAACTCGACGAATCCCTCAAGGCGGCCGGCATCAACCTGGACTACGTGGTTGAAATCCTTCTCGACCGTGAAATCGCCAAACTGAGAATCACCGGCCGCAGACTGTGCGTCAACGACAACAACCACCCCAACAACATCGGTATCGACGCCATTAAACCCAACGGTGACAAATGCCGCGTCTGTGGAGGCGACCTTACCGCCCGCGCCGACGACCAGGATGAAGCCGCCATCGACAAACGCCACGACATCTACTACAACACCGTGGACGGAACCCTGGCCAGCGCGTACTACTTCAAAGACATGGCCGCCAAAAGTGCCGGAAAGACCAAATACATCACCCTCGACGGTGCGGCAGACATGAAATCCGTCACCAACGAACTGGTTTCCAAGCTGTAATTTCAATTCTTGTCCGGATCTGGGCCGGTCTTCTCAAGGATTCCATTGAGAAGACCACCCAACCGGCGAATTTTACGCTTGCCATTTACCCGCATTTCATATAATTATCACCTTCTACATAATTCAGGTTTTCAAATAACCATCGGTGCAGGACTTCGTCTGCATGAGAACGATGTGAAGAAAGGGGCGATAAATTTGAAAGAAATCGAAGTCAAAGTGATCGATAACGATCTCGAGAAAGCCATGCGCATTCTCAAGAAAAAAATCCAGAATGACGGTCTTTTCAAACGGTTGAAGCTTAAAAAAAGCTACGAGAAACCCAGCGAGCACAAACGCCGGAAACACAGAGAATCCCTGAGAAGACAGCGTATTGCCACTGCCCGAAGCAGAAACAAATAACAAACGCCAGAACGTTTGATTATATTGTCTTGAACCCGGTTTGAATTCGTTCAATCCGGGTTCTCTGTTTCAAAAGTATAAAACGCCTTTTCGAAACAAAAACAGGTAAACCATGACATCCCACGAAGAATACGAACGTTGTCTGGACACCATGTACGCTCTTGGACGGTTTGGAATCGTACTGGGTCTTTCCACCATGCAGGGGATCCTTTCGAATCTCGGCAATCCCCACAAAGACCTGGCCTGTATCCACGTGGCCGGAACCAACGGCAAAGGCTCCGTCTCCTCCACCCTCGCCCACATCCTGCATCAGTCAGGATACAGGACCGGCCTTTACACCTCTCCCCATCTGGTGTCTTTTAACGAAAGGATCATGGTCGACAACGAGCAGGTCTCCAACGACGAGGTGGTGGAGGCCTATCATGCGGTGGCCGCCGCGAACACGGGGGAACGTTCCGCCACGTTTTTCGAACTGTCTACGGCCATGGCCTTCTATCTGTTCAAAAAGAAAAAGGTGGAGTACGCCGTGATCGAAACAGGCATGGGGGGACGGCTCGACGCCACCAACATCATCACCCCTTTGCTTTCCATCATCACCAACATCTCCCTGGAGCACAAAGCCTATCTGGGCAGCACCCTTTCGGACATCGCCTTCGAGAAAGCGGGCATCATCAAGCAGGGTGTCCCTGTGATTACCGCCGCAGATCAGGACACGGTCCTTTCGGTCATCGAAAAAACAGCGTCTGAAAACCAGGCGCCTCTCTCCATCTACCGCAGGGATTTCAAAGTCAGACGAAAAAAACAGGAAGGGTGCTTTACCTATTACGGGTTGAACGAAACCTGGCAGGATATGCAGGTGGAACTGAAAGGCAAGCACCAGGTGGATAACGGAGCCCTGGCACTGGCGGCCTGCGAAGTCCTTAAGACGAAAGCAAAACGGATCACCGAAGATACCGTTCGCCAGGGCCTTAAAGCCACACGCTGGCCCGGACGGTTGGAAGTCGTGGCCCAATCCCCCCTGACCATGGTGGACGGCGCCCACAACCTTATGTCCATCCACAAACTGTCCGACTATCTTGAAGAATACCATTCGGACAAGAAAATCACCCTCGTTACCGGTGTCCTGGACGACAAGGCCTACTCCGCCATGTTCAAACGACTGCTGCCCCTGTGCGCCCGGGTGGTTCTGACCCAGGCGAAAACCGAACGGGCCATCGCTCCTGAAAGTCTTTACAAGGTCGCCAAAGACCTCTGCCCGGACGTCACCATCATCAACGATATCCCCGAGGCCATTCTCCACGCGGAAAAAAAGACCGGGGAAGGCGATATGATCTGCATTTCAGGGTCCCTGTATGTGGTGGGGGAAGCCAAGGCTTTCTTTGACGAGCGATCGGGATCTGGTGTCACGATGAACATGAAGCGGATCTGATTCCGGAAAAAACAAGGCCCACATTGGCGGGAACGGTTGAAGTCGCCTCGTTATTTTCGGGTGAACTTCACCGATTCCTCCGAATCCCGGCCCGTTTCCTCGCCGAAATTCAGGTAGCCGCTGACGGGCAAAACAACTTCCTCGCGTTTCACATATTTCTTCTTGTCTTTGATGTCGAAAACAAAGGTTCCGTTGGAACTCTGGTCGATCAGGACGAATTTGCCCCAACGGTATTCGATGCGAGCATGGGTCCTGGAGACACGTTTGTTGTTCAGGACAAAATCGTTGTGGGTCTGTCTCCCGAATGTGGCCACGGGGTGAGTCTGATCAACCAGGGTGATCCGGTCTTTGGTGCGGAGCTCCAGGGTGTACATCAGGGCTTTCTTGTCCATGCTCTTGTCCACGATCATGGTCTGGTCGAGCTGTTCCCAGATGTACTCGTAATAGCGGATCTCCTCGAACTTTCCCTTGACGACCTCGGTGTCCACAAACCGGACATGATTCTGGTCGTGGGCCGGAAGACTGTCCACTGCTTCCTGGCTCAGCAGGATCTGCCGCTGCTTGGCAAGGTTCACAAGCCTCGACGCCACATTGACCACGTCTCCGTAGACATCCCCGCCGTCCACAATGACCTTGCCCCAGTTGATCCCCACGTAGATATTGGGAGATCCCACTTCAGGGAAATCCTCCACCGGCATGCGGTCCAGGGCCAGATGCATGTTCTTTCCCGCCGATACGGCGCTGGCCACATCCCTGAAGGTGCAAAGAACCTCGTCGCCAATTTTCTTGATCACGAAACCGCCATGGGAGGATGTCACGTCCGAAAGGATCTTCAACCAGTTCGATATCTGGGCCTGGGCTTTCTTATCCCCAAGAATATCGTACAGTTGAGTACTTTTGGCGATATCCGCAAATAATACGGCAACAGTGACGGTTTTGCGCAATGTGTTTTACCTTATCGTCGTAATGTCCGAAGTCAGATGAATACCGATAGTATGTAAATGACAGACAAGTGTCAAGTAGAACCCCGGACCCTTGCGTTTATTTGTTGACCGTAAAATCCGCATAAACGGGAAGGTGATCCGAATACCCCTCACCAAGGTGCCGTTTCACCTTTTTCCCAGACATCTTCCAGCGGTTGATCCTTCTGCCGTCAAACAGATACGACGGGGCGAAATGATTGAACGAACGTCCCAGATAGTCGATTCCCCGGCCGTCAAACAGGCTGCCGGGAACAAGAATATGATCCAGGGTTTCTTTCCTTTTGAAAAAAATATAGGACCACCTGCGGTCCACAGGCCTCTCCAGCCAGAGGTTGTAAAGAAGATCCCCATCTGTCTTTGATTTCAGCATGGGAATCTCTACAAGACGGCCGTTCCGGACAGTTCCCAGGACATGATTGATTCCCGTCTCCCCGCGGGTGTCGTTCAATTCACGGTTTTGGGCGAAGGTCCTGAACTCGTCGTAATCCGAGTTCAGATCTCCTGCCACCACGTAATCAGAACCCGGGTTGAGCGTCCTCAGCTCCTTTTTCAAAACCCTGGCATACCGGATTCTCCGGCTCTCAGGATTTTTCCTGGAAGGCCAATGGTTCACGTAAACGATGAAAGGCCGGCCCTCCACCTTGAGAGCCACTTTCAGGATGCTTCGCCCCCGCCCCCTGTCCACCACCAGATCCTTTTTGGAAATGATGGGATAAACCGACAACAGGGCGCATCCAACCGCCTGCCTTCCGGGCTCCACCATGGCCGAGAAAGGATAGCGCACTCCCTTCGTTTCAAGAAATGCCTGAAAACCGGCAAGAGCTTTTTGCGATTCGACTTCCGTCAGGGCCAGGACGTCGGCTTCCAGGTCAGCCACGACCCGTCCCAGATGGGCATGTTTCAACTCGAGCATCTTCCTGTTCCAGCCCGACACCCCGTCCGGTACAAATTCAACGTACTCTGTCCCCCGCCTTTCCAGGTCGAACAGATTCTGGACATTGAAACAGGCCAGCCTGAAAACCGTCGAGGAGTTCGACGCCTCGACATGAACCGGAAGAAAAAAAACGGCGAAAAGGACCAAGACCCTTAAGGCTTTCAATAAAAGGCGATGTCGGGATTCGGCGTTCTTCGACTCGGACGTCATGCCCCGTTCAGTTCCGAGGGGGCTCATTCATGTTCGAGAAAAACTGGAGCTCTGAGACTCCGATTTTGATCGAATCAAACTCTTCCAGAATAACCGACGCCCTGACCGCCCGACTGTTGACCTGCACCTTTGCCAGGCCGTTCCGTGGAGACAGGGAGTAACCCTTCGGTGTTTTATCGATGACCGCAGCCACTTTGCCCACCAGAAATCCCTTAACGACGATATCGTTGGACGAGGCCTTTCCGATAGACACCGGTTTGTCCGACAGCTCAAACCGGCCTTCTCCCCCTTCGACAAAAACGAGTACCCCGGAGGCCTTGGCTTGAGACGCCTCTTTGACCGGATCGCCCTTTTTTTCTCTCAGTCCTTCCAGGGGAAGATCCACGTTGAGCGCCATGGTCTTGTCCATGTCGATTCTTGGACCAGGCTCCGGCCTGTCATCGCTTTCGAGATTGAAAACCACCGTGTGCTTTCCGATGCTTATCGAATCGTTGTCGCTCAACAGGACAGCCGACACCTCTTTTCCGTTGACGTAGGTCTTGTTTTTGCTTTTGAGATCCGTCAGAAGGTAGCCATCGCCCATGGCATCGATCTTGGCGTGATAGCCGGACACCGTAAGATTGGGAATCACGATATCGTTGTTTTCCCTTCGTCCGATGCAGATCGTTCTGTCTTTGGGGAAAGTGTAAATCTGGATAACACTGCTCTTGAACTTCAATGTCAACTTCGGCATGACGTCTCCCATCCTGATTCAGACATGCTGGGCATAAAAAAATACGATAGCGGACACAAAAACCACGGGGTGCTGTCAGATCGTTTCATCAAGGCCGTCGGCGGACTCGTCCTTACGAGGGCCAGACTCCGCGCCTGTCTCGAAATCCCCCCAGATTTCGGAATACATGGCGGAAAGTACGACATTAAACATCACTTCCATCATCGTGGCAACAGGAATTTCCGGACCGGATTCACCCAGAAACGTCAGCGCACCCTTCAAAAGCTCAAGCTGGGTTTTGAGCGGTTCGAATTCCTTGAAAAAACGGATGATCTCCTGCTTCCGGCTGAGTTTGTCCCCAGCCTGGGACTCACATTTCCGCCGCATGACCCTTATTTTCGACACCGGGGAATGGTACAAGGCCTCGCGGTTTTCACGACTCTTGAACAAACTCTGGCCGTTGATCTTACCGAGCACTTTCTGGGCCAGAATTTTCTTCTCACGGGCGAGACGGTCCAGAAGAACGCGTTTGTCCTTTTCACGGACAATCAGACTGACCGTATTTAAAATGGACCGATCCTTCTTCATGTTCTCTCTGAATTCGGCGGCCGCGCTTTCCCAGAACATCCGGCTGACGTACTCGATCATCGGAACCACGTTTTCATTGGTTTCAAGCGGACCTTCCAGAATCCGCTTGATTTCCGGCAGCATGGCCGCGGTCCGTTCGAAAAGGTTTCCACCGGTAATCACCCGGTAGACCATGGCCACGCTGGCATGCCAGTCCTGAAGATGGAGAATCCTCCGGACATCACCGAAAATCCGGATAATCCATTCGTTGGGAAAAAGATGGGACGGCGTGGCGTATTTGGGTGTTCCGCCAAGCTGGGGCTGCATGATGTCCTCGTCTTTTTCCTTGCCGTAATCCACCGCCGTTTCCACGTCGATGAACCCCATGGTAAACTGATCGGGAGACCTTAAAAAATAGGGGTACCTGTCCACATCTCCGGCGATCAGGAGATTGTCGGGCTTGAGGTCCCTCATGGCCACCTGCTGTTTCCCCAGAAAAATCAGAAGACCGATGATGTTGGTGACCAGACTGCCCATCTCAGCCTTGAACCTGGCTATGGTGGCCTTGTAGATATACTCCCGGACCACCTTCCGGTAGCTCTCAATGGACGAACGGTTGTCGATCATGGATTCCCGGGAAAGGGTGTTCAGGTCTTCGATAAAACTCTGGGAAAGGTCTCCCTCCGACTCGATCCGCCCCCGGCCGGACAGATGAACCAGAAACCAGTGTTTCATGGTGTAGGACGGCAGGGGCGTGGTCACGCCGTACTGGAGAAGGAGACGACCGATCTCCCGTTCGTATTCTTCATAGATATTGCGCATTTCGAAACCGATATGGGCGTTCTCATGCCCGTATCTCCCCTCGAATTCGTAGCTGTCCCAGATCATGTTGGGGAAGCCCAGGATTTCACGGGGCATGGCGTTTTCCATGTCATGCATCTCGTTGATCACATTGCTGAGAAAATAGTAACGGGAAAGATCCATGAAAAAAACAAAGGACCGGCCGATTTTCAGGTAATCCTGGAACTGGGAGTTGGTGGTCAGCCGGTCGACGTAGTTCTTCTCAAGGGCCTGGGTATCCGCGTTTTTCATGTCGGCTGAAAGAAGGCGGCCCAGGATCACCGAAACTCTCGGAATGATGCATTCTTTGGGTTCAAGCTGTTTGGCGATCAGCATGTCCGCCTTGATGCAGGCCAGGTACTCCTGGAAATCGGTGATGGGTTCGGGCGGAACCTTGAGAACGAGGTGATCATCGTAGATCACGTAATAACAGATACTTTTACTTACACCGTCATCACCCAGGGGTCCGATGGTCAGTCGGCGGGTCAGCCAGTCCCCTTCATGGAGAACGCTTAGCTCGTACACCCTGTTGGGCCAGACATTGATGGTTGTGACCGGGCTGTATTTTCCCGGAGAACTTTTCTTGGCACCAACCTGGATCTTGAACAGCCTGAGAAAAAACTGCACAATGATCTCCCGGTTGAAATCTCCGCCTTTGGCCGCGTCAAATTCCTCTCCTACCGGGGCTGTTTCACCGGCCGGCTCACTTTTCACCTTGACAGGTCTGACCCGCGATTCCTTTGTTCTCCAGAAGCGCATTCTGGAAATCCAGTTTACCAGGGCAAGAAGACAGAGAATGATGATAATCCAGAAAGGAATGGCGATGACCACACCTTTGTCGATATGAATTCCAGGGAAAAAACGGGCGATGGTCAAGACCACGAGGTCAACGAATCCGTCGATTTTCTTTCCCGCATAGTTGGAAACCATTCCTGCGTAGTCAGGTGAAAAGAATGCGGCGGAAAAAACGCAAATGGACACCACAGCGATTTTCAACAAGGTCTTTTTCAATCGTTATCCTCTTTTCTGTGGATCTTGGGCAGTGATCGGATCCTGGCATCACCGGCCATGCGCTTCACTGTCTTCTGACGCGGATGGCCTGACGACCGTTTCCCCCGTCGGGGAATAATTCATCACCGCATTGAAATCGATGATGGACGCCATTGAAAACATTAAATGAACAACGACTTTGATGTCAAAACAATTCTTTGTCCGAGAAATAAAAAAATCCGTATCGCTCCCATTATTTTGGGCGATACGGATTTTCACCTGCGATTTGAACAGAATTGAGGAATAAAACCGGTCAGGAATCCAAAGCCGGATCAGACTCCAATACGAAAGGAAAAGGGCGAATACCGGGATTTCCAGAGTCGGTCATACGCGGAAATCTCGGTCTGCCATCGCTCATCGTCCCAGGGGAGAATATCCCTGCAAAGTTCCCTGATCCTCTCCATACAGGTCATCCCGCCTTCCGGAGCAAGTAATCCCAGGCGGACACGCCGCAGCAAAAGGTCGTCAAGATGCCTGACTTTCTCGTTCCCGGCCCCGTGGCGGATTTCGCACCACAGGGTCTTTGTTCCCGGAACAACTTCCAGGTCTTTTTCTCCGGCATCCGAAAGCAGCCCGGGAGCCTGGCTCCCGTACCTCCCCCAGAGGGTACGGAACCCATCCGCGGAAATCCTTGCCTGTGCCTGATTTTTTACCATGGGCTCAAAAAGTCGATTGTCCCCGCTTTGCGCTTTTTTCTCCGGAAGATACCCAAAGCAGGATTTCAGGGTGTCCAGCGCCAGGACCCTGAAGGTGGTGAGCTTGCCGCCCGTCACCGTCACCAGCCCCCTGTCTTCCCAGATCGCATGGTCCCTGGACTCCTTGTCCGCAGATACGTTGCCTTCACTGACCACGGGCCGGACCCCGGCGAAACTCGATACCGCCTTTTCGAGACTGAGCCCAAGCCGTGGAAAAACCGAATTGGCCGCATCCACAAGATACGTCGCTTCCCCTTCGGAAATCCGGGGTTCGCTTGAGAGGGCCTCCCCGTGATCAAGATCGGTGGTTCCCAGTAGAACGGCCCCTTCCCAGGGAATGGCGAACAGCGCCCTTCCGTCTTTCGGATTGAAAAAACTCACCGTGGTTTCGATGGGAAGGTCCCTGGCCCTGAACACCAGATGGCTTCCCCTGAGGGGCCGGATGTGCTTGTTTTTTTCCGGGCAGGCATGGAGAGTTTCAGCCCAGGCCCCGGTGGCGTTCACCACGCAGGAAGCCTGAAGGCGGACCGACGTCCCCGTTTCCACATCTTCGACCACAAGCCCCGTGACCTGTCCCTGAGTGTCACGGATCAATTCCCTGCACCGGGTGTAGTTCAGGGCCACCCCTCCTTTGGCCTCGGCTTCGAAAATCAGGCGAAGGACAAGCCTGGCGTCGTCCACCTGGGCGTCGCTGAACACAAAACCGCCGGCAAGACCTTCTTTCCGGACCCGGGGCTCCAGTGTTGAAAACGACGTTTGATCAAGATACCGGTGATTCCATTTCCCCGAGATCATATCGTAAACGGCCAGTCCGACCCCCATGGTCCACCGGCCCGGTTTGCTATTTCTGTAAAGGGGCATTCGGAATTCCAAAGGCTCTACCAATCCAGGCGCTTCACGGATCAGACGGTCCCTTTCCTTCACGGATTCCCGTGTCAGGCCGAAGTGGCCTTCTTTCAGATAACGAAGCCCCCCGTGGACCAGCTTCGATGACCGGCTGGACGTTCCCCAGGCAAAATCCTTCTGTTCGATGAGAAGGGTCTTGTATCCCCGCCTCACGGCCTCCCGAAGTACCCCCGCACCGGTAATTCCACCGCCGATCACCACCAGATCCCAGGATTTGTCCAAATTTTCCATCGGATTACCTCTCCTCCTTTTTCAAACGTTTCCAGAGTTGAAGGGCATCGTTCATCACCCGTGAAACCCGCCGCTCCACTGCGTCCCCATCCCTTTGGGCCACAAGAGCCTTGAGCTCGGCGTAATACGCCCTGGAAAGGGCTCTGGCCTCATCGGACGCAAAGTACCCTTCCCCCATTTTCCTGTACAGACCGTCAAAATCGTTCAGAATAATCCTGAAAAACGGGTTTCCTGAAAGCGAGGCCATGGTGAGTTGCAGAGTCCAATCGTATTCCGTGTAGGCCATGGGGCCGTCCGGCAGCCGGCCGCCCTGGGCCAGAAGATTTTCCAGTTCAGCAGGATGATGTTCCACAGCCATGCGGGACACCGGAGGCAGAACGACGCAGCGCACACTCAGAAAGTGCTCGACGAAACCCAGGGGAAGATGCTCACCGAACCGGGCCATGGTGGCCAGGATTCCCATGCCTCCTTCGGTCATGTAGTCTTTCACCTGGGTGGGCTTGCCATGTCGTATACTGATCCAGCCGTCTCTGGCCATTTTCTGGAGCGTTTCCCGGAGTGTGGGCCGGGTGACGCCGATCATTCCGGCCAGGGTCCGCTCACCGGGCAGAATCGTTCCGGGTTTGAACCGTCCTTCGATAATGGCGGAAAGAAGCTGGTGTTCCGCGAACTGCGCCGCTTTCATGGGTTTTTCCGTGTTCATGACCGTCCTTTCAATATTTTTTCTTTTCATCGGCTGGTTTTTCTGGTAGAGCTCTTTTTATACTGGTTTGACCTCTTACCACTTAAGCATCCCGATGTCAAGAACACCAGGAGGGAGAAAATGAACGAACATGTTTTAGCCGTGGATTGCGGCACGCAAAGTTTAAGAGCACTGGTGTTCGACGATACCGGGCGTTTGCTGGACTCCGCGAAAATACAGTATGAACCTTACACAAGCCCCGCACCGGGATGGGCCGAACAGGACCCGGAGATATTCTGGCGCAGCCTGGTAACCGCCTGCCGGACATTGAAATCGAACAATCCCGTCCTGTTCGACAGCATACGGGGAATCGGCGTCACGACCCAGCGGGCCACCATGATCAACGTGGACAACCAGGGAACCCCCTTGAGGCCGGCCATCACCTGGCTTGACCAGCGGAAAGCCGAAGACTGTTTTCCCATGAAATCAGTTCTTTATCCATTTCTTAAAATCGGCCGCCTCGACAGGGTTCTTTCAAGGCTCTACAGGGACGGAAAATGCAACTGGATCCGGCAGAACCAGCCGGAAATCTGGGCGGACACATTCAAGTACCTCCAGGTATCGGGCTTTCTCAACCACCGCCTGACCGGAGAATTCCGGGATTCGGCGGCCTCCCAGATCGGCCACCTTCCGTTCAATTACAAAAAAATGGCCTGGTGCGGACGCATGGAACCTGCGTCGATCCTTTTTCCGGTCGAACGGGAAAAACTTCCGGAAGTGGTCGCTCCGGGAACGATCATCGGAACGGTCAGCTCAAGAGCGTCTGGAGATACCGGCCTGAAACAGGGAATTCCTGTGATCGCCTGCGGTTCGGACAAGGGCTGCGAAACCTTGGGCATGGGTGTCATCGACACGTCCATGGCCAGCTTAAGTTTCGGAACCACGGCCACTGTCCAGACCACCAGCGCCTCGTACTATGAGGCCATCCCCCTGATGCCGCCCTATCCCGCGCCCATCCCCGGCCATTACAACCCTGAAATCGAAATATTCAGGGGATACTGGATGATCACCTGGTTCAAAAACGAATTCGCCCATAAGGAAGTCGAAACGGCCCATGCAAAAGGCATCCTGCCCGAAGAAGCCCTGGACAGCCTCCTGACCCAGGCCCCTCCGGGCTCCATGGGCCTTGTGGTCCAGCCGTACTGGGGACCCGGCCTCAACCATCCCGATGCCAAAGGTGCCATGATCGGTTTTGGCGATGTTCACACCAAGGCCCACGTCTACCGGGCCGTGATCGAAGGTCTGGCTTTCGCCCTTCTCGAAGGCGTCCACATTCTGGAAAAGAAAGGAAACTCCAGAATCCAAAAGCTGGCCGTGTCGGGCGGAGCGTCCCAGAGCGACCAGATCTGCAAGATCTCTGCGGATATTTTCGACCGGCCCCTGGTCCGGGGCAAAACAACGGAAACATCGGGACTGGGTGCGGCCATCGTCACATCAGCCGGCGTGGGATTGCACCCGTCCATCCGTCAGGCCATGGAATCCATGGTCTCTTACGACAGAATCTTCGAACCGGACCCCGAACGTTCGCTGATCTACAGGGAACTTTTCGAAAAAGTCTACCTGGGCATTTACAAAGCCCTGAAACCCCTTTACCGGAACATACGGGATATCACCGGATATCCCGAATCATGACCCCATCCAAGGAGACCGCGTTACATGAAGGACATGAAAAAAAAACAGACATTCCAGCCTGAATGGAGAACCACGCCCCCCCTCCCCCAGTCGTTCCGATCGATTTTCAAGTGGGGAGCCCCCGACGGGTTCAAACACCCCAACTCCGGTCTTTACCGGCTTCTCAAATCCACCTTCGGCCTGAATGACAATGACTTCAGATCGAAAGTGAACGAGGGCGACGGCAAGGTCTCTCTCGGCCCGGACAGGGCACCCGGACTCAGGGCGGAGCAAGTGGCGGCCTTTGAGGCTATCGTGGGCAAAGACAACGTCAACGCGGACGACTATGCAAGGGTCAGGTATTCCAACGGCAAAACCATGGAGGAAATCGCCCTGCTCAGGGAAGGCAGGACAGCCGAACTCTGTGACCTGGTCGTTCATCCGAGAAACCGGGAAGACGTCCAGGCCATCGTCCGCTACGCCCACGAACAGAAGATTCCCGTCTACGTTTTCGGGGGTGGAAGTTCGGTCACACTGGGACTTCGGCCTTCGAAAGGCGGAATCACCCTGGTGATGAGCACCCATATGAAGCGGATCACCGAGTTCAATGAAACCAACCAGACCGTCACGGCGGAATGCGGTATCATGGGACCGGACCTTGAAGAGGCCCTCCGGAAGGCCCCCCTTCTGTACAACACCAAGCACCCGTTTACCTGCGGTCATTTTCCCCAGTCCTTCGAATTTTCCACCCTGGGAGGCTGGATCATAGCCAAAGGGTCGGGCCAGCAGAGTTCCTATTACGGCGACGCCTGTGATCTGGTGATCAGCCAGGAGTACGTCACCCCGGCCGGCTCGTTCAAAACCCTCGACTACCCTTCCACGGCCACGGGCCCCATGGTGAACGACATCATGAAAGGCAGCGAAGGGTCATTCGGCGTTCTCGTCTCGGCCACCATGAAGATCTTCCGGCATATGCCGGAAAACAGAAAACGGTTCAGCTTCATCTTTCCATCGTTCGCCGACGCGGTAAACGCCTGCCGTGACATCGCCCAGGGCGAGTTCGGCATGCCCTCGGTCCTGCGCATTTCAGACCCCGAGGAGACCTATGTCGGTCTTAAACAGCACGGCATCGAAGGCACCTTCCTTGACCGGCTCATCACCTTCAAGGGCTATAAACCCATGGAACGCTGCCTGATGATCGGCCACACCGAAGGTGAAGCCTCCTTTTCGAAAACAGTATACAAAGCTGTGAAACGGGTATGCCGACACCACGGCGGGATGACACTGACAGGGTATCCCGTAAAAAAATGGGAGAAAAGCAAATTCGCCGATCCTTACATGCGGGAGGATCTGAACGACTTCAACGTGTACATCGACACCCTTGAAACCGGGGTGACATGGGACAGGCTTCACCAGGTCCACCGGAGCGTCCGGGCCTTCATCAAGACCAGGCCCCAGACCCTGTGCCTCACCCACTGTTCCCATTTCTATCCCCAGGGAACCAACCTGTATTTCATTTTCATCGGGAGATTCAAGGACGCCCCGGAGTTCAAGACCTTCCAGCGGGAGATTATCGACCGGATCGAGCAGGCCGGCGGTTCCCTGAGCCACCATCACGGCGTGGGAAAAATGATCGGCCCCCTGATGGAAAGGCACCTTGGCCGAGAGCAGATGGGCATTCTCAGGGCGCTCAAGCACCATTTCGACCCTCACAATATCATGAATCCCGGAGGAACCCTTGGGCTTGATCCCCTGGACCTTCCCGAATAATGACGGGACACCCCTCATTATCGGGATTAATTCCTGAAAAAATAAGAAGATAGCTCTATGGACATCGAAAATGAGCTACTTTATACTTGCTCTCGAGTTCTTCCCCTAATCAATCACATCCCCCCTGTTACGGGCGATTCGCAATGAATCGCCCATTTTTTTACCCATAGTTTTTCCTGGCTGGAACAACTCTCAAAAATTCTTTTCGTAAACCCAGCCCGAGTCTCTCATCCAGAGCCTGTGACGCATTCCACCCGGCCTCAGACCCTCCCCGTGGTATTCCTCGTCTTCCTCGTAAATGGAGCAGAGGCCTTCGGAAAGTGCCACCAGCCTGGGACGGTAGTCCTTGGCACCGGTTTTTTTGAACTGCTCCACAAGGTCCCCCACCGAGAAGAACGAGGCGAGTTCCGAGAGGATCACGAAGTTGGGCGGTGCGAAAAACATGTCCCCTGACCGGTGGGCGCCAAGAGCCTCCCGGGGTGACATCCAGCGGTGATGGTGGATTTCACTTCCATCCACGCGGACAGACCCGGAGGGAGACACGGCCAGAAAAAACCAGGTGGAAAACCGCCTGGGCAGCCCCTCGGGAGTGATCCACAACGATGCGGGAATCAGCTCGGACCTGTCCAGACCCATGCCGCATTCTTCCCTTGTTTCCCGGATGGCGGCCCGTGCGGCAGCTTCAAGATCTGACTCGCCTTCGCCCGCCTTCCTGTCTTTTTTTTCCACACGACCTCCCGGAAACACCCAGGCTCCCCCGAGATAGGCCAGATCAGGGTTCCGTTTCAGAAGAAGAACCTCGAAACCCTCTTTCCTGTCCCTGACAAGTATCACGCTGGCCGCAGGAACGGCCGGTTGAACCCCCTGCATTTTCCAATTCCTTTCAACCGGACAAGATCCGTCTGGTGGACTGCACAATCCTGTGTTAATATATGAACCTTTAAAATTATAACAAACCGACCGCGACACAGGAAAGGGAAAAACCCATGGACAGCACGTTCGACACCAGCGAAGACTTCAAACCCCTCATCAAAACCATGGACACATTCTGCTTCGGATGCAGCCCCACCAACCCCTCCGGCCTTAAAATGAAGTTTATGGCGGGGAAAGACTCGGTGATTTCAAAACTCAACATTCCCCTGCACCTCTGCGGATGGAAAAATATCGTCCACGGGGGCATCCTGGCCACGGTTCTTGACGAAACCATGAGCTGGTCTTCTATCTATCTTCTCAAAAAGGTCATTCTCACCACATCCATCACCGTGGAGTACATCAAGCCCGTGTTCGCCGAAACGGCGATCGTGTCCCAGGGGAAAGTCCTTGAGAGAACCAGTGAGCGCGAGGCGGTCATGAAAGGGGCCATATACAACAGCGACGGCGAACTCTGTGTGAAATCCCAGGGGACGTTCCGCCTTTTCACTCCTGAAGCGGCAAGGAAATTCAGGCTGATGAGCGAAGACATCCTTTCGGATTTCGAATCGTTCATTCAGTCCAGCCCTATATAGATTGTACGGCATTTGTCTTCCTTGACAATTCCGGTGAATGTAAATACTATTTCAATTTTAAATGATCTCAAAATGGGGCGTCAAACGTGTGGAGTCTGATGGCTGGGTATGGGGAAAAAAAACGGCTGTCAGGATTCAATTCAGAAGGAAAGGTCAGAAAGAAAGGGCCAGAAAAGAGCCAAGAAAAAAGGGATTGTCCGGCTTCGGGCAATCCCCTTCATTTTTTGGAAGTGTGGCGCGCCTGGCACGATTCGAACGTGCGACCTACGGATTAGAAGTCCGTTGCTCTATCCAACTGAGCTACAGGCGCATCAACAGGTTGAGGTATTTAGCAGACATCACCTGCTTTGTCCATAAAAAAGCTGAAAAAAGAGGCCGCACAGGGCGTTGTTTTTCGCCCGCAGCATTTTTTCACAATTATTTATTCGAAATATCAGTGAGTTGAAAATATATGGGCTACAAGAACAAACCCGTCATACACGACGAAGCCAACGAAGACGAAGCGGTGGACTACGATACGGCTGAAGGGCCGGTCGAAGACGAACCCGTGGATGAAGTGGCGCCCACCACCCTCGAAAGAAAGCTTCTGGGCAAGCTTCCCCACCATTCCCTTGTCAAATACGACCCGCTCCAGAGTTATCTTTCGGAGATCAGCAAGTACCAGCTTCTGACCCGGGAACAGGAGATCGAGCTGGGGAGAAAGGTCCAGGAAGAAGAGGACTCCGAGGCGGCCTACACCCTGGTCACCTCCAACCTGCGTCTCGTGGTGAAAATCGCCCTTGACTTTCAACGCGTCTGGATGCAGAACCTCCTCGACCTGATCCAGGAGGGTAACATCGGGCTCATGCAGGCGGTCAAGAAATTCGATCCGTACAAGAACGTCAAATTTTCCTATTACGCCTCGTTCTGGATCAAGGCCTATATCCTGAAATTCATCATGGACAACTGGCGCATGGTGAAAATCGGAACCACCCAGGGCCAGAGGAAACTGTTTTTCAAACTGAAAAAGGAAAAACAGAAACTCATCGAGCAGGGTTTCGACCCCAAACCCAAACTCTTGTCCGAGCGTCTCGGCGTTTCCCAGAGGGAGATCATCGACATGGACCAGCGACTCGACGGGTGGGACGTTTCCCTGGACGCCCCCCTCAAGGAAGATTCGGACACGGAACGTATCGAGTTCCTGAATTCCGAAACCGATTCGGCCGAAGACATCGTCGGCAACAAGGAAGTGGAAAAACTGGTCCATGAGAAGGTCGCGGAATTCAAAAAAACGCTGTCTGACAGAGAGCTTGAGATCTTTGAACTGAGAATATACTCGGATGAGCCCCTGACCCTTCAGGAAATCGGTGAAAAATACGATATATCAAGAGAGAGGGTCCGGCAGGTTGAAAAAAGCATCACCAAGCGTTTGAAAGAGTTTTTCAGAAAGGAAATCCCGGATTTCCACCTGTACACCGATGAAACCGAGTAACGGCTCAGGCACGATATGACATTTTTTGAAACGGATAAGACACCCTTGTTCACCACCATCACCACGAAAAAATGGCTGGGACTTCTGTTGCTGGTCCTGGCCATCACCCTTCAGGGTTGCGCCCATGGGGGAAAATACGGGAAAAAAGGGCCCGCAAAGCATAGTATCCACCTGAAATACCCGGATATCGTCAACGCGGGCGGCAGCGGAAAGCCCCACATCGTCTATTTTCTCCTCGCCGAATCATACAAACGCAAAGGCGACATGGACAGGGCACTGATCTATCTCCAGAAGGCCGAAGCGGCCGACGGCGGGTCCCTTTTTCTCCAGAAAGAGCTGGCAAGACTCCATGTCCATCGAAATGAGATCCCCGAGGCGCTCATCATCATCGACCGGGGTCTGAAGGAAAATCCAGACCACATCGAATTTCTCGGCGTCCTGGCCCAGATCAAACTGATCCAGAACAAGGACAACGAAGTCCCGCCGATTTTCGAAAAAATCCTGGCCGCAAACCCCGATGACCAGGCTCTGTATTTTCTTCTCGGCGGGCTTTACTCGAAACTCAACAACACGTCCAAGGCCATCGAAACGTTCATGCGGCTGACAGACAGGTTCCCCGATTCCTTTTCAGGCCATTATTACCTGGGACGGCTTTACACCCTGGAAGAAAAATTCGACCAGGCCGAAACCGAATTCATGGACGCCTTCAGGCTGAACTCGGACCTCCTGGAGGCTCTTTACGGACTTGTGCAGATCTACGAGATTCAAAACGAAGAGGACAAACTCAAGAGCATCTTCGAGACCATCCTGGACAGGGATCCGGAAGACATCCGCTCATGCCTGGCCCTGGCCCTGATCCACCACCGGTCCGGAGGCACGGAAAAAGCCCTCGTCATGCTGGAAAGACTTGGAAAACGCGAGGAAGACACCCAGGACATTCTCAAAATCGTGGTCAAGCACTACATCCGGAAAGCAAAGCACAAGGATGCCCTGTTTCTCTTGGGCGGACTTGTGGAAAGAGCGCCGATCAAAGGAGACTACCATTATTTCATGGGTGTCTGTCACAACGAGCTGAAAGACAACGCCAGCGCCATGGCCCAGTTTGAAAAAGTGACCATGGAGTCCACGTTCTACGAAAAAGCGGTCCTGATCAGGGCCTTTTATCACATGGACCGGAACGAACACCAGAAAGCCATCCGGATTCTTGAGAAAGCCCACGAGCTCGTTCCAAAAAACACGGAATTCATATTGTTCCTGGGCTCTTTCTATGAAGAAATCGAGCTGTTCCAGAAAGCCGTGGACATGTACATTCTGGGCCTTTCCATCGACAAAGAAAGCTCAAGACTCTATTTCCGTCTCGGGGTGGTCTACGACAAGAAAGGCGACAGGCAGGCCTGCATCAGGGAAATGAAAAACGTCATCCGGCTCGCTCCTGAAGACGCCAACGCCCTCAACTATCTCGGCTACACCTACGCCGATCTGGGAATGAACCTGGACGAGGCGGAGGAACTGATTCTCCGGGCCCTCAAGTTCAAACCTGACGACGGTTACATCACCGACAGCCTGGGCTGGGTTTACTACAAAAAAGGGAATTACGCCAAAGCCGTGGTTACCCTTGAAAAAGCGGTGTCCATGGTACCGGACGACCCCACCCTTCTCGAGCACCTGGGAGACGCTCTGGCCAAGGCGAAAAACACCGAAAAAGCGGTCGAAACCTACAAACGTTCGCTGAAATTCAAAAAAAAGGACACCCGGGACATCGAAGTGAAAATTGAAAAACTGATCAACAAACAGGCCATACTGACCCCATGAAACGAACGTCGATGCCCCTCCTCCCTCTTCGCCTTGCAGCCCTTTTCGCTATCCTCGTTTTTTCAGGCTGCGCCACGGTCAAAATCCGGCCCGTCCCTGTGGATCCCGCAACCCAGGAGGCGCTTCGGCTGATCGAAAACCAGAACGCCGGAGTTGAAACGTTCAACGGCCAGGGGGCCATCACCATCACGGAGCCCTCGAAAGTGTCTTCGTACCGCCTGGCCTGGGCCGGCGCCCCCCCGGAACGCATCAGACTGGTCGTTCTTTTTTCAGGGACCCCCGTCGAGACCGTGGCCTCGGATGGGGAATACCTTTATCTCAAATCCCACCGGGGCTCCCATGATCCGATCAAACGCAAAAAAAAGAACCCCAGCCTCGAATCCTACATCTCCCTCCCCCTGACCACAGACCAGATCATCTGCTATCTGGCCGGCCGGATTCCCATGCCCGACTATGAAAAAGCGGCGCTGGAAAAAAAACAGGGGGAAAAGGGTTCGGTTCTCACGTTCTTCAGAAACGGTGACACGGTGGTCCAGCGGGTTTTCCTGGATGAAACCAGCCGGGCGACATCCTACGAGACCATCGTGGATGAAAAAACACACTACCATGTGACACTCCGGCCGTCAGAATCCGGCGACAACTTCCTGTTCCCTTCGACGATCAGGGTGACCCAGAAGGATCGTTCCTGTGTCATCCATGTTGAAAAAACAACCGCAAACCCTGAACTCTCTCCTGAGACGTTCGTGGTCATACCCTGAACGGACCAAAAACCATGAGCATCCGATCCTGTCCGTGCCTGTTGTTCCTTGTGGTGCTTCTCTTGTTTCCAGATCTCTCATGGGGCCGATACGACCCGTCCTGGTCCTGGAAGACCCATGAGAGCGATCATTTCACCCTCTACTACCCGGAAGGGCATGAGGATTTCGCAAAGCGGGTGCTCGCCCTTGAAAAGGAAGTGTACAGCGACGTGACCGGTTACCTGGGTACGGCGCCGCCCCACTGTCCCGTGGTCCTCAACCCGCAGCAATTCCCGGTGAACACTGTTTATGGGTCAAAGAAAAAGAGTTGTATGGGAAACAAGGCCAAAATTTGATTGAATAATAGGAAAGTTGAGGATCGTGTCAAAAAATTCGAGGTAAGAACGAGAGATAAAATGCGAAGAGATGAAAAATAGGCGTAGGTATGGTGTTTGGCCATCAAAAGCTTCTAAAAAGAAAGAAAAGATTAGTTTGACTTTGTAAAGTTAATCCCCAGATATACGTATCTTGGATATTGTG
>CAZWTY010000003.1:0-25855 GCA_964637565.1 uncultured Desulforapulum sp.
AGGATTGTCTTGGCAAACGTTTTTGTGTATGATAGGTCACTTTTAAAGCCTGTTGTCAAACAACACAACCATCGTGAGGTTGGCTTTCTGGTATCCTGCCCCGGCACGGGGCGAGCTTTTGAATAAAAATCAAGTCTTATTTAATTCGGCACGGGGTTTGCTTTACTGTATGGTCAATTCGGTAAACAAAGCCTGGACAGACGCGAGCAACTTTTATTAACTCTCTGGAGGTGGACCATGAAGATTACACTCGATAAGAACCTTGTTGAATTTACTCCTGAAACCGCTGAGGAAAAAGCCAGTCTGGAAAAACTCTGGAATACTGTTGTAGACTGTGTGAAGTTCAATAAAAAGCTCGTTCCCGTCGGCGAATACATCCCCGCGAAAAGCACGCTGGCGCGTTTCGTCATCGAAGACTGATCCTTAGAAACAGTGGCCCGACCTGAACATCCAGGGTCGCCGGCGCGATGTGCCCACATTCGCGTTGAACTCAAGATAGTCCAAAACTCCGGGAGCCGGTCTTTTTTCACGTCTATGAAAACATGACCCGCTCCCGTTTTTTCTTTTATATCAAGGAGGCCATGCCATGGATTTCAATCAAGTGATCAACGGCCGCAGGGCCGTGAATTTTTTCGACACCACCCGGGACGTCCCCGATTCCTTGATCAGACAGGTGATCGAAATGGCGGCGAAAACGCCTTCGAGTTTCAACCTCCAGCCCTGGAGCCTCATGGCCCTCAAAGCCAAAGAAGACAAACTCAGGCTCCAGCAGCACGCCCTGAACCAGACCAAGGTCAGCGAAGCTCCCGTGACGTTTATCGTTCTCGGTGACCGGCGCGGCTGGGCTGATGAAAACCCCTTCGTCGAAAGGACTTTCCAGGAAATGATCAAGGCCGGAGCCACCACCGAGGAAGGCAGGGACTGGTTCAGCGGAGCGCGAAAAAAGCTGTACGGGGGAAACGAAGAGACCCAGCTGGCCTTTGCCTGCAAAAACGCGGGTTTTTTCGCCATGAGCCTGATGCTGTCCGCGAAAAGCCTGGGGCTGGAAACCCACCCCATGGACGGATTCGACCAGGCGGGCGTGAAAAAGGAATTCAATATTCCGGATCACTACTGGGTTCCGGTGCTGATCGCCATGGGCTATTTCGACTCCAGCAAAACCCTGGATCCTCCCAAGTGGAGGAAATCAGTCGACGATATCCTGGTCAGCTTTTAACCGGTCCCTTGAAGAAAATCGCAGCAGCGGTCCATGTCCAGCTCGCTCCTGATACCGAACCGTGTCAGGGCGAAATCGTATTTCACCGGGTCCTCGGGACTGTATCGCCTGAAGGCCCCGGTGATTTCAAGGGCCGTTCGCATGTCCGAGGCCTTTCGACCCGTGAGGCCGAGGCGAACGGATATCCGGTGCATGTGGGTGTCCAGGGGAACGATCAGGCGGGCCGGCTCGACGCCCGTCCAGCCGCCGGGATCAACCCTGTCTTTTCTCACCATCCAGCGCAAAAAAAGGTTCATCCGTTTCATGGAACTTTTCCTGTCCGGCCTTGCCAAAAGGTAACCGGGATCATGGCGTTTCACCAGATGACCCACGAACGGCGTCATGGCTTCCAGAACTGTCTCATCATCCTGAGACACTCCTGACACAAAACACCCTTCCAGCGTTCCGAAACTGTCGACCATCTCACGAAGCCCTGAAAGCAGGGCCACCAGATGTTCTTCCCTAACAAAACGGTAGACAAACCCCTTGAAATCTCTTTTGAACCGCCTTTCATCCCCCTCTTCCACGTAATTCCGGGGAGATGGGCCCATGATAGAAAAAATCCGGGAAAGGGCCACAAGGATCTGGCTGACCCGTCCGAACGCCAGACAGGACGCGATCATTCCCGCGATTTCACGATCCTTAACCGACGGAAAAATCACCACCCGTTCCAGGGGGTCCGGGTGGATGTAAACCGGATCGTTGCAGGTCCGGTACAGGGTCTCAAGTCCCGCTTTCATGGTTTTTTCCCGGCCCCTAATGACCTTCCACCCGGTCGATGATCCATTGGAGCACTTTTTTTTCATCTTTGCAGGGCACAAGCTCCTGTATCTTTGAAACAGGCAGTTCGGCCCTGGCCATGGTCTTGTGCCCCCCGGCCGGTCCGAAACACCCGAACGCCCTTGTCGCAAGCCCTCCCGCATCGAACCTGAGGCCGCTGTTCCGGATGATCACCACCATTTTCTTGCCGAACAAGCCTGAAACAAAAGTCCAGTTGACCCCTTTGACCTTGAGGAAAAAATCGGCCACAAGCACACACACGTCCGGCGTGGGAACATGGCCCAAGTGAATGAAAATTTTCCCCCGCCGGAGAACCCGGGTATTGAAGGCCAGCTGGAAGTATTTCAGAAAACCCGGATCTATTTCCGAATACTCGATTTTCTGGATCATCTCCATGCTGATGTGCCTGGACAGGAAATGAAAGGCCTTGATGTCTTCGCTGAAGGCTTTCCGAAGAAAATCATGGGTGTCTGTCTTGATCCCGAGAAAAAGGGCTGTGGCTACTTTTCGGGGAGGCCTGATCTTGGCGGCCCGGAGATACTCGGTCATCATGGTGGAGGTGGCTCCGTAATTCGGCCGGATGTCCATGAATGGGGCACTGCATCCGGTGGGGGGATGATGGTCGATGATCACATCAAAGGCAAACTTGTCAAAGGCCGGATTGTGACAGGGCTGGGAATCTACGAGAACAAAGCGGTTGAAGGCGTTTTTCTGAATTTCGGCCGCCTTGAGCATGCCGCCGCACAGCAGATCCACCATGGCCACGTTGTCGGGCCGCTTCACCGTGTTGATGCTACATATGGACACTGTGGACACTTTACGCCAGAGCAGCCGTTTCACACATAGAGCCGCTCCGATGGCGTCAGGATCGGCGTTGATCACCACCAGGACATGATCTTCCCCATGAAACCTGGCATAAAATTTCTTCAGTCTTTCCAAGGTGTAAGCCGGCATCCTTTTTCCCTTTTAATCAATTCAGATTCTTGACTCTCTTTAATTCCGCTGAATATCCATACAAAAACCCCGCCAAAAATCAACCCCTGAATATGAGATCATAAAATAGCCGGTCTAATTTTTTCTTTTTATTTCCCCACCTCCATGGTAGAGTTTTCAAAGTAACATCACAACTTCTTATGGGCCATGTGCGGATGCTTGACTCCATTCCCACATGCCGGGGTGTTTCCCGTGTCCCGGCCGCACCTGCCCCTCTTGTCAACAACTTAAAACATCGGGCGATTCAGTGTCCCAACCCTGTCAGGTGCATCGGGATAACGGACAGCCCTCTCAAGACACTCCGTTCAGAAATAACTTTCCACCCTGAACGGTGATGAATCTTCTGATTCGTAAAAGGAGAACAGCAATGGAGAAAATTGACGACAAAAAACTTCCCATGGTTTCCGATCTGACCAACTGCGAATCCACCCAGCAGATGCTTGAAAAAGCGAGAAAAGACGGGGTCTCCACAGCCTGGGACCGTGCCGTGGACATGAAGCCCTGCCCCATCGGCGTTGAATCGGCCTGCTGCAAAATCTGCCATATGGGACCCTGCCGGATCAACGCGAGAAAGCCTTACGAAAAAGTGGGGGTCTGCGGCGCCACCATCGACACCATCATGGCCCGGAACTTCGCCCGCATGGTGGCTTCCGGAACCGCCGCCCACAGCGATCACGGCCTGGCCATCCTGGAACTGTTCCGGGACGTGGCGGCAGGTAAAATCCTGGATTACACCATCAAGGACACCCTCAAACTCGAAGAACTCTGCCAGTCTCTTGATATCGAAACCGAAGGCCTGAGCGTCCAGGCCATGGCCCAGGCCCTCTACGACGAGCTGATCAAGACCTACCTCCAGCTCGACGGCGAGATCCCCTTCGTGAAACGGGCCCCGGAGAAAACCCTGGAACTGTGGAGAAAGCACGGCATCGTACCCAGAAGCGCACCCAGGGAAGTTATGGAGATCATGAGCCGCACCCACATGGGCTGTGACCAGCATTATGAAAACATCACGAAACAGATCAGCCGCACCGCTCTTGCCGACGGCTGGGGCGGTTCCATGATCGCCACCGAGCTTTCGGACATCATGTTCGGAACGCCCTCCCCTGTTCTCGCCGACGTGGACATGGGCGTTCTCAAGGAAAACATGGTGAACATCATCGTCCATGGACACGAGCCCAACCTCTTCGAGTCCATGCTGGAGACGGTGAACGATCCGTCTTTCGTCAATATCGCGAAAAGCAAGGGCGCCGCAGGCATCAACCTGGTGGGCATGTGCTGTTCCGGCGCGGAAATGCTGTCGCGCCACGGCATACCCCATGCCGGTAACTTCGGCAGCACCGAAGCCATTCTGGTCACAGGCGCTGTGGACGCCATGGCTGTGGACATCCAGTGCATCAAACAAGGCCTTGCCACAGTGGCCGAATGCTACGACACCCACCTGATCACCACCAACCCCCGTTGCCGTATCGAGGGAGCATTGCACATCGAATTCCATGAACACGATGCCAGAGCTTGCACCGATGAAATCGTCACCAAGGCCATCGCCCGTTTCGCCACACGTACCAAACCCGTGGTGATCCCGAAAAAAGCCACCAAAGGCATCCACGGTTTCAGCTACGAGTACATCAACTACATGCTGGGCGGCAGTTTCAGGGGCGGTTTCGCCCCGCTGAACGACAACGTCATCAACGGCCGTATCCGTGGGGTCGCCGGTGTGGTGGGCTGCGTGAATCCCCGTGTCAAACAGGATTCAGTCCATGTGGCCCTGGTTCAGGAGCTGATCAAAAACGACGTCCTGGTTCTCC
The DNA here is from genome assembly GCA_964637565.1 of uncultured Desulforapulum sp. Classification (GTDB taxonomy): domain Bacteria; phylum Desulfobacterota; class Desulfobacteria; order Desulfobacterales; family Desulfolunaceae; genus DYJE01. The sequence continues at coordinate 4,834 of CAZWTY010000003.1, forward strand.
AGACCGGCTGTTCCCAGATCGCCCTGGCCAAAAACGGCTTTCTGACCCCGGAAGCGGCCCACCTGGCCGGTCCCGGCCTCCGGGAAGTCTGTGAAGCCGTGGGCATGCCCCCGGTTCTCGGACTCGGTTCCTGCGTGGACAACACCCGTATCCTTATCGCCGCCACGGCCATGGTGAACCAGGGAGGCCTGGGAAACAGCATCGCGGATCTTCCCGCAGCCGGTGCGGCTCCGGAATGGATGAGCGAAAAAGCCATTGCCATAGGCCAGTATTTCGTGGCTTCAGGAGTCTACACGGTGTTCGGGGTCAGTTTCCCCATCGTGAAAAACACCAAATTCCACGATCTGCTTTTCGACGGACTGGAAAGACAGGGATTCGGGAAATGGGGCCACACCACGGACCCCATCGAAATGGCCCATATGATGATCGCCCACATCGACAAGAAACGGAAGGCCCTTGGCATTGACAAGGCCAGGGAAAGGACCCTGGTGGACATGGCTGACAGAAGACAGCTGGAGTTGTAGCGAAACATCCGGGCGGGCTCCACAGCCCGCCCGTTTTCCACTTCCCGTCCATGTCATGGATATTGCATAAGCAAATGACACCACATGGTTCCTGTGGATCAATACAAAAACAGGACATTCAGGTTAAAGAGGTCAGGCCATGGTGATATTCGACGGCACATTTGAATGGGACGGAAAAAAACGCTCGGAACGGTTTCCCATCAGCTGGTGGCCCGGCTCCTACCGGATCAAGATCGTGGACCTGAGGGACCGGATGCCCGGGGCCATTCTGATGCGCCCTTACCTGTGCATCCTGTCGGACACAGGGGACGGATTCAGCATCAAGAACACGTTTGAACGTTTCGCCATGTCCGTGTGCGACCGGTTCGGGCTCGATGTGGAAAAGGTTCTCTGGGTCGAGGAGCACTCCATCAACGACAACAGGGGGGCGGCCCTGGTGGAACCTGTGATGAAGATCGGCGGGAAACCCATTTACAAGACCCTCTGGCGGCCCATCCGCCCCAACGAAATGAAACTGGTGGAATCCTGCCTGACAGACACTGAGTTCAACCCGATTTTTTCCCCACCCCTGTTTCCCGTGGCACCCTGATGCGTCCGAGGGAGGCCAGAACCCCCACCAGGCTTAGACCTGTAAAAATCATCATGCAAAGATGCATGCTTTCCATGAAAAGCTCACGTGACCCGTGGCTCACAGCCTGACTTCCCATCTTTCGGTGAAAAATCAGGGTGATCAGCGTCATGCACAGCAGCATGCCCAGGTTCCTCATGGTGGCGGTAAATCCCGAGGCCACACCGTACTGCTTGGGTTTGACACTGCCCATGACCACCGACATGTTGGGTGACGAAAACATCCCGAATCCCGATCCCATGACACCCAGGATCACCATGACGGCCCACAGGGGCGTCAGCTCTCCAAGTTGTGTCGCAAGACCCAGCCCTATACCGCAGATACCCATCCCGGTCGTGGCCAGAGCCGGTGCTGAAATCCTGTCGGACAACTTTCCGAAATAAGGAGAAAGAGCCATCTGAAACAGAGGCTGGACGATCAGGATCAGACCGGCTTTCTGGGGCGTGAACCCTTTGACCCACTGAAGGTAAAGACTGAAGAAAAAAGCGATGCCGAAAGACGCCGCGTAGTTGATCAGGGTGGCCAGATTGCTGAAGGCGAAGATCCTGTTCCTGAAAATCAGGTTGACGTCGAAAATAGGGCTTTCGGTCAACGATTCCAAAACCAGAAAAGCCAGCATTCCACCCAGCCCCCCCAGCATCATGGTCACATAGACCGTTCCTTTGTCCTGATTCAGAACCCCCACGGTCAGACAGAAAAGGGACACGCAGTAAACAAGGGCCCCGAGAACATCGAAACGCTCGCCCCTGGCGTCGGCCCATTCGCCTTTGAGTTTGAACACCGTAAGATACAGGGCGACCAGCTCCACGAAAACTCCCAGATAAAAAATCCAGCGCCAGCCCAGATGGGTGACCATGAATCCTGAAAGCACCGGCCCTAAGCTCAAGCCCAGGTACACGAAAGCCACGATGACACCCATGGCCTTGCCCCGTTTGGCCGGAGGAAAAACAGAGGAGAGAATGGCCACGCTTGTTCCGGTGATCATGGCTCCTCCGCTGCCCTGGAAAAACCGGAAAAGAATGAAAATCTCCATGGTGGGGGCCATGGACACCATCAGCGTCCCCAGGATAAACACACAGATTCCCGTGGTGAAGATCTTTTTCCGGCCGTAGATGTCCCCCAGCCTGCCTGCGGGCAGGAGAAAAAGGGAAAACGGCAGGATGTACACGGTTTCGATGATGCTAAGCTGGGCCGCGCTGGCCGAAAACTCCCGACCGATGGCTGGCAGGGCCACACCCACAGAGGACATCATGAACGGGGCCAGAAACTGGACGGCGCTGACCACAAACAGGGTGACCATGGTGGAAACGCCGGACTCATGGCACGAGCCGCCCACGGTTTTTTCAATCGAATTTTCGTTTTTTTCTTTCATCTATCTCTGTCCTGTCTCGCTATGCTGTCTCGCCTTTCTGTCTCGCTTTCACACCACAAACCACCCCCGTTCACAGGCGGAAGGCCAGCCTGTGAACGTATATTTGTTACCAGAGCCCTTTATACGAAAGCAGCGTCTAAACACTGAAAAACAATGTCCGAATCAGGCCTCCGGCCCCCAGCCTGTCATTCCGGGCGGCCTCAAACATCACGGAGCGTTTGAACCCGCTTCGGACTCGACAAAAACCACAGGCCCGAATTCCGAAGCCGACCCGGAATCCACGCTGGCATGTGCAACCGTTCCCGAAAATTCATGCGTCAGATCGTTCGCGGGCATGGATTCCGGGTCGGCTTACAGGACGGATGCCTCAAAATCCCAAGATACCCGTCAGCTCAAGACCTGCCGAAAAAACCCCAGCCGCCCGGAATGACAATGACGGGAACCGTATCAAACATCTTTCATGCTTCGTTGTGGGCTATGCCATTTAAAAGCTGGCCCATGGTCGTTATTCAGCCCCTGATGGCAAGCCGTAACGAATGACGATACATGAAAAACAGGGGGATTGCATGGCTTTTTCTTTCTGCTGCACCCATTTGCCGGGCCACGGCTCTGACGTTACAATGACCATATCTATCAATTACATCTGACGATTGCATCTGGACTTTTTCCCTCGGCCGTGTCACAGTTCGTCAATACAAAAACCATGTTATCCGGGATCATGCATGAGAATTTTCTGCCTCGCTCTTCTGACCGTCTTATTTTCATCCCTGTCCGCCCATGGGGAACCCCTTCTTGGCGGGGAGGGAGACCTCCAGAGTCCCGACGGGATCTACCTCCAGCTTGGAGCCGGTTCCGAGCCGGACGCCATCGGGGGTGAAGTCGGCTATATCGGATTCCAGAACGAAAACGTCGCCTATGTGGCCGGTCTGGGATTCCTGGCTTCGGAAAGATTCGAAGACCTTTTCGTGGGAGCCAGCCTGGGAATCCGCCTCAGTGTGGGCCAGGTCGTGTCGCCGTTTGTGGGCGCGGGCGTCTTTGCGGGTTACTCCAAAAAAAACGTGAAAGCCGATGACGACGACGAGGACAACGACGGGGACGGAGAGGTGGATGAGGACGGAGAGGAAAAAAGCGTCATCGACGATGTCATCGCCTCGGTGTACCCGGAAGTGGGGATCAGTGTCATGATCGCCCCTGACAGCCAGATCATCCTGTCCGGCCGATACCACATCACCACCGAAGGGAGAAGCGACGACTTCTGGATCTATTCTCTGGGATTTGGCTTTCTGTTTCCGTAAAAAATCCTGTTTCAGGAAAAACAAACCGGTTTCTCACGATGATCTAACCTGTTCTGCCTAACCTTCTGTCCAAAGAAAAGCAACCCTTGGACAAGGAGGTCTTTCATCATGCCCGAACTCGGAATACTGTCCCACCTGACCCGGATCAACGAACCCTACATGAACGCCGACCAACTGAACTATTTCCGCGACAAGCTCCTCTGCTGGAGAAAAGAGCTCACGGCAACTCTTAGGGAGCGCGTCCAGCGAATCCAGGCTGAAGACGCCCGTCCCATCGAGGACATGGAGCGCTGCGTCAGGGCTTTTGACAAGGAAATGGAAATCAGCAACCAGGCTCGAACCCGCCAGCTTATCTTAAGGATCGACGAGGCCCTTGATCGCATCGAAACAGGAACCTACGGCTACTGCGTGGAAACCGAGGAACCCATCGGACTCGAAAGACTGGAGGCCAGTCCCTTTGCCGCCCATTGCCTCATCGTCCAGGAAAGACTGGAAAAACAATCGCAAAAGCTCCACCTGTTCCTGTGAGCGAAAACGCAATCATTCAGCCGCCAGGGCGTCTATCCTGGCGGCAAGGATGAAATCGTTTTCAGACAGGCCGTGGACATCGTGGCTGGTGATGTCCACACGAAGCCTGCCCCAGGACACATGGAGATCCGGGTGGTGGTTTTCCGCCTCGGCGATGTCGCCCACGCGAACGGCGAAGGCCATGGCGTTCTTGAAATTTTTGAACCGGAACACCCGTTCGAGACATGTGGAATCCAAGGTCAGGTCCCAGCTCCCGTGAAGGTTCTCTTTCATGGCAAGGGCCTGGTCAGGCGTGAGCGGAAGTGTACCCGGTGGGTTGGGAACGCAGTGCTTTTGTGAGAGCTGTTCCATGGTCACCTCGACGTTAAAAAAAGGGCGGCCCCGAAAGACCGCCCCAAGGTCAGTTCAACTTGCCACGGCGTGGCCGGACCGGGAGGCCAGGTAGCCGATCACTCCTTGGGCCGCCTGCTTGCCCGAATAAATGGCCGTCACCACCAGGGACTGGCCGTTGGCCATGTCTCCTGCGGAAAAGACGCCCTTGACACTGGTCATCATGTTTTCATCGACTTTCACGTTGCCCCGGTTGTCTGTCACAAGGCCGAAATCGCTGATCAACGATTCGTTGCCCGGACCGGTAAAACCCATGGCCAGAAGCACCATGTCCGTCTCGATGTCGAATTCCGAACCCGGAATCTCCCGGGGCACGGAACGGCCATCGACGGTTTCCCACCGGACTTCCACGCAGCTGATTTTCTTGAGCACGCCGTTTTCACCATGGCAGGCCTTGGTGGACACGGACCAGCGCCGGGTTCCGCCCTCTTTGTGGGCATGGGATTCACGGAGCTGGAGGGGCCACATGGGCCAGGGCGTGCTGTCGGCCCTTTCGACCGGAGGTTTGGGAAGGATTTCCAGCTGGACCACCTCCCTGGCCCCCTGTCTCAGGGATGTGCCGATGCAGTCCGATCCTGTATCGCCGCCGCCGATCACCACCACTTTCTTGCCCGACGCCGTGATGTTGCAGGAATCGCAGATCGGCTCCCCGCCCACCCGTTTGTTCTGCTGGGTCAGGAAATCCATGGCGAAAAAAACGCCGGTCAGCTCACGACCCGGAACCTGGAGATCCCTGGGTTTCCGGGCTCCGCAGGTCAGGACCACCGCGTCGTAGTGATTCATCAGATACCGTGTGGAGATATCCTTGCCCACCAGCACGTTGGGCTCGAACACCACCCCTTCGTCTTCCATCAGGCGGATACGGCGTTCCACCACGCTTTTCTCCAGCTTGAAATCGGGGATGCCGTATCTCAAAAGACCGCCCGGCTGGGGCGCTTCGTCATAGACCGTCACAGGGTAACCGGCTTTGTTGAGGGTCTGGGCCGCAGCCAGTCCGGCAGGCCCTGCCCCGATCACCGCCACTTTGGCGTCGTGGTAGTATTCGGGAGGCTGGGGTTTCATCAGCCCTTTTTCAAAGGCCTTTTCAATGATGGCCAGTTCGATCTGCCGGATGGTCACCGGGTCGCCGTTCACCGAATCCACGCAGGCCGCCTCGCAGGGGGCCGGGCAGACCCTGCCCGTAAATTCGGGAAAACTGCTGGTGGCCAGAAGAACGGACAGGGCGCAGTTCCAGTCGCCCCGGTACACCTGCTCGTTGAACTCGGGAATGATATTCAAAAGTGGGCAACCGTAATCATGGCAGAACGGAATGCCGCAGTCCATGCAGCGGGCCGCCTGATCGTAAATTTCTTCCTCGTCGGGCAGGTTCTCCACGGCCCTGAAATCTTTGAGCCGCTCTTCCACGTTCCTGTAACCCGGCTCACACCGTTTATAATCAAGAAAACCTGTATCTTTACCCATGCTGAATCTCCTGTCGTTCTGTTTCCACGTCTTCACGGATCATCTGCCCCAGCACCTTCCGGTATTCCATGGGGAACACCTTCACGAAGTTGGGCAGGCACTCGTCCCAGTTGGCAAGAATCTCACGGGCCTTGGCGCTGTCCGTGTAATCCGCGTAACGGCCTATCATGGCCTTCAGTTCTCCGGCTTCCCCGCTGTCGGCGATGATTTCAAGGTCCACCATTTCCAGGTTACACCGCTGGTCGAAAACCTGGTCCGGATCATAGACATAGGCCATGCCGCCGCTCATGCCTGCGGCGAAGTTGATGCCCGTTTCTCCGAGAACCACCACCCGGCCGCCTGTCATGTACTCGCAGCCGTGGTCGCCCACGCCTTCAACCACGGCTGTTGCCCCGCTGTTCCGGATGGCGAAACGTTCCCCGGCCTTGCCGTAGATATAAGCTTCGCCGGATGTGGCGCCGTAGAGAAGCACGTTTCCTGCGATGATGTTGTCCGACGGATCGAAGGTGCATTCAGCCTGGGGTTTCACGATGATCTTTCCGCCGGAAAGTCCTTTGCCCAGGTAATCGTTGGCCTCGCCTTCAAGGATCATGGTCAGTCCCCTGGCCGCGAATGCGCCGAAACTCTGGCCCGCGTAACCGTTGAAACGGCAGACGATGGTGTCTTCGGGAAGACCTTTGTCACCGTACCGCCGGGCGATTTCACCGGACAGCATGGTGCCCACGGTCCGCATGCAGTTTTTCACCCGGGCCGTGATCTCGACCTTCTCACCATCTTCCAGGGCCGGCCTGGCCTGTTTGATCAGGTCCAGGTCAAACACGTCGTCGATATCCGAAGGCTGGGTACGGATCGCACGCCGGGCCACGGTGTCGTCACCGGCCCAGGGGTTGTGGAAGATCCTGCCCATGTCGATGCCCCGGGTTTTCCAGAACGTCACGGCCTGATCGGTGACCAGGAGGTCCGAACGCCCGATGATCTCGTCCATGGTCCTGAAACCGAGGCGGGCCATGATTTCCCGGGCTTCTTCGGCCACCATGCGCAGAAAGTTCACCACGAATTCCGGTTTCCCGTTGAACAGCTGCCTCAGCCGTTCATCCTGGGTGGCGATTCCCACCGGACAGGTGTTCTTGTGGCATTTGCGCATCATCACACAGCCCAGGGTCACCAGGATCGACGTGGCGAAACCGAATTCCTCGGCGCCCAAAAGGGCCCCCACGATCACGTCGCGGCCTGTCTTGATCTGGCCGTCCACCTGGATGCGTATCCGGTCGCGGAGACCGTTCAGGATCAGGGTCTGCTGGGTTTCGGCCAGGCCTGTTTCCCAAGGCCCGCCCGCGTGTTTGATCGAGGACAGGGGGGACGCCCCTGTGCCGCCGTCTCCCCCGCTGATCAGAACCGCGTCAGCGTGGGCCTTGGCCACACCGGCGGCCACGGTGCCCACCCCGGCTTCGGCCACCAGCTTCACGCTGACAATGGCCGAGGGGTTGACGTTCTTCAGGTCGAAAATCAGCTGGGCCAGATCCTCGATGGAATAGATGTCATGGTGGGGAGGCGGTGAAATCAGGGTGACGCCCGGTGTGGAATGGCGGACCCTGGCGATTTCCGAATTCACCTTGTGACCGGGAAGCTGTCCCCCTTCCCCGGGTTTCGCGCCCTGGGCGATCTTGATCTGGAGATCCCTGGCGTTTACCAGGTACTCGGTGGTCACGCCGAACCGGCCGCTGGCGATCTGTTTGATGGCGCTGGACTTGCTGTCCCCGTTTTCAAGGGGGATGTAGCGAACCGGGTCTTCGCCGCCCTCGCCGCTGTTGCTCCTGCCGCCGATCCGGTTCATGGCGATGGCGATGGCCTCGTGGGCCTCCTTGCTGATGGAGCCGAAACTCATGGCCCCGGTGACGAAGCGTTTCATGATCTCCGAAGCCGGTTCCACATCGTGGAGGGGTACGGCGTTGCCGTATTTGAAAGCGAACATGCCCCGGAGGGTACTCTGCTTCCGGCTCTGGTCGTTGATCATGTCCGCGTACTGGCGGTAAAGACTGTAGTCCCCCGTTCTCACCGCATGCTGGAGGGTGCTGATGGACCGGGATGTCCAGAGATGGCGTTCCCCGTCTTTTCTCAGCCGGTAATGCCCGCCCGAAGGCAGGATGTCCCGTTCGCTTTCTACATGGTAGAACGCTTCCCGGTGGCGCTGGTTCGCCTCATGGGCGATTTCGTCCAGGCCGATGCCCTCGATCACCGATGACGTTCCTGTGAAGTAGCGATCCACCACGTTCCGGGAAAGACCCACGGCCTGGAACACCTGGGCGCTCCGGTAGCTCCGGAGGGTCGAAATCCCCATTTTGCTCATGACTTTGAGAAGCCCTTTGCACAGGGATTTGATGTAGTTCTCCATGGCTTTGGCCACGTCCACCGTCTTGGTCAGACGGTTTTTGACGGCCAGTTCCGCTACAGTTTCAAAAGCAAGGTAGGGATTCACCGCCGTGGCCCCGTATCCCAGAAGCAGGGCGATGTGCATCACTTCCCGGGCTTCGCCTGTTTCCACCACGATCCCGGTGTTCATCCGTCGCCCCAGCCTGACCAGGTGTTTGTTCAGGGCGGAAGAAGCCAGAAGGGCCGGAATGGGGGCCTGGTTGTCCGAAAGATTCCTGTCGCTCAGGATCAGGATGCGGCTTCCGTTGGCCAGAGCCTTTTCCGCATGGCGTCCGATCTGCTCCAGGGCGTCTTCCAGGTCCCGGCCCGAGCCGCCGGCGGGAAAACCCATGGGAATGACGGAACTCCTGAAATCCTGAAGCTTCAGTCCCTTGAGTATGTTCAGGTCTTCGTTGCTCACAATGGGGTGAAGCAACTTGATCAGCCGGCTGTTCTGGGGCACTTCAGACAGGATGTTGCCGCTGTTGCCGATAAAGGTCATCAGGGACATCACCAGCTCTTCCCTCACCGGGTCGATGGGGGGGTTGGTGACTTGTGCGAACAACTGGCGAAAGTAATTGTAGAGAAGCTGGTTGTTCTCGGACAACACTGCATGGGGCGCGTCGTTGCCCATGGAACCCACCGGCTCCTGACCTTCCACGGCCATGGGGCCCAGAATCACGTCCAGATCTTCCCGGGTGTAGCCGAAAAGTCGCTGGCGGCGCATCAGGCTTTCCGAATCCGGAACCACGGGCACCACGGCTCCATAAAACCCGCGAAGGGTGATCCTGTTCTCTTCCACCCAGCGGCGGTAAGGCTGCTTTCTCGCGCAGTTGGCCTTGACCTCCCTGTTCTTCAGCACTCTTTTTTTCCTGAAGTCGAGAAGAAGGATTTCGCCGGGGCGAAGGGCCCCTTTTTCCGCCACATTGGCGGGGTCAATCTCAAGAACACCCGTTTCCGAGCCGAACACGATCATGTTGTCCCGGGTGATGGTGTAGCGGGCGGGACGCAGGCCGTTCCTGTCCAGAAGGGCCCCGGTCACCGTTCCATTGGAGAAGGCCATGGCGGCCGGGCCGTCCCAGGGTTCCATGATTCCCGCATGGTATTCGAAAAATCCCCGCAGGTCCGGTCCCATGGGGTATTTGGCTCCCCAGGCTTCGGGCACCAGCATCAGCATGGTGTGGTCGAGGCTCCGGCCACCGTTGACCAAAAGCTCCACCGCGTTGTCCAGGCTGGAACTGTCGCTTCCTTTTTCCCGGATCACCGGCAGAACTTTGGCCATGTCGTCCCCGAAAAGGTCGGACTGGAGGGATGCCTCACGGGATTTCATGTGGTTGAGATTGCCCTTGAGGGTGTTGATCTCCCCGTTGTGGGCCATGTAACGGAAAGGCTGGGCAAGTTCCCAGGAAGGAAAGGTATTGGTGCTGTAACGCTGGTGAACCAGGGCCACGGCGCTTTTCATCGCCTCGTCTGAAAGGTCGGGGTAAAAGGCCGGGAGCTGGGGCGCCGTGAAAAGCCCCTTGTACACCAGGGTACGGCAGGAAAGACTTGAAATATAAAAACAGCCTTCGTCGATGGCGAGGCCGTCACCCTTTTTTTCGATCAGACGGCGAACCACGTAGAGTTTCCGCTCAAAACCGTCGCCTTCGAGGCCTTTTCCGTCCACGAAAAACTGCATGACTTCCGGCCGTTTCGCCAGGGCCTGTCCGCTGATCGCCGCAAGGTCGCAGGGAACGTCGCGCCAGCCGAGAAAACCAAGGCCTTCGTCCGTGACCACACGTTCCACGATCTCCGTGCACTGGCGGCGGAGGTCGTCGTTCCGCGGCATGAACACCATGGCCGCGGCGTATGTCCCTTCATCCGGAAGTTTGACGCCCGCTTCCGGGCAGACTTTTCGAAAAAATTCATCGGGAACCTGAATCAGAATCCCGGCCCCGTCGCCTGTGGCCTGGTCGCCGCCCACAGCCCCGCGGTGCATGAGGTTTTTCAGAATTTCCATGCCGTTTTGGACCACGCGGTGACTTTTCGTCCCGTCGATGGCCGCCGTGAACCCTACTCCGCAACTGTCGTGTTCATGGGCCGGATGGTACAGCCCCTGGGCTTCCGGCAGAGACGCCCATGTGTTATCGCTCATTGTCCTGTCCTTAAAATCTGTTTGTTGATCTTCCTGTCATTATAGATACACCTGTCCCATCAGCCACACCCGGCCGTGGGATACGCCATTGTATCCTCATGGTGCGCCGTCCTTCAACGCGATCAACGCCGATCTCTGAGAAGGCTGAACCGTGGAGAATACTACAAACCAACGTGAAAAAAAAGATTTTTATTCGGACTGCGATCCGGTCCGGCAAAACAACTCGAAGAATATCACGGGGCGCCGGGGCCGACGTCATCCTGGCAAACCACATAACGGTTGCGGCCGTCTTTCTTGGCCTGGTACAAGGCCTTGTCGGCCGCAGCGACCAGGCATTCAATCGTGGATTTTTCATCAGGCACCAGGCAGCAGATTCCCATGCTGAACGTGATCCGGGAACTGACCTTGGATCCTTCGTGCCGGACCTTCATTTCTTTCACCAGAAACTGCATGCGCTGGGCCACGGCTTCCGCCCCCGGCTGATCGGTTTCAGGAAGAAGGACGATAAATTCTTCGCCGCCGAATCACGCCACCAGATCGGACGGGCGTTTCAGGCTGTTTTTCAAGGCTGCGGCGAACATCTGGAGGCATTTGTCGCCGCGCTGGTGCCCATAGATATCGTTGAACGATTTAAAATAATCGATGTCGGCCAGAAGCACGGCAAGACTGCTTTTCGACCTTACCGCCACTTTCCATTCCCGCCGGATCACCATCTCGAAATAACGCCTGTTGGCGACTCCGGTGAGCCCGTCTATGGTCGCCATGGCCTTGAGCAGCCTGTTCGCGCTTTGAAGTTTCCTGTTCGAAGCTTCTAGAAGGGCTGTCATCTTTTTCAGGTCTTTTTCACGGGCTTTTCTGACCTCCATCTCCTTTTTCAGGTTGAGGGCCGAATTCACCCGTGGAATCAGTTCGATCTTGTTTTCAAGGGGTTTGCTGATGTAGTCCGACACCCCGACTTCAAAGGCCATCAGCATGTGTTCCATGCTCAGGGTATCCGTGACGGCGATGAGCGGAACATCCCTCAGCCGGGGCACCGATTTGATTTTCTCACAGGCGTAGATTCCTTTTCCGCCTTCCATGAAGATATCGATGATGATCAGGTCGTAGGATTTGCTCAGCATGTCCGGACTCCCGTCAACACCCAGCAGTTTCAGGGCCTTGGATATGGAGTCCACACAGATCAGCTCAAAATGTCCACCGAGGTTCAGTAAAAACTTCAGTTGCTCCCGGTCTTCGTGTGAACTGTCGATAATCAGGATGTTCATTGGCAACGAATCCCTTTGAAATAAGGTCATCAAACGATCCGGACGCGAATATGAAACAGGACATGCGATAAAGATGGGAAAGTATAACACAGGTTACCATGAAACCGTGAAGGACTTTTGCCCTCAGGACACAATTTGGCAACGACCTCTTTTCGTTTTTCTTGTTATCCGGTGAAAACGGGACAGCATCATCACCGCCGAGGCGCCGAGGCCCATGAGAAGCCCAATCCACACCCCGATAACACCCAGTCCCAACCGTATCCCCAGGACATAGCCCACAGGAAGACCCACAATCCAGTATGCCGCAAACGTGATGAACGTTGGGATCTTCACATCCATGGCGCCCCGGAGCATTCCGGCGCTCACCGCCTGGATTCCGTCCGGGAACTGGAATATACCGGCGACGACAAGAATATGCGAGGCGATCATCACCACATCGTTCTCATCAATGTACAGCCCCGGAAGGAAGCTCCGGAAACAGATGAACACCATGGCGAAAAAACCCATGAACAGGCAGATCAGGGCGATGGCTGAAAATCCGGCCGTTCGCGCACCCCGGATGTCTCTTCCACCCAGGGCCGTTCCCACCCGGATCGTGGCCGCGGCGGAAATCCCCAGGGAAAACATGTAGGAAATGGAGGACAGGTTGAGGGCGATCTGGTGGGCCGCCAGCTCCCGTGTTCCAATCCAGCCGATCAGCACCGAAGCGCCGGCAAAGGAACTCACCTCGAACACGTACTGAAGTCCTGTGGGAACACCAAGCCCCATCAGCTTTTTCATCATGGGGATGTGGATATGAAATCCCCTGGAAAATGGGGCGAATGTCCTGAGAAATGGACTTCGGGCCACCACAGCCACCATGGCTGCGGCCATGAAAATCCTTGAAAACAGTGTCCCGACCCCGGCTCCGGCAAGCCCCATGGCCGGTGCCCCCAGATTCCCGAATATGAACACCCAGTTGGTGAACACGTTCACCAGGTTGGCCAGGAGGGTGATCACCATGGCTGAGGTGGTCACCCTGAGGCCTTCGGCAAACTGTTTGAAGGCCTGGAACACCATCATGGGGAAAATGGAAAACCCCAGAATGGTCATGTAAATCCGGGACGAGGCCACCACCTCCTCGGGCTGGTCCAGGTGTTCCAGGGTCTCCACAAGTCCCAAAGTGATCAGGAAAAGCGCCGCTCCGGAAAGAAGACAGACCAGAAGCCCCTGGCGGAGCACAAGGCCGCACTCCGCCTTCTGTCCCGCTCCTCGGGCCTGGGCCACCAAGGGCGTGATGGCCACGGATACCCCGATGCCCATGACCAGGACGAGGAAAAAAAGGACGTTGGACAGCCCGGCGGCGGCGAGGCTGACAGCCCCGATCCGGCCCACCATCACATTGTCCGTCACGGCCATCAGCATATGGCCGAGATGGCCGATGATGATGGGGATGGAAAGCTTGAACGTTTCCCGGACCTGGCGGGAAAACGTTACGGAACCCCCGTTTCCCTGGCCAGCTCCACCTGTTTGTCGTTCATCTGAAATCATGCGTACTCGATTCTGACCTTTGAAGAAATGATCTTCTGCTCGTACAGGCCCTGGAAGTACGTTTCCAGTCCTTTGTGAAACAAGGGGCCGAGATCGCAGAACAGGTGATCGAAATACGTCCGGCACAGATCCTGTGTCAGGCCGGTTTTCAGGCTGGCGTTCATCACGATGTCGTCTTTGTGGGACTCTCCGAGTTTTTTCGAATCCCGGAACAGGGATTTGATCCGGTCCAGCGTCTCTGGATGACGGGCCGCGAAATCCCGGCGCACAGCCCAGACCGCGAAAACAAAGGGAAGGCCCGTCATGGTTTTCCACATGTCTCCCAGATCGTAGACGTGGTTGAAGTGAGCGGGCCAGTTCTGGGTAAGGGCCGCGTCTCCGATGACCAGCACCGCGTCGGCCTTTTCGGCCAGACGGGCCGAATCGGTGATTTTTCCTGTCTCGATATGGGGTGAAACGTTCCGAATGGCGAAAAAGTAACGGGAGAGGGCCGCGGCGGTGGCCGACTCTTCGGTGAAAAACACAGGTTTTCCGTGGAGATCTTCAAGGGGGCAGCGGCTGACCAGAAGCACGCTCATCACCTTTCCAAAACTGGAGATGGACAAATCGGGCATGATTTTCCATTGTTCGTGGTTCTTGGCGTAGGCGGCGGCGGACACCGGGCTCAGGACGATGTCCCCCCTCTCCAGCATGCCGTTCAGCACCGCCGGAGGTTCGGTGACCATGGTGAGCCAGGAGGGTTTCATGGTTCTGTCGAGGCCGTAGTAGACCGGGGCCACGTTGATGTAACTGATGCGGCCTATTCTGACCTCTTGGTGTGTTTCCATGTCTTTCCCCCCTTACGACAGCAGTTTTTCAAGCAGTGTTTTTTCAGAGTACGCCCTCACGGGCGCGTAAACCATGGCGGCGCGTTTTCCCGGCCTGAGCGATCCAAACGCGTGACCGAGTCCCAAAGCCTCGGCCCCGTTTAATGTGGCCATGCGAAAAATCTCTTTCAAGGCCACAGCCGGAAACGCCCGGGCCAGAAAGCGCATTTCATCGACCATGCCAAGAGACTCGGTGCTGGCCAGACTGTCCGTTCCAAGACAGAGACGGACCTGTTCCCGGACCAGGGTGTCCACGTCGGGCAGGGTGTTGTGAAGGTTCCGGTTGCTCCGCAGGCAGAGACAGACCCAGGCTCCCCGCTGTTTCATGATCCCGATGTCTTTTTTACCGGCATGGATCAGGTGGACGGCCAGGGTGCCGCTGCCCAGCAGTCCCAGGCTGTCCAGGTAGGCCACGGGGCTTTCAAATGGAAGCCCCCAGTCGCTGTAATCCACGCCTCTTTCTCCCAGAAAATCAGCCCAGGCACCTTTTCCCGTGGTGATAAACTCAAACTCGTCAACCGATTCGGCCAGATGGATGGACAGGGGCCGACCCAGGTCTGTGCAGCTTTTTTTCAGGAACGTCAAAAGGCCGGGCGAGGCGGTATGGGGCGCGTGCCCCGCAAAAGACCTGACAAAACGACCGGAATCCGGGTTATGCGTTAAATCGGGCAGATCGTTTCCCAGATACTCCCTGAAAAGGATACCGGAAAGGGCTGAATTCCTGACATGGGGCGACACGATGCCAAGGGTCGACACATCCCCCACCACCAGGGTTCCGCCGTAAAGCAGTTCATCCAGCCCCTGTCCGATGCTCCGGACCAGACCGTCAAAACCCAGGCTTTCCCTGTGTTTCAGAAGGTCTCTCACCCAGTCAGAAAAACGCCCGCCAAAAGCCAGTTGCCCTTTGAGGGCGGAGAGTTCCAGATGGGTGTGGGCGTTGACAAAAGCGGGCATCAAAAGCCCTTCGCCGTGGTCAACCACCCTGTCGTGGCATGAAGAATGAAAAGACCCCGTTTCCCGGATCACGCCGTTTTCAACCCGGACAAAGCCGTTTTGGATGACCGTGTCACCATCGGCCAGCACCCAGCCGGCCCGGTGAACGATCTTGGCCTCACGCTCCTCCAGTATGGGTTCGAGGTTCACGACTGTCAGAACTCCCGGATGGTATGGTAGAAACAGTCACGCTGGACCGGGATGTATCCTGCCGTCCGGATCAGCCGGATCAGTTCGTCCATGGGCAGCATGAAATCCACGCCGGCCGCCGCCACCACGTTTTCCTCGATCATGGTGCTTCCCATGTCGTTGGCCCCGAAAAACAGGGCGGTCTGGGCGATCTTGTCAGCCTGGGTCACCCAGGAAGCCTGGACGTTGTCCACATTGTCCAGATAGATCCGTGAAAGGGCCAGGACCCTCAGGTACTCCGCACCGGTTTTCGGCACCACGTCGATGTCCGTGTTTCCCGGCTGAAAAGTCCAGGGGATGAAGGCGGTAAAGCCGCCCGTCCTGTCCTGAAGACCGCGTATCCTGTCCAGATGCTCGACGATGTGTTCCGGTTTCTCGAGATGGCCGAACATCATGGTGGCCGTGGTGCGTAGGCCCAGACCATGGGCCGTTTCCATCACGTCGAGCCACTGTCCGGCCGTGCATTTCCGGGGGGATACGGCATGCCTCACCTCGTCCACGAGGATTTCGGCCCCGCCGCCCGGAATCGACCCCAGACCCGCCTCCATGAACGTCCGAATCACCTCTTTGATCGAAAGGCCGTTTTTGTCGGCGATATAATGGATTTCCGTCGGGGAAAAGCCGTGGATGTGAATGGGGAAACGGTCTTTGATATAGCGCAGGAGATCCAGGTAGAAATCGACATTCAGGTCAGGATTCATGCCGCCCTGGAGCAAGATCTGGGTTCCCCCCAGGGCCAGGGTTTCCTCGATCTTCTTCGTCAGGCTGTCACGGGTGATCACATAGCCATCGCCTTTGCCGGCTTTTTTGTGAAAGGCGCAGAAGCGGCATTCGGACACACAGACATCGGTGTAGTTGATGTTCCGGTCGACCACGAAGGTCACCCGGTTTTCCGGATGTTTAAGGCGGCGTATGCCGTCCGCCAGCTGGGCCAGGACGAGAAAATCGCCGTTGGCGTAAAGATCCAGGGCTTCGTCCCTGGTCAGCCGTATCCCCTGCACCACTTTGCTGTAGATGGTCTCGATCATGCGGCACCTCCCACCTCGTTGTAGAACGAATCCCGTTCCACAGGAACAAGCCCCGCCGAGCGGATCATATGTTCCATGCTGTTTCTGGACAGCCCTTTGGCGGATTTCGCCCCGGCCGTGTGGGTGATCCTCTCCTCGATGATGGTGCCGTCCAGGTCGTCGGCCCCGAAGAACAGGGCGGTCTGGGCCAGTTTCTCACCGATCATCACCCAGTAGGCTTTGATGTGGGGGATGTTGTCCAGGAGAAGCCGTGCGATGGCGATGGTTTTCAGGTCATCCATGGCCGTGGTCTGAGGCAGATCCGAAAGTTTCGTGTTCTTTGAATGGAAGGCCAGGGGGATGAACGCCGAAAAACCCGAGGTTTTGTCCTGGAGATCCCGAAGGGTGATAAGGTGGTTCACCCGTTCCTCCAGGGTCTCGATGTGGCCGTAAAGCATGGTGGCGTTCGTTTTGAGGCCGGACCGGTGAACCGCCTCCGTGACTTCCAGCCAGCGGTCTTTTCCGATCTTCTTGGGAAACAGGGTGTCGTGAATCCGGTCGCTCATCACCTCGGCGCCCCCGCCGGGCATCATCATCAGGCCGGCGGCTTTAAGGCGATCCACGGTTTCGGCAAGGGTACCGCCCGAAAGGTTGGTCAGGTAGTCGATCTCAACGGCGGTAAAGGCTTTGATGGCCGCGTCGGGACGCGTTTCACGGATCATCTTCAGCATGTCCGTGAAATAATCGAAGGTCAGGTTGCGGTTCAGTCCGCCCACGATGTGCAGCTCTTTTACCGGCTCGTCGATGCGGTCGAGAATCCTCTTCCTGATCTCCTCGATGGACCAGGTGTAGGCCTTGTCGCTCCCCTCTTCCTCGGCGTAGGCGCAGAACGAACACATGTTGGTGCAGACGTTGGTGTAGTTGATGTGCTGGTTGTACACATAATACGCCTTGTTCCCGTATTTTTCCCGGCGAACACGGTCGGCCATGCGTCCTACGGCGACGAGATCGTGGCTGGTGTACAACGCGAGTCCGTCATCAAAATCCAGACGTTCTCCCGAAAGAAATTTTTCCAGAACTGGCTTGAGATTGTTGTCCCTGACAATAATATCCATGGTTATCCATCCGGTTTTTATGCCCTTGTTTTCCAGCGGCCATCCGGCCCAACGGCCAGGTGACCACCCGGTCATGTATAGGCTTTCAGGGCGATTGAAGGCAAGAAATTTATGGTTTTTCACGAAAAAAAAACGTAGGATACCGGGCTATCGGTATTAATTTACTTCGTAAGCATACATACGTTAACCGTGCTTGATGAAAAAACCGCTGAAAAATATTCGGTTCTTCCCGAAATTGTCATTCCGGGCGGCCTTGGTTTCTTCAGAGAGTCCTGTTTTACCGGACATCTCCGACCTGTGCGGTGTCTGGTTATAGAAGCCGACCCGGAATCCATGATCGAGATGGAAAGGACGCATGAATTTTCGGGAACAGATGCACATGCAGGCGTGGATTCCGGTTCGGCTTCGGAATTCGAGCCTATGGTTTTTGCCGAGTTCGAAGATGGTTCAAACGATCCGCCATGTTGGAGACCGCCCGGAATGACAGGGTTGGGAACTGTTGGGCAAAGTTACAAAGTCAAATTAATAAGGATTGAATTATCAAAAGGATAAAACCATGACCCTATCCATCCTCACACACCAGAAAATTGACCAGAGTCTCTGTGGACATCCCGTTGTTGTTGAAGAAAACCGCTGCGTCGTCGAGCTGAAAACCCTGGATTGCATGGCGGCCGATGATTCGGGCCTGGTTCACGGTGGATTTGTCTTCGGCCTTGCGGATTACGCGGCCATGCTGGCGGTAAACCACCCCAACGTGGTTCTCGGAGGGGCTCAGATGAAATTCCTGAAGCCGTCAAAAGCGGGTGATATGCTCGTGGCCGAGGCCCGGGTGACGTCCAGCGAAGGTAAAAAAAGAAGCGTGTCGGTCCAGGTAAAAAAAGACGGGGAAACCGTGTTCGAAGGCGAACTGGCCTGCTTCGTCCCCCCGAAACACGTCATGGAACCGTGACGGTGGATTAACGCCGCCTTCTGACCAGCACCTTCTTTTTAGGTGGTTCGGCTCCGGGCGCTGGAGACGGGGGCGGAGATGCCGGATTAACGGAAGGCGCCACCGGGTTCATGGCCGGATTGGACAGATCGGCCTGGACATAGGAACAGGTGGCCAGGGGGCATTTCAGCCCGTAACTTCCATCCTGCTTGCGGAATTCCAGCAGGTAGGCATTCCCGCACTGGGGGCAGCGGTAAGGATGGGGCCTGTCCCAGCTGATGAACTTGCACATTTTGTTGTCACAGCGATAATAATCCCGGTTGCTTTCAGTGGTTTCCTTCACGATTTTTCCCTGCTGGCACAAGGGGCAGACCGTGGCCTGCTGCTGTTCGAAGGCGGCGATCTGCTCTTCAATGCTCAGCTCCCGCTCGCGGCTTTCGCGTGCGAGACGTTCCTCTTCCTGGCGCAGGCGTTCCTGTTCCCGGGCAACCCGCAGGGCCTCCTCTTGTTCCTGTCTCAGCCGCTCGGATTCTTCTTGCTCAACCCTCTCCCGTTCAGCGCGTTCACGCTCCGCCTGTTCCCGTTCGGCCTGAAGACGCGCTTCCATCTCCCTTTTTTCCGTTTCAAGCCGCTCGCGTTCAAGGCGCTCCCGCTCCGCCTGTTCACGGGCCAGGCGCTCCAACTCCTGGCGTTTCCGCTCAAGTTCAAGCCTTTCCCTTTCAAGCCTTTCCGCCTCCAGGCGTTCTTTTTCCAGCCTTTCCCGCTCACGGGCCTCTTTGATTTTCTGCGGGGAAATTTCCTTGATCCGGATTTCATCAGCCCCGATGGCCCTTTTGGTGACGACCATGGGGTCCTTTTCACGAAGGATGCTGGCGCGAAGTCTCGACAGTTTTTCGCTGTTGATCGTCTTGAGTTTTTCAGAGGCTTTTTTGAATTCCTCCCGTTCAATGGCCCGCTTGATCCGCTCCTGGGCCCTTTGGGATTCCGTTCGTTTTTCCGTTCGGAGATGGACAAAGGTCAGAGGCTTGCCACGGGAAACCAGAGCCTTGTCGAACTGTTCCAGGCCGTCATCGCACTCTTTGCGTCCAGACAGGATTTCCTCAAGGGTTTGAAGGATATAGGCGACAAGGTTCATCCCCGGCATCCCGGGGAACATCCGGTTGATATGGCTGACCATTTCCATGGCTTCGAGCCGTGTGTGATAACCGCCCTCGGCGTTGATCTCCACAAATCCCTGGTCGATGATGTTCTGAAGTTTCGACATCAGCGGTTCATCAACCTCGAAACCCATCTCAGCCAGGTCATTGAGAAACGTGTTCTTGTCATACCTGCGCTTGTCGGCGTTTTCTTCCTCAATTTCGTTTTCACGTTCAGCCAGAAGGTGGAGAGACGCAACGGTGACCATATCCAGAGGCAGGGTATGTCCGAGTACATCGATCTGATCGAGTTTTCTGAAATTTTTTTCAAGGATCATGTCAAGCTGCTCTTTGACATAGACGCTGTCAAAAGCCGACACATGGGGGTTTTCCATAGGTTGTCCTTTACAAGATGAAGATGCTGCGCCGCCTGAATGGGCCCGGTATGACGAAGTCACGGGCTGCTGACTCCCCGGCCCCTGTGGTCTTAACCAAATATCGACAGAAATGGCTGGATGTTCAGAAAAAAATGATTTTTTTTCGGGCCGGCCCGTTCAAGGCATAAAAAAACACAATGTTCATCAATGGTTATTACTATAACACCTGATTTTTCCCGAATCAAGGACACAGGCGGAATCACGTCGTTTTGAAAGGCGAGGGGCCATCAACCGTTGATTTCGTCAATCATGGACGCAAGGTGCAACGCCATTTCCTCTTTCTTTTTTTCATGTGCCCTGAGATCCCTGCCGCGGGGTTCGTGTTCAAGGCGTTCCTCATCGCCACTGGCCAACCCATCCATATCGCCCGGGAATTCCTCACCCTCACCTGCGTCTCCCCCGCTTCCCGAAGCCCGAATGTCGACGCACTCCCCGTCTCGGCCAACCACCAGAGAAAGGGTGACGCGGACATCGAAGTCGAGCTTGTAGGCGATGGACGAGCCGTGAACGACCAGGTCTCCCCGTTTGTACTCCACGTCGTCATGGAGCTTCAATCTGTACTTTTCCTTGAGAAGGGTTTCAATGGCCTGCCAGTCCAGCTCACCGATCAGGCTGTCGATAAAATCACTTTCCCCTTTTTTTATGGACTCCGAATCAGTAATTTTCAATGGTTCATCCCTCTTTTTCACGCGGATCAAAGGCTGTCACGGTACAAGAATTCGTAGCAGAGATCGAAAAAAGCTTCGGTAACAGGTGATTTCATATCACAAAGACAGGCCGGTCGGCATGGGTCCACATCCTGCGACAGGGGAATG
>CAZWTY010000003.1:25955-27605 GCA_964637565.1 uncultured Desulforapulum sp.
CATATCACAAAGACAGGCCGGTCGGCATGGGTCCACATCCTGCGACAGGGGAATGGGAACCGGATAAACGGCTTTTTCAAGTCCCCCAAGGTCATGGGCCTGCGACATGCCCTCTGGGTCGCAACGGTTGAACAGGACGCCTGACAGCTTCAGCGGATTATCCCCACCCTGACGAAGACGGCCGGAATAAGCCAGGACCTCTTTCACGTCACGGGCCGCCCTGTCCCCTGACGGCACCGGAATGATCAGGCTGTCGCCGGCTATCACGGCGCTCCGTGACAGCAGTCCTTTCGTGGAAGGGGTATCGAAGACGATATAATCGTATGCTTCGCGGAATTTTTCCATGACGATGGAAAGGATTTTTTCCCTGTCCGGATTCATGGCAAGCATCCTGTCCAGACTGCCCCCTCCTTCACCGAAGGGAAGAATCTGAAGATAGGGCAGAACCGTGTCCGACACGGCGCTCCTGGCGCTGACGATTCCCGACAGAACGTCGAACAGTCCGAAAGCCGTGTCGTCACTGTCCGGAAGAAGCCCTTCCGACGCCCTGCCATCGGGCGAACAGTCGACAAGAAGGGTTTTCCGCTCAAGGACAGCCAGGGACGCGGCAAGATTGACCGCCGTGCTGGTCTTTCCGCTTTGTTCCCTGAAATTGGCGATACAGATCACATGACCCATGGTAAATCCCCGGCAAATGATTTTTTTAAAAATGAATTCCTTTCTAACATATTATTTTTCCGTTTGAAAGAAGGCCCGCCATCAAATCCGTCTTTCCTTATGTTTTTCATATGATTTTCTTTTTGCCCAGCGGCGTTTTTATGGATGGTCTTTCCCCGAAAAACAGGGTACTTTAACAAAAAAAGACCACTTGACACGATAGTATCCCCAGCGAGGTCGGATGATTTCAGGTTCACAGGGACAGGGACTCAGCTATGTCATCACGTACGAAGGCATCGAAAACGTGGTATCGAGCCTGGACTATTCCAATCCCAACACCCTGAAACACAAGTACATCCAGGCCGTCCTGTCACGGTACGCACCGGACATCGATGTGCTTCTGGTGGAAAAACCCGACCCTGACCGATTGATCCGCGACATCTGGAATCTTCCCGATGATCCTGAACAGATCCGGTCCAAAAGAAAAAATCTGAGTTCCATCCGCTCCACCGTCAATTCCGACCTCAAGGCCCTGTTTCAAAAAGGTTTGAACCCCGAAGGAATCACCGTCGGTCCGGACCATCTGTTTGTCATGTCCGACGAAGCGAAGAACGAGCGTCTGAGCGCCTTCGCCCAATCCATCAAGTCGGGTGCCCATATCGACCTGATGCAGGTTGCCGATGTGCTGAAACTCATCGGTGATTTTATCGAAAAAAACAGCGACGAACTCCGCACGCCCAGATCATCTGAACTTCTCGAAAATATCCAGAATGTTCTTAAAATGCTGGGATCTGAAACAGGAGAATCCGCGGCACCTGGAAGCGGCTCCGGGCCTTTCAGTGAAGAATCCGAAGGCCCGGGCCAGGAAAACCCGGACATGGCCGGCCAAATGACCGAAGACCTCGACGACCTGGAAAAAATTGACCTGGACGAAATTGAAGAGGTCGATGAGGATCAGGTTGATATCGTGGACGAGGACGAGATCGAAGAAGT
>CAZWTY010000003.1:27705-88769 GCA_964637565.1 uncultured Desulforapulum sp.
GAAATCGATGAAAATGAAGTGGACATCATCGACGAAGAGGAACTCCAGCCGTATCCGCCCCAGGAGTTCCAGAAAGAATCAGGCGGAATCGGAATTCCGGACGACAGCGACCAGCCCCCCATAGGCCCCGACGAGGAAAAAAGGCGCCTTTCCGAACAGTTCACCAAAGAGCTGACGGCCATGGACAGGTACTACAACAGTTACCTGCATATCCCGAAAGGCCGTTACACCATCGGAAGCCCTGCTCCCCAGAAACACGAGGCCACAGAACACGAAGTCATTCTCGACGATTTCTACATCGGGAAGTTCCCCGTCACCAACGCTCTTTTCGAAGTTTTCGTCGCACGAACAGGATACAGGACCACAGCTGAAAAAAAAGGGCACGGAACGGTTTACACCGGGCGTTTCAGGAAAACCACCGACAGGAAAACAGGCCAGATCCGCTCGGTATGGAACGCCACGTTCAGCTACCAGATCGTCAAAGGGGCCTGCTGGTACCATCCTGACGGCCCATCGAGCACCATCGCCCACCGCCTGAACCACCCGGTGGTTCAGGTCAGCCTGGAAGACGCCTTCGCCTTTGCCTCGTGGGTCGGGAAAACCCTGCCCAGCGAGGCCCAGTGGGAAGCCTCGGGCCGAACGGACAAAGGCTTCATCTATCCCTGGGGCAACGCCTGGATGGACCAGGCCTGCAACATGGAAAAAAGCGCCATCTCGGAGACCACACCCGTGGACCGGTATCTGGATTTTGTCAATGAGTACAAAATCGCCGACCTTTTGGGTAACGTCCTGGAATGGACGTCGGACATGATCCCCTCGCCCTATTCGCCCCAGTCCGCCCAACACTACGCCATCGCCAAGGGGGGAAGCTGGATTTCGAGCCAGCCCGTGTCCCTCTGGTCCCGATTTATTTTCAAAGAAGACTATACCGCCAACATCCTGGGATTCAGATGCGTGGCCCGCTGAATATTTACCGTTTTAATCCTCCGGGTCTTTGTGTTATGGGTGTGAGGTCTCATCGTCACGACTAACAACGGTTATTCCAGGGAGCGGAATGTGGACACGATCATCGAACAACGGCTGAATGACTTCAGAAACCGCATGAAAAAAAACAAGCTGGATTCTTTTTTTGTCCTGAACCAGTCCAACCGGCGCTTTCTAAGCGGCTTTGCGGCCCATGACACGGGCATCGACGAATCGGCCGGCGCCCTGATCATCACGGAGAAAGATCTTTTTCTCCTGACCGACTCCCGCTTCGTCACCCAGGCGGCGAACGAGGCTCCGGGCTTTGAGGTCCGCTGCTACAAAACAGGAATTCAGGATCTGATTCCTGAAATTTTGAACGCCCTCGGGTGCAGGAAACTGGGTTTTGAGGGCAGTCGTCTGTCCTACGCCGCATACTGCAAAATCAAGGAAAGTCTCAATTCCAACAACGTCAAAACGGAATTTGTCCCTGCCGACGCGGTGGTGGACGATCTGAGGGTGATCAAATCCGACGACGAGGTGTCGTTGATCCGGAAAGCCCTGGCCATCGCCGAATCAGCCTACCTGGAGACACTGAAAAAAGTGAAACCCGGGGTGACGGAAAAAGATCTGGCCTGGGAACTTGAAAAAGCCATGAGGGAATCGGGAGCCGAAGGCCTCTCCTTTCCCTCCATCGTGGCTTCGGGGGTCAACAGCGCCCTGCCCCATGCCATTCCAGGGTCAAGGGCCGTCCGGGAAAACGAGCCCCTTCTTTTCGACTGGGGGGCGGTCTTCAACGGGTATTGCAGTGACACCACCCGCACCGTGGTTCCCGGAAAGCCTGACGACACGTTTTTGAAACTCTACGACATTCTTTTCCAGGCCCAGAAGATGGCCATCGAAGCCATCAGACCCGGTGTCAGCACGAAAACCGTGGACACCATCGCCCGGAATCATATCCGGGAAAAAGGGTTCGGCGATTTCTTCGGTCACGGCCTGGGCCACGGTGTGGGTCTTGAAATCCACGAGGCTCCCCGTCTGGGCCCCATCAAGGAATCCATCCTTGAACGAGGGATGATCGTCACGGTGGAACCGGGCATCTACCTTCCCGAATGGGGCGGTATCCGCCTGGAGAACATGGTCCTTGTCACTGAAAACGGAGGTGAGGTCCTGAACACTCTGGATTATGACCATTTTATCCTGGCCATGTGACGCTAAAACAGGTGGAAACCATGTCATCCGTGGACCGTCAGATCGACCTATTCCTGAATTACATCCAGGTCGAAAAAGGACTTTCCGGAAAAACCCTGGAATCGTACAGCCGAGACCTGGCCCGCTACGCCTCGTTCCTGGCTGAAAACCAGAACGGCAGGGTGACCGACGAAGATACCTACCTGATCCTGAAACACCTGATCAACCTCCGGGATGAAGGACTGTCGCCCCGGTCAAGAGCCAGACACCTGGTGTCCATCCGGAGTTTCTACCGTTTTCTTCACATGGAAAAAATCCTGTCCAAGGACCCGTCCAAGCTCATCGATTTTCCCAAAAGCGGTCTCCGGCTCCCCGACACCCTGACATCGGGCGATGTGGAAAAACTGATCGACGCACCGGACAGAACCACGCCCCGGGGGATCCGGGACGCGGCCATGATCGAACTGCTATACGCATCGGGGCTCCGGGTCAGCGAACTGATCCTTCTTCCTGTTCGTGACGTGAACCTGGAAGCCGCGTTTGTCCGGGTATTCGGGAAAGGTTCAAAAGAAAGGGTGGTGCCCATGGGGAGTTACGCCCGGGAGAAAATCGAGTTTTATCTGAAATACGGCCGGCCCTACCTGCTCAAGGGCAGGTCAAGTGATTTTCTTTTCGTGGCCAGGGAAAACAAACCCATGACACGCCAGGGGTTCTGGAAACTCCTGAACCGCTATGCGGTCAAGGCTGGAATCGTTAAAAACATCTCGCCCCACACCCTGCGCCATTCCTTCGCCACCCACCTCCTTGAAGGAGGCGCGGACCTGAGGGTGGTCCAGGTCATGCTGGGGCACTCGGACATTTCAACCACCCAGATCTACACCCATATCACCCGGGATCACCTGAAAAACATCCATGGGAAATACCATCCCAGAGGTTAGAGATAGCGTTGATCACTCAATACCTGCCACTTCAAACCCCGTATCGACCACAGTTTTTTTCAATGTCTCATCCGATACATTCTCGACTTCAACCGTTGCACTTTTGGAGGACAAATCAACGCTTACATCGGTGACGCCGACGACAGCCTTCAGAGCCTTTTCAACCGATGCCGTGCAATGACCACAATTCATTCCTTCAATTTTGATAATCTTTTTCATCGTGGTTCTCTTTTGTTCTTCAAAATCAACTGGCTCAGCAGAAACGTCTGTAGGCTCTTTTTCCAACCTGTTGAAATTTTGGTTTTTTGGCGTATTGTCATGGTTCAGGTTGAACAAACGCAGTCTTAGAGCATTGCTCACGACGCTGACAGAACTGAAGCTCATGGCAGCAGCCGCGATCATGGGACTGAGCGTCCATCCCAAAGAAGAGTAAAACACGCCCGCTGCCACTGGAATACCGATACAGTTATAGATAAAAGCCCAGAACAGATTCTGGCGAATGGTTCGCATCACAGCCCTGCTGAGCTGTATGGAAGAAACCACATCCAGAAGATCACTTTTCATCAGCACGATATCCGCTGATTCAATAGCCACATCTGCTCCCGCTCCAATAGCGATGCCTACATCCGCACGGACCAGAGCCGGAGCATCGTTAATGCCGTCTCCGACCATGGCGACTTTCCTGCCATGGCCCTGCAAGGCGCGGATTTCACGCTCCTTGTCCTGAGGCAGGACTTCGGCCACAACCTTGTTGATACCTGCCTGTCGGCGCACAGATTCTGCTGTTTTGGCGCTATCACCTGTCAGCATGATCACTTCTATGCCCATGCGTTCAAGTTCGGACACTGCCTTATGGCTGCTTTTTTTGATCACATCGGCAACCGCAACAAGTCCGACCAGTTCCCGATCCCGTGCGAAGTATAAAACAGTTTTACCCTCAGCGGAAAAATCCCCTTCTTTGCTTTCAAGATTATTTGAAATGCCTTCTGCCAGAAGCATTTTTGCGTTACCCGCCACATGGCGTAGCCCATCGATGACGCCGGATATCCCTTGTCCTGGCGTTTGAGTGAAATCCTCCACTTTACGAAACAAAAGGTTTTGTTTTTTCGCTTCATTGACGATTGCCATGCCAAGGGGGTGTTCTGACAAATTTTCCAAAGAAGCGGCAAGAACAAGCACTTCGGTTTCAGAAAGACCCTTGACTGGAAGGATATCGGTAACGACCGGCCTGCCCTCGGTCACGGTACCGGTCTTATCCAGCACGACGGTATCGATGACACCGGCCAATTCAATGGCTTCAGCGGATTTTAGCAGAATACCGCGTGTTGCACCGAGTCCGGTGCCCACCATGATCGCCGTTGGTGTTGCCAGCCCAAGGGCGCAGGGGCACGAGATAACCAGCACCGCGATGCCGATGGACAGCGCAAACTCGATTTCATAACCGAGCAGCAGCCAAACAGCCGAAGCAAGAACGGCGATAACGATAACTACAGGCACAAAAACACCGCTGATCTTGTCTGCCAGCCGTGCAATGGGAGCCTTTGACGAGGTGGCCTCGTCCACCAGCCTGATAATCTGGGCAAGGGTCGTATCTTCACCCACCCTGGTGGAACGCATTAAAAAATGCCCGGATTTGTTGATGGTCGCCCCTGTGACCATGCTGCCCTCAAGTTTTTCCACAGGAAGACTTTCGCCTGTCAGGGCCGATTCGTCCAAAAAGCCACTTCCTTCCGTGATAACCCCGTCCACAGGAACACTTTCCCCGGTCTTGACGACCAGAATATCCCCGACGTTTACGTTCTCACGAAGAATGATGGTTTCCTTGCCATCACGCATCACTGTGGCTGTTTTGGGTGCCAGGTCCATAAGCCTGGCAATAGCCTCTGACGTCCTGCCTTTGGCTCTGGCCTCTAAAAATTTTCCCAGGACAATGAGGGTCAGAATCATCGCTGCTGAGTCAAAATACAGGTTTTCGGCAAAGTGCTGCGCTGTTGTAACATCAGCCCGCCCAATGGAAAAAGCCATTTTATAGACAGCATACACGCTGAAAAGAGCCGCAGAGCCTGAACCAATGGCGATAAGCGAATCCATGTTGGGAGAACCGGAAAACAGGGTTTTAAATCCTGTCCGATAAAAACTGAAGTTGACAAACATGACGGGTATGGTCAGCAACAACTGCGTCAGAGCCAAGGCAAACGCGTTTTCCGCACCGTGAAAAACACCGGGCTGGGGCAGTCCCATCATAGGGCCCATCGCGATATAAAAAAGAGGGGCCGTAAAAAAAATGGAGACAATCAACCGTTGTTTCATCTCGGCCAGTTCCATGCTGGCAGGATCAGGCCCCGGGATGTCGTTTGTGATTTTTTCAGTGTTGCGGGCATGCCGGGAAGCCCCGTAACCGGCCTTTGTCACGGCATTCACGATATCCATTTCTGAAACAGCGTTTGCATCAAAACTAACGGCCATTGTGTTTTTCAAAAGGTTCACGTTCACATCGTCAACACCACGTAATGCGGCTACGGCTTTGCCGACCCGGTTGGAACATGCAGAGCAGGTCATGCCGGTAATGTCGAAAAATTCTTTTTGCATACGGTGCCCTTCACATAAGAAATCTCATAAAATGGCCCAACATCGTCGCTCCAATCCTTCTTTCGGAGAAACAATCTGTCGCAGGCATGATAAACATACTGATCATGTCTGTTTTTTAGCATTCTCACAAAGGCCAGCCGGGGTAACAACGGCCTGTCATCCCAAACCTCACTTTTATCTCCGGCTTCTGAAAGTAAGGGCTCAAACTCAAACGGCTTCGTGCCGGGGGTCTGTTAACCAACATGGACATTGAAATGCTTTTTTCAAGGGCTCCGCTCAAATAGACCGTTTTTTTCACTGTATTTTTGAATAGTTACCATTTTTTTCTTCGGAAACATTTCCAGGTTTCTTAACACCGGTCAATACACCTTTCCCATCTTATTGATTTCGGAATCGAGGATAAAATCTGAGACTGGCCCATGCTATGTCCAAGCATTCCAATCCTTGAGACTTGACTTTTGACTGTTTCTCTTTTAAACACTCAGATAAGAAAATGCGCTTCCAGCAACGATTTTTCCATGGCGCAACGACTCATCAATCCGGGGTTTTGAAAAAACATGAAATCAAACACACAAAAAGAACCTGGCGGACTTCTGAAAAGCATTTTCGCAGCCCACCTGATTCTTTTGCTCCACGTCGCGCTGATCGCCGGCGTGGGATGCCTGATCCTCTTTTTCGGCTTTATCGTCCAGTACATGATCTGGATTCTCGTCGGCGGTTCCCTGTTGATTTTCCTTGGCGGCTATCTGCTCCAGAAGAAAATGAGCCAGGAAGGAAGGCAGCTGCGCGATATGATGGCCCTGCCCGAATTTTCAGGGCGGACCGTCGAGGTCAGCCTGTTCGGCGGCATGGCGTCCCTGAGACTGGAAAGCCCGAACATCCCGAACCAATCCATGGCCCCCGGCCTTCCCATGGGTTCGGGACACCTGATCGCCTCAGGTTCCCACCAGATCCGGGAGTTGTCCGAACTGGTGGATCTCCTGAGCCGAGATCTGATCACCGTGGAAGAATTTCATCATTTCAAGAAACAGCTCATGGACAGCGAGGCCCCGGTTATCACCGTTCACGATGTATAGCCGTCCGGGTTTCCTGTCTGCCACCTGAGCGCGTCACGACACATGGCGTCCACATCCCGCACGGCATTCCAACCCAGTTCCTGTTGGGCTTTGGAAGGATCCGCGTAACAGGCCGCAATGTCCCCCGGCCGCCTGTCCGTTATCCTGTACGGTATCTTCGAGCCCGCAGCCCGTTCGTAAGCCCTGACCATGTCGAGAACACTGTACCCCTTGCCTGTGCCCAGATTGTAGACCGCCAGTCCGGAAGCGCCCGAGGCCATCTTTTCAAGGGCCTTCACATGACCCAGGGCCAGATCCACCACGTGGATATAGTCCCGGACTCCTGTTCCGTCTTCTGTGGGGTAGTCGTTTCCGAAAACCGACAGTTCCTTAAGTTTGCCCACATGGACCTGGCTGATATACGGCATGAGGTTGTTGGGAATCCCCCGGGGATCCTCCCCGATCAACCCGCTTTGGTGGGCGCCCACCGGGTTGAAATACCGAAGAAGGGTGATGTTCCAGCTTGAATCCGCTCTGTGAAGATCTTTCAGAATCTCCTCGATCATCAGCTTGGTCCGGCCATAGGGGTTGGTGGCGCTCAAAGGGAATTCCTCGGTGATGGGGACCGTGTGGGGATCTCCGTACACCGTGGCCGACGAGCTGAACACCATGTTCCGGACCTTGTATTTGTCCATGAGCTCGCAGAGGACAAGCGTTCCGGTGATGTTGTTGTGGTAATACTTCAAAGGAATGGACACTGATTCCCCCACAGCCTTGAGACCCGCGAAATGAATCACGGCAAAAAAATCATGGGCCGTGAACACATCGTCCAGTGCCGCCCTGTCCAGCAGGTCGACCTGACAGAACTGGATTGCTTTGCCCGTCAGGTGCTCCACACGACGGAGAGACTCCCTGCTGCTGTTGGAAAGGTTGTCCACCACCACCAGCTGGTATCCCCGTTCCAGGAGTTCCAGGCAAGTGTGGCTGCCGATGTAACCCGCTCCACCCGTGACCAGTATCTTCATTTCAACGCCTCCACCTTATGGTTTTCAACTGACCTGCTTCAGGGATCGTTTTTCCCACAGCCAGAACAAGGATTCAAGATTGTTTTTCACCTGAATCCGTTCTTCCGATTCCACAATTGAAATATCCCTTTTTTTCGTTTAGAATATTTCATCTCATTTAATTGCCCAAGGAGACTTGCCCATGAAATGCCCTATTTGCGAACTGGAACGTCATCCCGAACACAAAAAATGCCCGGAATGCGGAATTGAATTTGCAAAATACGACAAAAAACTTTCCGGAACAAAAACGGAAAAACCGGCGAAAACACCACCTTCCCAGAAGCCCGTGGTAAAAAAACAGGAACCCGGCCGCTACAAGGAAGTGATCAGGATGGACAAATAACGGTTCAAGGCATATCATCTTTTCCACGGTCGAGGGAACCCCAATTTAACAGAGCGCACCTTCGTCATGGACAAAAGCCCACGCTTTTCGGCCGTAGACGCACTATCAACAAGAGCCAGACTTCCAACCATCAACGATACAAGGATATGACGTGGAGCAGGTGAACATAAATCAGCGACGGAAAAAATATTTCATCGAAGAGAGTTTTCAAGGCAAATACCTGTTCAGCTACCTGATCGTAGCCGTCCTTGTCATGGTTTTTTTCACCCTTCTATTCATTTACTTTTCCACGGACACCCTGTCCATCACCTACGATGGGAACAACCGGGCAATCATAGGTAAAACACCTGAAATCATGATGAAAAGTATCTTCGGTATCCATGGGATCCTGATACTCGCCTGTGCTGTGGCCATACTCTTTTTCGTGACACGGTTCACCCACAGGACCGCGGGCCCACTTTTAAAAATCGGGCAGTCCATCGATTTCATGATCCAGGGTGATCTTGGCCGGAGTATTTCCCTGAGGAAAAACGACGAATGCTGGGAATTGGCGGACAAGATCAACCATCTGAACGCCGTGATGCACAACAGGCTCCGTGAAATCGACCTTCTGGCCAATGAGATTGACCGTGCCCTGGAAGAACTGAACACCGGGGGCATCCAGGACCAGTCCGCGCAGGATTCCCTGGATTCCCTGAAACATCGAAGCCGGAAGCTCCGGCACAGTCTCGCCTTTTTCCGTCTTTACGGGAATGGTGCCGAAAACCGAACCTGAGGCCGCTCAAAAAGGATACAACGTGACCCCCGCCGTCAAATTCACCCTGGCCGCATCGGGCCTGTTCCTGCTTTCAGGCCTCACAGTCGGCATCCTCAAATACCATGGCATCATGAAAAACCCTGACCACCGTGCCCATCCTTACATCGACATAGCGCACAGGGCCTCGTTTCTCTACAGCTTCGCCGCCCTTGTCATGGCCGAACTTCTCAAGTACAGTCCGTATCCGGACTCTGTTCAGCTCGTCATCACCGGGGTTCCACTGTTTTTCTTCGCAGCGGCCATCGGACGTTACACCTGGCTCGGCCTTGACGGCAAGGTCGTCCAGCAGTTCAGCCACCGGAATTTCAACACCACCTGGGGTATGTATCTTCTGATCGCAGGTGAACTCGGCGGCATCGGAGTGATTGTGTGGGGCTTCATCTCATCGCAGTTGCTCGGTTGACCCCATTGACGCATTTACCGAAAAACCCCTCAGAAAAGGAACATCCATGAAAAAAAGCCTCCTCATCCTGGTCTTCGTCGTTCTGGCCGCATCCCAGGCCATGGCCGAAACACCGGAATCCCTGGCCATGTCCTACTTCAACCTCCTGAAAACACGTCAGTGGGACAACATCGGCTCTCTCTACGACCCTGGAACACTTCAAGAGTTCAGGGAATCCATGTCCTTCCTGGGCGAACTGCCCGATGAATCCTCATCCGACGTTCTGTCGAATTTCTTCGGACCTGGAACAACCCGGGAAAGCCTCAAGGCCATGACAGACGCCCAGTTCTTCTCCGGCTTTCTCCAAGGGGTTTTGACCCAGACTGCCCAGCTGGGTCAGTTCGATTTCAAAAAAATCGACGTCCTGGGTTCCATCGCCGAAGGTGAAGGGATACGGCATGTGGTCGCACGGACCTCACTGGAAGTGGGAGACATCAGCCTGGAGTCCATGGAAGTCATCTCATTCAAAAAATCGGAAGCCGGTTGGAAGATCCTGTTGCAGGGAAAAATCAAGGGGATCGCCCAGCAGATCCGGAAAGTTCTGGCCCAGTCGAGATAGGGATGATTATTAATGCGGCAATAAAATACCTTTAAAAACGTGTTTGCACAAACAAGGGAGATGGCAACCCAGGGATTTAGCTTTTTAGTGGTTTAGGTGTTTAGGTTTTGAAAAGATTATTCTCATAACCTATTGTTTATTTATATTTTTTTGACGAATTATAAATTCAAAGCACATTCTTCGAATAACCCTAAACCGCTAAACACCTAAACCGCTCCCTTGACAATCATTTAAGCTTTTTTATTGCCGGTTTAATATGTGATTCGTTTAAATAAAATCAGAGGCTGAAACGCTGAAAAACAATGCCCGAACCCGTTACAAGGCCCCCAATCTGTCATTCCGGACGGAGCAAAGCGGAGATCCGGAATCCACGACCGCATGAGAGATGGCGCATAAATTTTTCAGGATCTGGTGCAGACACCGTCGTGGATTCCGGGTCGGCTTCGGATATCGAACGGTTTCGTTTTGCCAAATCTTAAGATGTTTCAAGCTCTCCGATACATCTGAGACCGCCCGGAATGACAGACGCGGAAATTGTTGGATAAGCTGATGAAGACACCCTAAAAAACTAAACCGCTAAAAAGCTAAATTCCTTTTTGCCCCCCGCCCTACCTCTGCCTGAACACCGGCAATCCCAGGACAATGGCGCGGGGGTTGTCCGTGACCATTTTCTCCGCCGCCTTCTGTCCGGCGATTTTCACCGCCACTTTCAATCCCTCGCTCAGGATGGGTTTCCGTGTCCCGGCGGAATGGGCGTCCGAGGCGATGACCGTCACCACTTTCTTTTTCAACAGCTGAACGGCGCAGGACCTGACCGCGGGCCCGAAAGCGCCGGTCAGACTGTTCGCCGTGATCTGGACCGACGCGCCGGTGCTTTCCACCATATCCACCAGGATTTCCGGACTCCGGATGATGCTGGGGTTCCGTTCGGGATGGGCGATGATCACCTGCATCCCCTGTCTCAAGATCTGCTCCACCGTGTCCTTGGCGGTAAACGGAAGGTGGCTGTGGGGAAACTCCAGCAGGACATAGCCGTTGCCGTTGATGCTGTACCCGGCCATGGTGGAAACGGGAACAAAGGAGGCGAGCTCGCCTCCGGCCACCACGGACAGGGGAATCCCGGCTTCGGAAAAGCGTTCGTTCAGGTTACGGATCTGTTCCCGGATCATGTCGGGGGAGAGATGTTCCGACTGGATATGGGGCGTGGCCACCACTGTGGTGATGCCGTCACCGGCGGCCTGGACGGCCATGGCCAGACTCGTGCTCATGTCCGGCGGACCGTCGTCCACCCCGGGAATGATGTGGCAGTGAATATCGATCATGATGGTGGATTCTCTCTTTCATTTATTTCCGGATTACCCTATATAGATACCTTAAATATAAAAACCATACAATACGATTATTATTTTTTCATAAAAACTACGGAGGGTTATATGAGCTACGAAAACATTATCCTGGATATCAACGAAGGGATCGCCCTTTTGACCTTCAACCGCCCCAAAGCGATGAACGCGTTGAACGGCGCCCTTCTCGCAGAATTCTCCCAGGCCCTTGACGAAATCGACGCCCGTGAAGACGTCCGCGTCCTCGTCCTTACCGGTTCCGGCGACAAAGCCTTCATCGCAGGTGCCGACATTTCCGAGCTGGCCACTTTCAACGCCCTGGAAGCCCGTCTGTTCGCCAAGAAAGGCCATGACGCCATCGGCAAACTCCAGGCCCTTTCCATTCCCGTCATCGGAGCGGTTAACGGTTTCGCCCTGGGCGGAGGCAGTGAAATGGCCTTGGCCTGTGACTTCATCTACGCTTCGGAAAACGCCAAGTTCGGCCTTCCGGAAATCACCCTGGGCATCATCCCCGGTTTCGGCGGAACCCAGCGCCTGACCAAACTCATCGGCAAAAACAAAGCGAAAGAAATGATCTTCACCGGCAAGATGATCTCCGCCGCAGAAGCCCTGGACTTCGGCATGGTAAACAAGGTCACGGCAGCCGAAACCCTGATGGACGAGGTCATGAAAACCGCCAAATCCATCGCCGCCAAAGGCCGGGTATCTCTCCGGGCCGCCAAGTACGCCGTAAACGCCGCCCAGGATGTGGACATCGTCACGGGTTGCAACATCGAAATCGAAGCCTTCGCCCTCTGCCTGGCCAGCGAAGATTCCAAGGAAGGGACCAAGGCTTTCCTCGAAAAACGCAAAGCGCAGTTCAACGGAACCTACACCCGTTAACCGCATATATCCTTCACAGGAGCCTCACATGATATTCAATATCGAATTTGAAACCCTGCCCCGGGAGGCGATTTCGGCCATTCAGCTGAAACGGCTCAAAGCCACCCTTGAAAAGGTTTACGCCACGGTGCCGTTCTACCGGAAACGATTCGACGAGGCAGGTGTCACACCTTCGGATATCCAGAGTCTGTCCGATCTTAAGAAAATCCCCTTCACCACGAAACAGGACCTTCGGGACAACTACCCCTACGGCCTGTTCGCCGTGCCCATGGAAAACGTGGTGAGAATCCACGCTTCGTCGGGAACGACGGGAAGCCCCACGGTGGTGGGTTACACGGCCCGGGACATCGACAACTGGGCCGAGCTCATGGCCCGGTCCCTGGCGGCGGGCGGGGCCGGTCGGCGAGACATCATCCACAACGCCTATGGCTACGGTCTTTTCACCGGCGGACTCGGGGTCCATTACGGAGCTGAAAAACTGGGGGCCTCGGTCATTCCTGTGTCGGGCGGAAACACGAAACGCCAGGTGGTGATCATGAAGGACTTCGGTCCCACCATCATCACCGCCACCCCGTCCTACGCACTCCATCTGGCTGAAGTGGCCAGGGAAATGGGGATCTCCTTCAAGGATCTCAAATTCAAGTCCGGTATTTTCGGTGCCGAACCCTGGTCCGACAACATGCGGGCCGAACTGGAAGAAGCCCTGAACATCACGGCAGTGGACATCTACGGCCTGAGCGAAGTCATGGGGCCCGGCGTGGCCATCGAATGTTGCGAGGCCAAAAAAGGCCTGCACATCTTCGAGGACCATTTCATTCCTGAAATCATCGATCCGGAAACAGGCGAAGTCCTTCCCTACGGTGAAACAGGCGAACTGGTGTTCACCTCCATCACCAAGGAAGCCTTCCCGGTGATCCGTTACAGGACCCGGGACATCACGTCTCTCACCACCGAACCCTGCGTCTGCGGCAGAACCCACGTCCGCATGAGGCGTGTGAGCGGACGTTCCGACGACATGCTGATCATCCGGGGTGTCAACGTGTTCCCGTCCCAGATCGAAAGCGTGCTGATGAAAACCGAAGAAATCGAGCCCCATTACCAGCTGGTGGTGGACCGGGTGGATAACCTGGATACCCTCACGGTGAAAGTCGAGGTCAGCGAGTCCCTGTTCTCCGACGAGATCAAGATGCTCCAGAGCCTGGAGGCCAAACTGTCCCACGACATCAAGGAGTACCTTGGGGTTTCGGCCAAAGTGAAACTCGTGGAGCCCAAATCCATCGCCCGGAGTGAAGGCAAGGCCGTGCGTGTCATCGACAACAGGAAAATATAACCAGACCGGCAGTAAAGGAGATCCATTATGAAAGTGATTCAGATTTCCATCTTTCTCGAAAACACCGGGGGTCGTATCGCCGAAGCCACGGCCATTCTGGCACATGCCGGAATCAACATCAGGGCCATGTCCCTTGCGGACACCACGGATTTCGGCGTGCTCCGCCTGATCGTGAACGATGTGGACAAGGCTGAAAAAGCCCTGAAAGACAAAGGGTTCACCGTAGGAAAAACCAACGTGGTGGCCGTGGAAGTGGAAGACAAACCCGGGGGTCTCAACGCCATTCTCCAGATCCTGGCCCAGGCCGACATCAACGTGGAGTACATCTACGCCCTTTTGAAAGAAGGCCAGAACGCCGTGATGATCTTCCGTTTCGACAACACGGACAACGCCCTCAAGGTTCTCGGTGAAAAGGGCATCAAGGTGTTTACCGGAGAAGAAGTCTACGCCATGTAGCGCCATTTTTTTTGATTGAAGAACATTACGGGGCGGGTTTCTAACCTGCCCCGAATTTTTTGTAAACCCATGAAACACCAGAGCATACCAACGAAATCAACCCAAACGGGTCTCGACCTGGAACGCCGGATTCTCCACGGCCTTCGCCTTGAATGGGAATCGGCCATGGGTTTCGTGACCCATCCGTCCCGGCCGCTCATGGCCCCTCCCCTGTTTTCCCTGAAAGACGGGAAAAAAAATCTGGCCCAGTGGAATCCGGTCAGCCGTGAAATCTCCTTCAGCCGCACGTTTGTCCTCAACCATCCCTGGGACGCGGTGAAAGAGGTGCTGATCCATGAAATGGCCCACCAGTACGCCAGTGAAGTCCTGCATGCATCCGGAGAAACGCCCCACGGCCCTTCGTTCAAAAAGGCCTGCCAAGTACTCAAGGCCAATCCCAAAGCGTCCGGGTCTTACGCCCCGCTCACCGAGCGTCTTGTCGCAGGGGATCTTTCGGAAAACGACCGGATTCTGATCAAGGTGAAAAAACTCCTGGCCCTGGGCCACAGCCTGAACAAAAACGAGGCCGAATCCGCCGTGGCCAAAGCCCATGCCCTGATCGAAAAATACAACCTGGACATGATCGAAAAAGACGACGAACGCCACTTTGTCAGCGTGTTCGTGGGAGATCCGGCCCTGACCCACGGGCGTCACGACTACCTTCTGGGTCACCTTCTGGCTGAACATTATTATGTCTACGGGATCTGGGTTCCGGCCTATGTTTTGTCCAAAGGAAAAATGGGCCGTGTGTTCGAAATCACGGGAACGGTTGAAAACGTGAACATCGCGGCCTATGTCCACGATTTTATCATGAACCATGCCCGGAAAGCCTGGGAGGATTTCAGCAGGGGCTCGAAGATGGGCCGTTCCCGGAAATCGGATTTTTACACGGGCCTGGTGCTGGGTTTCCAGGACCGGTTGAAAAAAGAACAGGCCGGCCGTTCCACCGCCCCGGCCCCAAATCCCCAACCCCGAAGCCTGGTGGCCCTTGATCCCAAGCTGACAGAATACACCGATTTCAAATATCCCCGGGTGAGACACCATAGGCGTCCCCCGCGCCCCGTAGACAACACGGTCTTAAACGCCGGAAAAGACATCGGAAAAAAACTGGTGCTGGCCAGAGCCGTGGAAACCGCGCCCCAAGGAAACGTTCGGCTCCTGACCGACGGCAGGTGACACGACTCTAACCGAGAATGAGCGTTCACTATTTTATCGGATCTCATTGCAGGGCCTGTATCGGAGACCAGCACCCAAGATGACGCTTCGGTGCGAGTCAAATACAGATTTTGATCAGGTCAAAAACCTGTTTTTCTTGCGGTTTTTCTGGGTCCACACATTTTAGATCTCCCAAGGATTAATCACGGACACCCCTGCTGCATGGAATGGTGCTGTATCGCGGGATGCAACAATAAAACCCCGAGATGCCGCAATGGCGGCAATATATCCGTCGGGTGTTGGAAATCCTCGTCCACCAGACCTTGCTGTAACAGCCAGTTCGGCATAGACCCGAGCTGCATCAATGTCGAATGACAACACCCGATCTTTAAATAAAGTCATCAGTCCGTCAAGGGCTTGAGCCAGCATGTCTTTGCGCTTTCCGGCTGGAAGCGATGCGATTCCAAACAACAGTTCTGCCAGTGTAACGCTGGATATATACAGGGTTTCAGCGACTTGTTCGTTTAACCACTCCAGCACCGATGGATTCGGATCTGGTTTCATGGCTTCGGAAATTACATGGGTATCCAGGACGATCATTCAAACTCCAGTGGTTCAGCCGGTTTTTTATCTTTCATCTGATCAAAAACATCAAAATCCTTGTTTGTTAATCCTATTTTGCGGCCTAATGCCGCAAGAGCATCACCGACATGGATACGAGTCTTTGGTTTGACTGCCTCCGAAAGGATGTCGCGGACTTCAGCCTCGGTACTTCTCCCATTCAAAGTGGCTCGCATCCGCAAGGCCCGATGCACCTCATCGGGCAAATTTCGCACTGTCAACATGGCCATCGTGTCACCTCTCAAAAATGCCTTATGTGCATTCATAATATTGTTTTGAATGCAATAAAGCAAGGGATTCGTCAAAGATTATCGG
This sequence comes from uncultured Desulforapulum sp., assembly GCA_964637565.1. Taxonomy (GTDB): domain Bacteria; phylum Desulfobacterota; class Desulfobacteria; order Desulfobacterales; family Desulfolunaceae; genus DYJE01. Next base: position 43,808 of record CAZWTY010000003.1, read on the forward strand.
TGTACAAAACAAATGATGCGGGATAATTCATCGGCAACTTGACTGCTGTCGGCTTCATCACCCTAATTGGATAAAACCGGTGGCCGGACAACCTGTCTGAAAAACTCCAGGACCTTTTCCCTGGTGGCTTTGTTTCTCGGGGCCAGGGCCTCGATGTGGTCGGCACCCTCCACGCGGACAAAGGTTTTGGGTTCACGGGCCCTTTCGAACAGTTGCTCACCGTGATGATAGGGAATCACCCGGTCTTTCGTTCCATGGAGGATCATGACGGGCGTGGGTGAGATGGAGCCGATCATGTCGCCGGAATGGTAGGAATCGGTGGCCATGATCAGGGAAAGGGGGGTTTTGAACCACCCCAGCACAGGAAGGGTTCCGATTTTGTCTTTGACGATGGAACGGTAGGAGAAAAACGAGCTGTCCACCACCAATGCACGGACGGTTTCAGGGGTTAGTGACGCGGATACGGCGATGGCGTTGGCGCCGCCCAGGCTTTGACCCAAGAGGAAAACCCGCTGTTTGTCCACATCGGGTCTTGCAAGCACGTAGCGAAGGGCCGAAAGTGAATCCTCGTAGACCCCTTTCCTGTCCGGGTGACCTTCCGATTTCCCGTAGCCCCTGTAGTCGAACATGAACAGGTTGAGGCCCTGGTAGGGCATGAAACCCATCATGTTGAGGTTGGCCGTGATGTTTCCGGCGTTTCCGTGGAAGTGGATCACCGTTCCCCAGGCCTTGCCCCGTGCCGGTAAGAACCAGCCGTGGAGCCGGGTTTTGTCCAGGCTTTCGAAATAGACATCCTCATAGCTGAGGGCCGCGTCTTCAGGCGTCAGGTACACCGTATCGTTGGGGTAGTAAAACAGGCTGTTGGCGCAGCCTGACAGGACAAGAACGAGAACGGTAAGGACGGCGAGACGCCGCAGGGCTCTCATGGCAGGCTCAGGACAACCGGGTCTTTCTGGTGGTTGGCGACGTGGATCTTCCCGTCTTTTTCAAACAGCACCACACCTTCCAGGTATTCAATCCGGCCAAAAGACTCATGGGGTAGCCCCAGGGCGAACTCCTTGATCAGGTAGATATTCCAGTCGTGGGTCACCGACACATGGAGTGTGTTCACGTCCGATTCCCTAAGTCCGCCCGCGAGAAAACGGAGCATTTTGTCCGCCGCGTCCCTGGCGTTCATCAGAACGTCTTCGGAAAGCTTTCCGTCGATCCAGCTCCGGATAAAGGTGAACACATCCATGGTTTTCACGATGTCCACCACCCGCACAAGGTCCTTGACATAAAACGGCGCCACGGTTCGGGTCACCTGGTTGTGTTCGGTGTAGCCCCCTGTCCTTGCCACAAACCCCTTGTCGATCAGGTAGGCGGTTTCGATGCAGCGGCCGATGTGGCTTGAGAAAAACGACAAACTCAGGTTTTCCGGGAGAGCAGCCCCCAGTTCAAACGCCAGGTTCCGCCCTTCCTCGGTCAGGCACATGAACGGTTCCATATGGACATCCGGGTGATAATCCCGTTTGGAATGGCGGAGGATCAGGCTCATCCGGTCAATTCCCTGGCTGTTGAGATCACGGACGAGGGCTGCGGTTTTCACTCCGGGTCTTTCAGTCATGGTCCTTCCTGTCCTCCCCGTCGTGGGAGCTGAACTGCATGTGGTAGAGTTTGGCGTAATCGCCACCTTTGGCCAAAAGCTCGTCATGGGTTCCCTGTTCCACAATCCGTCCTCCGGATAGAACGAGAATCCGGTCCGCAAAGGTGATGGTGGAAAGCCGGTGGGCGATCACAAAGGTGGTCCGGCCCTTCATCAGGTTTTCCAGGGCTTTTTGCACCACTTTTTCCGCCTCGGCGTCCAGGGCCGAGGTGGCCTCGTCCAGGAGAAGGATGGGTGCGTTTTTCAACAGGGCCCTGGCGATACAGATCCTCTGTTTTTCTCCGCCTGAAAGACGGTTTCCCAGCTCGCCGATGGTGGTGTCGAACCCCTTGGGCAGTCTCTGAATGAAATCATAGGCATAGGCGGCTTTGGCCGCGGCGACGATCTCCTCCTCCCCTGCCTCGTGGTTTCCGTAGAAGATGTTGTTCCTGATGGTGTCGTTAAACAGAATGGGATCCTGGGAAACCATGGCGATCTGCCTTCGCAGGGAGACGATGGACGCGTCACGGATGTCGACGCCGTCGATGAGAATCCGCCCGCCCGTAACATCGTAGAACCTCGGGATCAGGTTCACCAGGGTGGATTTTCCTCCCCCGCTCATGCCCACCAGGGCGATCACGTCTCCCGGATTGGCGGTGATCGAGATGTGGTCAAGCACCTGGGACTCGCCGTAATCAAAGCACACCTGGTCGAACTCAATGCGGTGGTTGGCCATGGGAATGGTTGCCGGGTTTTCCTTCTCCACGATGTCCGAGCGTGTCTCGATGATGTCGAACACCCTGTCCACGGCGGCAAGGCCTTCCTGGACCGCGTTGTTCAGCTTGGTGAGTTTCTTGAAAGGTTCGTAGAGGAGAAAAACAGCTGTCAGAAAGGAAAAAAAGGTGCCGGTGGTGGAGGTGCCTTTCACCACGCCGTTTCCGCCGTACCAGACGATAAAGGCGATTCCCAGACCGCCGCAGATATCCATCACCGGCGAACTCAGGGCCTGGGCTTTGACCTTTTTCATCTCGTATCGGAACAGGGCATAGGATTTCTTGAAAAACCTTTCCTTTTCAAAGGATTCACGGCCAAAGGCCTTGACGATCCTGTTTCCGGCAAAGGTTTCGTGGAGAAAGGCGTTCATGTCCGCCACACTTTCCTGGGTGCCCGTGCTGACCCGCCTGATTTTCCGGCCCAGCTTCACGATGGGGAAAAAGGCGATGGGCACCACCACAAAGGCGATGATGGCCATTTTCCAGTCCCGGTAGAACACCACCACCGTGAGTCCCACAATGGCGAACACATGCTCGATGGACCCGGTGACCACGTTGGACACCATGGACTTGATCACGGTCACGTCGTTGGTGATGCGGCTCATCAGCACCCCGGTTTTCTCCTTCTGGAAAAAACCCAGGGAAAGATCCTGAATCCGGTCGTACAGGTCGTTCCTCAGGCTCATGATGATGCTCTGGCCCACGTGGTTCATCAGGTACTCTTTGCCGAGAACGGCAAGTCCCCTGACAATGGAGGTGACGATCACCACCACGGGAATCAGTTTCAGCATCAGGTCGTCTTTGGCGATAAAGATGTCGTCCAGGATGTTCTTGATGAGAAAGGCCAGAAGGGCTGTGGTCCAGGACACGATCATCATGCAGATCATGGCCACGAACAGCTTGAACCAGTTCCTGCGGATCAGGGCCAGGATGTGTCTGTAGCGGTTCTGTTTGAAAAAATCTTCGATGGTGTTCATGACGGCGTCATCTTTTTCGTATCTGCTTTTTTAAGGTGTGTCCGGGAAATCGGCCTCATCCATCGCGACAATGGCCATTTTGTGGCGGTCGGCAAACTCCACCATGTCTTTCCGGTCAAAGACCACGGTTTTACCCGCTTCCACCACAAGCACGCTGGCCCCGGATTCGAGCATGGTCTGGAGGGTGGTCAGTCCCACGGCCGGAACGTCGAACCGCATATCCTGGATGGGTTTGCTGGCTTTGATCACCACCGCGTCCCCTTTTCCAAGGGTTCCCCCACGGCGTATCGTGGCGTCGGTTCCGTCGATGGCTTCCACGGCCAGAACCGAGCCTCCGCCCATGACGATGCACTGGCCGATGTCCAGTTTTCCGATTTCTTTGGTGAGCTTGAATCCGACGCTTATATCGGCCTGCTGGGCTTTCGAGGGTTTTGTTTTTGTCCAGCAGCCTTTCCGGGCCAGAATGTCGGGAACGAGATCTGTGGAACTCCGCACCGTCACCCCTTCTTTTTCGAGAAAATCGGCGAACAGCCGGAGCACCCCGTCATCGTGGGTGTGGCCCATGGTGGCGAGGAGCATCACGGCCTTGATGTCCGGTTTGATGTCGGAAAAGATCCTGGTTTTTTTGACCCCGCCCACCATCACCGTTTCCCGGACCCCGTGTTTCCGGAAAAAACCGAGCAGCTTTCCGATCTGGCCCAGATGGAGCCAGAGCGTTTCTTCAGCAAGGGTTTCGATAACCGGGTCCGTTTCATTCCGGATGGCGGCGGCGTAAACCCTGAGCCCTTTTTCACGGGCAGCCCTGGCAAAAAGAATGGGGAACTGCCCGTTGCCGGCAATCAGTCCGATGTTCATGGGCGTATCCGCATCAGCGAGTGATGCCCCGGCTTGACGATTTGATGAACTCCACAAATTCCACCACTTCAGGCACCTGTTCCACGCCGGCCTTGATGCGTTCCACGGCCTCGTTGGTGGTCAGGCCGATCCGGAAGAAAATCCGGTAGGCTTTCTTGAGGGCGCTCAGGGCTGCCGGAGAGAAGTTGTGGCGTTCGAGGCCGACCTTGTTGAGACCGTGGAGTTTGGCCCGGTCGCCAGCCGCGATGACGTAGGGCGGGACATCTTTCACCACCGCCGATTTACCGCCGATGTACGAGTAGTTGCCCACACGGACAAACTGGTGGATGGCCACCAGTCCGCCCACGGTGACGAAATCTCCGAGAACGATATGGCCGGCCAGTGTGGAGCCGTTGGCCAGAATGACCCGGCGGCCCGTCTTGCAGTCATGGGCCACATGGACGTAGGCCATCAGGTAGTTTTCCTCACCCACTTCGGTGATTCCCCCGCCCACGCCGGTTCCGCGGTTGATGGTGGCGAACTCCCGGATCACCGTGCCCCGGCCTATTTTCAGGTAGGTTTTTTCACCGTGGAACTTCAGGTCCTGGGGCGCGGCTCCCACGGAGGCGTACTGGAAAATGGTGCAGTCCGGTCCGATGGTCACAAAGGGGTCGATCACCACATGGGAGGCGATGGTGGTTCCAGAACCGATCACCGTGTCGTTTTTGATCACGGAAAACGCGCCGATGGTCACATTGTCCCCGATCTGGGCCGAAGGATCGACGATGGCCGTGGGGTGTATCATGGTTCCAGTTGTCATAGGGTTTCTCCTTTTTCTTCCAGTGCGTTGATCTTTTTTTCCAGTTCGTTCACACGTTTTTTCAGCTCGGGGAGCCGGGCCACGACGGTCTGGGCCTTAAGCCACTGTTTGTGGGGTATGGCCGGCACACCCGACACCACCTCATGGTCGGCCACCGAATGGGTGACTCCGGCTTTGGGGCCGATAACGGCGTTGTTGCCGATGATCAGGTGGCCCGAAACTCCGGACTGCCCGGCCAGGATGGCGTGGTTTCCGATCACTGTGCTTCCGGCGATGCCCACCTGGGCCACCAGCAGGGTGTTTTCACCCACCACCACGTTGTGGGCGATGTGGACCTGGTTGTCCGTCTTGACGCCGTTTTTGATGACTGTCTCCCCGAAGGTTCCCCGGTCGATGCTGTTCAATGCCCCGATTTCCACGTCGTCTCCGATGCGGACGATCCCGGTATGGGGGATTTTCGTGTACTTTTCACCATCCGGAACAAAACCGAACCCGTCGCTGCCGATCACCGTCCCCGAATGGATCATCACCCGGTCGCCGATCACGCAGCGGTCCCGGACTGTCACGTTGGGGTAAATGGTCACATCGTCTCCCACAATCACACCGTTTCCCAGAACCACGTTGGAAAATATGGCCACGCGGCTTCCCAGGGTCACGTTGTCGCCAAGGACCACACCGGCGTGAATCTGGACCTTGTTTCCCAGCCTGACCCCATCGCCGATGCAGGCCGAAGGATGGATGAAATCCCGGGCTTCCACCACCGGGTTGAACACCTGACCCAATCGGACAAAGGCCATGCGGGGGTTCTCCACGTAGATCACCGGCCCATCCAGGTCACCGGCGTTTTCCGGGACAAGAACGACTCCGGCACGGGTTTCGGAAAGTTTGGAATAGTATCTGGGATCTCCGGCAAAGGTGATGTCCGACGGGCCGGCCTGTTCAAAGGAAGCCACGTTGGAGATGATCCTGGCGGGATCACAGGAAACACGGCCCTTGAGAAAGTCGGCGATGGCTTGAACTGTCATTTCCATGGTTATCGTGTCCTCTGAAATTCCAGGTCGTATTCCTCGATCACCTGGGAGGTGATGTCTGCAGCTCCCCCTGCATAAAGGGCCTGGTTCTTTTCCAGGATCAGGGCGAACCCGTTTTTTCGTCCCACCTGCTCGATGATCCGGAGCACATCGTTCCGGACACTGGACGACTGTTTTGAGTTGATGTCCCGGATCTGTCTTCCGAAACGGGCCTCGATATCTTTCAGGGCTTTGGTTTTGGTGTTGAGCTCGGCTTTCTTTTTGTCCAGCTCTTCTTTTTCAAGCACGGGATCAAGAGCCGCGATGCTTTTCTTCAAGGCGGCAATCTCCGATTTTCTGACTCCAAGGTCCGACGTGCGCTCATCCTGTTTCTGTTTCAGACGTCGCGTGGTGTCTTTGCCTGCGGCGCATTCCCGGATCACCTGCTGGACATCCACAACCCCGATTTTCATTCCCTCAGCCTGCACCGGTTCCGTTGACCAGATTCCGGCCAGAAAGACGAAACACAGCAACCAAGCGTTTTTTTTCATACGTTTCCCTCACACAGTGTTGTTGTTTTCCCTTTTCAGAACGAGCCCCCCATGGTGAATCCCCATTTCCCGCTGGTCGGTTCCCCATCCCTCGGGTCGATGATGTACCCCCGCTCGAAACGAATGGGGCCGATGGGTGAGAACCACCGGATTCCAAACCCCCAGGCTTTTCTCAGTTCACTGAAATCGTAGTGGCTTTCCTTGGGGTACACGTTCCCCATGTCGAAGAACACCAGGCCGAGAAACCCTTCGGTCTTGAACAGGGGGCGGAGCAGTTCCACGTTGAACTGCATGTATTTGGCCCCGCCCTCATCGTCTCCATCCGCATCTTTGAGGCAGATATCCCCGTAGTCGAAGCCGCGCACCGAATTCATGCCACCCAGAAAAAACTTCTCATAGGGAGGAAGCAGTCCATCACTGTTCTCCCGGACATAACCGGCCTCGGCATGAGCGAAACCGATGAATCTCTCCAGCAAGGGCGAGTAGCGGCCCAGGGTGAGCTTGTACTTGGTGAACCCGATATCCCCGCCCAGAGGGCCGCCGGCGTATTCCACGGATAAAGCGCAGTCCGCCCCGTCCGTGGGCTGTGCGTTGTAGGCCCTGTCCCTGGAGTCGTAATGGATGGTGGCGGTCAGGCTCCTGGTGACGTTCTCCCCTGACAGAAGGTAGGTGGCGTCTTCGGCCCCTTCCTGGATATTGCTGATGTCGTTGATTTCATAGGAGTAACCCATGTATAGCCGGGTGTAGTCGTAGACCGGGTAACCGAATTTCAGGGCGCCTCCCAGGGTCTGTTTGTCATAATAATCGTATTCCCTTTCCCAGTCCATGATTTCCGCCTGAACAGAAAGGGGAATATCGAAAAGCCAAGGTTCGGTGAAACTCAGGGAGTATTTGTTGCTCTCGTCCCCGAATTCCCCCTGGATGTTCAGGGTCTGGTCCCGGCCGAACAGGTTTCGCTTGGCCACGGCGACGGTGCCGAAAAGTTTGGACTCACTGCTGTAACCCAGACCAAAGGTGAAGGTGCCCGTGGGTTTCTCCTTCACGTCGATCACCAGGTTCATCGTATCGTTTGTCCCGCCCATCTGGGTGTCCACCTTCACATCCTCGAAGTAGCCCATCCGGTACAGGTTCCGGATGCTCCGTTTCAGCTTGGACCCGTTGAACAGCTCTTGTTCATGGACGTGGATCTGACGCCGGATCACCTTGTCACGGGTCACGGCGTTTCCCCCGATAATGATCCTGTCGAAATAAACGAGGTTTCCCTTTTTGATGTCGTAAGCCACATTGGCTGTTTTTGTCTCGTCATTCCGGTCGATCCGGGGACTGATGTTGACCGATGCGTAGCCTTTGTCCGAGTAGGCGTCGGTCAGAGTGATCACGTCTTTCTGGAGCGTCTCCTTGTTCAGGTTGACTTCTTTGGTCATGGCCAGCTTGGCCATAAGGACATCCTTGGATTCGATCAGGTCTCCTGTGATGTCGATTTTACCACGTTTGTACTGGATTCCCTCGTCAATCTTGATCGTAATAAAGATCCATTTGCCCTCGTAGGTGATTTCGGGCTCACCAATCTTGACGTCGATAAACCCGTTTTTCTGATAGTCCGCTCCGATGGAGGCAATGTCCATATTGAGGTCGGACATGTTCAGGGCTCCCGAGGACGTCAACCAGGAAAAAAACCCTTTCTTCTTGGTTCTCATCAATTTTTTCAGCTTTTTTTCCGTGTAGGCGATGTTGCCCGCAAAGCTGATCTTTTTGATGGCGACCTTCTCCCCTTCCTCGATGGTAAATTCCAATTCCGCCTGGTTGTTTTCAAGAGGATAGGTTTTGTACGACACCTTGGTGTTGTGGTAGTGCTTTTCCTCGTAAAGGGCTTCGATCTGACGGATGTTGGCCTTGATTTTTGCGCTGTTCAGGATGGAACCTTCGGTGATGGTGATTTCCTTCATCACCGTTTCCTCCTGGATGGACGTGTTTCCCTTGACCTTGATCCGCCGGACCGTGGGCTTTTCCTTGACGGTGAAGATGATCCTAGTTTTCAGCCCTCCGCTTTGATCCTTATGATCGGCCTCGATGCGCACATCGTCGAAGTAGCCCATGGAAAAAACCCGTTTCATGTCTTCCGACAACCTGGATTTCTGGTACCGGTCCCCGGGTTTTGTACGAATGACATTGAGGATGGCGTCGGCCTCGATCCTCTCGTTACCTTTGACCACGATGTCTGAAATGGATTCGATTCGGAACACATGGGTTCCAAGGGTATTGGCCACGGAGTTCACCGTGGACAAAAGATTTTCGATGTCATCGCCTTCGGCGTGAATAAACTCCGGGTCCTCGTTTTTCCGAAGATCAAGCAGGCGAACATCGAGACTGATCCGGCGGGCGGTCCGCGTCAGACTTCCCCAGGCCACGTAATCCGCATTTGCCGACGAACCCAGGGTTCTGGCCATGGTCGCGTCGAATCCCGACGCCTTTTTTTCAGGTGTGGCAAGTGACGAGGTGTCGACGATCGTCCCACCGTCTTTTTCAAGCTGGCCGGCGATAATAGCCGGAATCTGGGTTTCCAGATAGGCCAGGTCCTTATCCGAGTAGATGTCAAAAGGAAGCACCAGAATTTTCGGGCTTTCGTCCGCAGACACAAGACCCGCTGAAACAAGAGACAAAACAACAACTAACGCAGCAACCCATTGTTTGAACATCAATGATACCCCGCACCACCTTCTTGATAACCGTTTTCGATCTGTCCTTCCACAATGGTGACTGATTTTTCCATACAGGCGGCCAGTGCCGCATTGTGGGTGACAACCAGCGTCGTCATGTTGAGTTCGCTGTTCAATTCCTTCAGAAGTTCATGGACATGTTCACCATTTTTCTTGTCGAGATTGCCCGTGGGTTCATCGGCCAGAAGAACTCCGGGTTTTCTCACAAGGGCCCGGGCAATGGCCACACGTTGCTGCTCTCCCCCGGACAGTTCGCCCGGTCTGTTCAGCAGACGGTGTTTCAGCCCCACACGGGTCAGGATGATTTCGGCTTCTCCCCAAGCCTGGTCCCTGTCCATGCCCTTGATCAGAAGGGGCATGGCTACGTTTTCCACGGAGGAAAATTCCGGCAGAAGATGATGGAACTGAAAGACAAAGCCGATCTTCTCGTTCCTGAACGCTGCCAGCTGTTCATCGGAAAAAGCGAACACATCCAGACCATCGAAAAAAAGCTGCCCTGCATCGGGCCTGTCCAGAGTTCCGATAATATGGAGAAGTGTGGATTTTCCTATGCCGGAAGCGCCCACAATGGCTATGGTGCTTCCTTTTTCCACCGTGAAATCGAGATCTTTGAGCACGTCGTATCGACTTTCACCGACGCTGTAACCTTTTGTAATGCGACTTAATACAATTTGAGATACCGGATTGTCAACCATAACGAATCGCCTCGACCGGATCGATGTCCGCGGCCTGGTGGGCCGGGTAGAGGGTGGACAGAAAGCAGATGGCCATGGCGGACGCGGCGATGATCAGGACATCCGTGAATTCCAGCTGAACCGGCAGGGTTGAAAAGGCATAGACAGCCGGCAGCTTGATGATTTTCCAGTGTTTCAGGATATAGCACAGGACCAGGCCGAGAGAAATGCCGATGGACGTTCCGATCAGCCCGATCACCGTTCCCTGGTACACAAAGATCTTGCGGATGCTTTTCCCTGTGGCCCCCATGGTTTTCAGGATGGCGATATCCCGGGACTTTTCCATCACCATCATGATCAGGGTACTGGCGATGTTGAAAGCCGCCACCAGGACGATCAGGATCAGAATCACGAACATGGCCGCCTTCTCCAGGGCCAGGGCTGAAAACAGGCTGGCGTTGATCTGCATCCAGTCCTGGGCACCGTACCCGAGGCCGAGTTTGTTCAGAAGGGTCAGTTTGATCTTCTCGGCATGGTAGAGGTCCTCCACCCACACGTCGAGGCCGGAAACAGCATCGCCCATTCTCAGCATCTGCTGGGCCTCACGGATATCCATGTAGGCAAAAAAGGCATCGTATTCGAACATGCCCGACTTGAACGTGCCGGACACCACGAACTTGCGCAAGGAAGGAATCTGCCCCATGGGGGAGATCATGCCTTTGGGTGAGATCATGTACAGCACGTCCCCCACGCCCACCCCGATATTCATGGCCAGGTCCTCGCCCAGGATAACCGAGGGAATCTCAACTTCCGATTCTCCGGCTTTCCTTTTTTTCAGGGTTTCTTTCAGCTTGTTTGAATCGTAACCCTCGATGACCTTGACCGGAACGTCCGGATCTATTCCCCGGAGCGAGGCTCCGGACACCCCGTAAGCTGTCCTGAGAAGCACCTGACTGCTGATGTAAGGCGAGACGGCTGTCACGCCCGGAGTTTTCATGGCCAGATCTTTCACCTCACCATGGTCTGCAAACCTGCCGTCACGGCTGTACACACTGACGTGGGACTGGAAACCGAGAATCCGGCGTTTGAAATCCGATTCCGCACCGCTCATCACCGCGATCACCACCACCAGGGCCATGACGCCAACGGCCACGCCGGCAATGGACAGCACGGTAATCAGAGAAATGAACGTCTGCTTTCGTTTGGCCTTGAGGTAGCGTAAGGCGATAAAAGATTCATAGGCCGTCATAAAAGAAGGGTATCCTCGATCATTTTTTCTTCATCAGGGGAAACAGGATCACTTCCCGAATCGACGCGGCGTCGGCCAGAAGCATCACCAGACGGTCGATGCCGATGCCTTCTCCGGCTGTGGGAGGCATGCCGTATTCCAGAGCCTCGATATAATCGTGGTCCATCTCGTGGGCTTCTGTGTTTCCGGCTTCCTTGTCCGCCATCTGCTGCATGAAGCGGCCTTTCTGGTCTTCGGGATCGTTGAGCTCGGAAAAGCCGTTGGCGATCTCCCGTCCGGCGATGAACAGCTCGAAACGGTCGGTCAGATCAGGTTCGGTGTCGCTGCGCCGTGACAGGGGCGAGACTTCCACCGGGTACCCTGTGATGAACGTGGGCTGGATCAATTTGGGCTCCACCAGTTCGTCGAACAGCTTGGTGATCACCTTGCCGAAACGGTCCGCCTTGGTGATGTGGATCTCCTTTTCCCGGGCAAAGGCGAGAAGGGCCTCGTGGTCGCCGAGGATATTCCGGTCCACTCCGCCGATGGTGACAAGGGCCTCCATCAGGGGGATCCGTTTCCAGGGTTTGGAAAAGTCGATGTCGTTTTCCTGGTACGTGATCGTGGTCGATCCGGTCACCTCCTGGGCCACATAGCTGAACATCTTTTCGGTGAGATCCATGAGGTCGGTGTAGGTGGCGTAGGCCTGGTAGAATTCCACCATGGTGAACTCGGGGTTGTGCCGGGTGGAAACCCCCTCGTTCCTGAAATTCCTGTTGATCTCGAACACCCGCTCGAATCCCCCCACCACCAGACGCTTCAGGTAGAGTTCCGGGGCGATCCTAAGGTACAGCTCCATATCGAGGGCTTTGTGGTGGGTGACAAAAGGCGTGGCTTCGGCTCCTCCGGCCACAGGCTGCATCATGGGAGTTTCCACTTCCAGATAATCCCGTGATAGGAGGAACTGGCGCACCGCCTGAACGGTTTTGCTCCGTTTGACAAAGATATCCCGGACATCGGGATTCATGATCAGGTCCACGTAACGCTGACGGTACCGTTTTTCCGGGTCTTTCAGCCCGTGGAACTTTTCGGGAAGAGGCCGTGAGGATTTGCAGATCAGCCGGACTTCGGTGGCCAGGAGAGTCCACTCCCCGGTCCGTGTCTGGAACAGGCCGCCTTTAAGTCCGACAAAATCACCGATATCCAGCTTTTTGAACAGGTCGTAGGCCTCGTCGCCCACCTTGTCTTTCTGGAGATAGGCCTGCATCTGGCCTGTTCTGTCCCTGAACCGGATAAACGAGGATTTCCCCATTTTATTGATGGCCATCATGCGTCCGGCCATGAAAAGTGTTTTCGATTCAAGATCCGCCGGATCGACATCCCCCTCGACCAGGGCCTGGGCCTCTTTCACCGTATGGGTCACGGAAAAATCGTTGGGAAACAGGTTCACGCCGGAGGCTTTGAGTTCCGCGTTCTTCTGCTTCCGGTTGTCGATCACATCGTTTTTTACATCATCGTTTTTTACATCATCATTCATGGATATGCCTCGATCCGGTGCGTCTCACCGATTTTTAAGATAATCCCCTCCGATGCCGCTGCCGGAGAACAGGTCTAATTATCCTATTTATCCTAAGGGTGTCAACCTTAACCCTTGAACCTGACAGGACAATCGCGATGAACCATAAATTTTTCTGAATCTGTTGCAGATACTGGCATGGATTCCGGGTCGGTTTCGGATCTCGCACGGTTTCTTTTGACCAAATCCTGAGATGTTTCAAGCACTCCGTGATATCGGAGGCCGCCCGGAATGACAAAGTTGGGAGCTGCGGCTCAACATGACAAGTGGTAAAATCCTATATGGGATCGCCCTGCTGAACCTGGCAGGCCGATCCCATGGAACCTTGGCTTGGATCATTACCCTCGGTATCGGTGCCGATAGCGAAAGCAATTTATAGGGGAAGCAGAATCTTTTGACCTCACAAAACCAAGGCCAGTTCTTCTTTCACCATCGGGCTTTCATCCCCTTTTAAAAGGATGTCGGCCAGGGCTTTTTTAGCCGAATCACCGCCGATATGGTCGATGGCCCAGACGGCCATGGCCCGTACCCGTTCGTCGGTGTTTTCATGGAAGGCGCGTTCCAGTTCCGGGACGTACTGGGTATCCCGGCTGTTACCCATGACCCTGGCCACGTTCATCCGCCAGCGCCAGATGTCGTTGTACGACATGTAGAACATGTGGGGCCAGATTTTCGCCTCGAAATACGACTTGTCCATGTGAAGCAGGGCCACGAGGTTGAAGTTTTCCGCCTTGGCCACCACTTTTTCGTTCATGGGCAAATCGTTGGACAGCCAGGGCTGGTTCCGCGGGCAGACGTTCTGGCAGCGGTCGCATCCGTAAACGTACATGCCCATAGGCTCCCGGAGTTCCCTGGGCGTGATGCCCTGGCCGAAATAACTGAGAAACGAGATGCAGCGCCTGGGGTCGATCCGGCTGTTGCCCTTCAGGGCCCTGGTGGGACAGGCGGCGATGCAGGCGTTTCGGCACCAGTCCGGGCAATCTGTTTTGATGGTGGGTTCCCCGGGTTTGAACCCGTGGTCCACCACCACGGCAATGGGCAGGTTCCATGAACTTTGACGTCCCACACGGCTGGAGTAGAACAGGCAGTTTTTGCCAAACGTGCCCATTCCGGCCCTGGCTGCGGCCACCCGGTGGGGCAGGTTGAAGGGAACCTTGGACGCGATGCCGTTATCCCTCAAAAAAGCCCGGAAAGCCTTGATCCGGAGGCTTAAGCCGTCGCCGGTCACCCGGTCGTCGTCCAGGTAGCATCGGCCGAAATGCCCCTCCATGTACCGGGGGTAGGCTTGTTTGAAGTAGAGTTCCAGAAGCACGATGATGGATCTGGCCCCTGGCAGGATGGTCGAAGGGTCGGTCCCGTTTTTGAGGTCAAGCCCCACGGCGTCCGCCCAACCGTATTCATCGCCCATGGAATCCAGAAGCTTTTTGTGTTCGAAAAACGGTTCGGCACTGGTGAAACCCGTATCGGCAAATCCCAGTTCCCTGGCCTTGTCTATCACATCCTGTTGGCTGATCATGGATAACCTCTCCTTGTTTTAAGGTTTTTTCAGTTTCAAAAAAATATACACGTTGCGTGATGGAATGCAAAGTGGCATAAAGGACATTGGTGATAGGTGATCGGGCAACAATCACACAAAGAAAACCCTGCTTGAAAGGAAACAACCGTGCTCATCGCGATTCTGGCCCTGGATCATTCGGCTCCGACGGGCGTCCTGGTGGTCTGGGACATGTTTTCCGTGGCCGCCTCGCTGGTCAACAAACCGAGAAACAACGCAGGGCTAAAGGCCTGCGAAACACGGATCGTCACAGTGGACGGCAACCCTTTGAGGTACTCCGATTTTCTGGAAATCAAACCCCACGGTTCCATTGACGAAGTCCGGGAGCCTGACCTGATCATCGTCCCGTCGGGAGGCTACAGGGAAAGCCGATTGAGGCGCTACCCTGAACGGCTGAAAACATGGCTTGCAGCCCAGCACCATCAAGGGGTTCCGGTAGCCGGGATATGCACCGGCGTTTTCCTCTTAGCCGAATCGGGGATTCTCGAGGGTCGAAAGGCCACAACCCACTGGGCTTTTGCCGATGTTTTCAGGCGGCATTACCCCTCAGTGGATTTCACGCCGGAAAAAATCATCACCCAGGACAGGAATATCTACTGTTCAGGAGGCGGCAGCGCCGGGGTGGATCTCACCCTCCTTCTGATCGAACGCCATTTCGGCCCTGAACCGGCCAGGCTGCTGTCGCGCATGTTCCTGCTGGAACGCGGAAGAAACGAACAGAACCCCTACATGGACAGCCGGTTCGAAAAAAACCACAAAGACCCGGACATCCTGAAGGCCCAGGCGTTCATCGAAACCAGAATGACCGAAGACATTTTCATGGACCATGTGGCCTCCCATGTGGGCATGAGCTTACGAAACTTCAAACGGCGGTTCAAGGCAGCCACCGGGGAGTCCCCCCTGGCCTATCTGCAGAAGCTGCGCATGGAAAAAGCCAAACTGATTCTGGAACATGACGACGTCAGCATCGACATGCTGGCCCGGCAGGTGGGTTATGAGGATCTGGGGTTTTTCCGGAAACTGTTTGCGAGACACACAGGCGTCAATCCCAGGGATTACAGGAGGCGTTTTAGAAACAACGCGGCCTGAAGATTCACGAAACACTCAGAAGATCAGTGTAAAAACCGTACCTTCGCCTTTGGTGCTTTTCACCAGGATCTGGCCGTTATAGGCTTCGACGATCCGGAGCACGATGGAAAGCCCAAGTCCTGTTCCCTTGCTCTTGGTGGTAAAAAAGGGATCGAAGATATTTTTGATGAGGTTTTCTTCCATCCCTTCCCCGTCGTCCCGGATGGACAGGCGGACACGACTCTCCCTGTCACGGTAGGCCTTGACAGTGATGGTCCCGTCCTTTTCACCGATGGCTTCCGCGGCGTTGATCAGAAGGTTCAGAAGGACCTGTTTCAAGTGGCCGGGGTCCATGCTCAGGGAGAGATCTTTTTCATCCTTCCGAATTACGGTGAGCTTTCCCCTGTATTTTTCACAATGCTGAAAAAGGGCCAAGGTGTCGTCAAGGACTTGGGCCAAGCCAAGGGAATGGGCTTCAATCTTCATGGGACGGGCGAACAGGAGAAAATCACCGACCAGTTTGTTGAGGCGTTCGGCCTCCCGCATGGCGATGGTCATCAGTTTTTTCTGGGCTAAGCCGTCATCACTTTCATCGCATTCCGATTCCATCATCATCTGAATGGACCCTGACAGGGAGGCCAGGGGATTTTTGATCTCATGGGCGAGACCCGCAGCCATTTCACCGACCAGGGCCATCCGCTCTACCCGTTTCACGTGGTCTTCCAGGGCCAGGAGCTCGTTTTTCGCCCGTCGTTCCTTTTCAGCCAAGTAACCGCTGAGAACCATGGTGACGAAACAGGCCATCATCACGGTACACATCTTGTAAAGCACCTGGTTCCATTCAAAATTCTCGTAGAGGTAGCCCTTCTGGGTAAATACGGGCCGGATGACCTGGTAGTACTCCAGATCGACCATGATACCGTATTCCAGACAGCAGAGCCCCGCAATGATCAGAGCCCCTTTCCGGCTGACAAACATGCTGGCGCAGATGATCACGATCAGGTAGAGGAACGTGAAAAGGCTTGAAAAACTGCCGGTGAGAAAAATGATGGCCGTGACGATCAGCGTGTCGATGCCGATCTGGATGTAGGCGAAGAACACTTCATTTTTGAAAACGGGGTATACCAGGGTGTAGCAGAGGGACAGGAGAATGATCCAGCCTGAAAGCCAGTACAGATGGACAAACGGCTGGGCGAAGTAAGGCAGACCTTCGTGTGCCCTGAAAACGATGGTGGCGCCCAGAAGAAGCAGGGCAGCCAGAAGCCGGAACAGCATCATCCATTTCAGCTTCTGGCTGAAATCCGTATGGTTTTTTTCTCTGATCTCGCCCACAGGGGCCGCCACAAATCAGCCTCCGACCGCACCGGCCATTTTGAAGATCGGCAGGTACATGGAGATAACGAGACCGCCAATGACCACGCCGAGGAACACCAGCATGAACGGTTCGATCAGGGCCGTCAGGTTTTCCACGGCCTGGTCCACTTCATCGTCATAAAAGTCGGCGATCTTTTCCAGCATGGTGTCCAGGGCACCGGTGGATTCACCCACAGCGATCATCGAGCAGACCATGGACGGGAAAATGCCCGATTCGGCGAGAGGTTCGGCCATGGTCCGCCCTTCGGATATCGCGGACCGGACTTTGTAGATGGCCTGTTCGATGACCACGTTACCCGCTGTCTTGGCCACGATGTCCAGGGCCTCCAGAATGGCCACACCGCTGTTCAGCATGGTGCCCATGGTCCGGGTGAACTTCGACACCGCCACTTTGCGGATCAGAATGCCGAAAACAGGAAGCTTCAGAAAGGTGGTGTCGTAAAACTGGCGTCCGGCCGGAGTTTTACCCACCTGTTTGAAAGCGATGATGGCAAGAATGATACCCAGAATGATCCAGTGGAAGTTCCCCACCATGAAGTTACTGAGTCCGATGACGATGAGTGTGGGGGCAGGCAGAGCGCTGCCGAAACTCGAGAACATCTCGACAAACGTGGGGATAACAAACACAAGGATAACACCGACAACCACCGCCGCGATGACCAGGGTCACGATGGGGTACGTCATGGCGCCTTTGACCTGGCGTTTGAGTTTGGCCATTTTTTCCATATAGGCCGACAAGCGGCGCAGGATCACGTCCAGGATACCACCGGCTTCGCCGGCCGCCACCATGTTCACGAAAAGATCGTCGAACTGTTTGGGGTGTTTCTTCAGGGCTTCGGCGAAGGTCTGCCCTCCTTCCACGTCGGATTTGATGGTCCGGATGATTTTCTTGAACGTGGGATTTTCCTGCTGGTTGTGGAGGATTTCGAGACACTGGATGATGGGAAGACCGGCGTCGATCATGGTGGAGAACTGACGTGAAAAGACGATGACATCATCCACCTTGACTTTGGGCTGGAGCATTTCGATATCTTCGAAAATGTCCTTGGGCTTCTTTTTGATCTTGGTCGGAGTGATTTTGATCCGGGTAAGGTGAGCCCGCAGGGTTTCTTCACTGGCGGATTCCATTTCTCCCTTCCGGACTTCGTTTTTCCTGTTCTTACCTTCCCACAGATATACCGGCATATGTTTCCTCCCTGGCTTTCACAAAAAGAATGGCCGAACCATCCCCAGAACGAACCACAGGTGTTTCTGGCACTAACATATCATTCAATAATGGAAAAAATGGACTGATTTTTCCAGGCGTCACAGGCAAATCCACGACAGTTGACCTGTTTTTTCAAAAACACATAAACAATAAACAATAATCATAAACAATTCCACTTTTTTTTTAGGATCATCCCACCCGCTCCAAAAAAGAAAGAAGAGGAATCCGTCAAAAAAGATCAGGAAATTCTGTAAAAAACTCCCCGTCCCATCGCCTCACAGCGTATTTTCCCGTCTTTCATCAAACGCTCAAGGGCTGCGTCGATCTGCGCCCTACCAGCTCCAAGGCTTTTCTCCATGTCGTCTGCCGTACATGGCCTTCGGCTGACAAGCTGGACAATGGCCGGTTCAATCGCTTTTTCCTCAACGATCAGATCCATTTTCCGGCAGATCTCCCGTCCGACGATCTCAAGACGATCGAAATACCCATGAATCCTTTCAAGCTCACTTTTTTCAGCGCGCCTGATCCAGGGTTCCGTTCCCGGCCTGTCCAGGGTGTTGATCTGAACCTTGTCCGGTGCGATACGTCGAACCGCCGACGACAGCAGAGCCAGCTCCCGGTCCGAGTCGTTCAGGCCTGGAACGATGAAAATCTCGATCCACAGTTCATGGCGGAATTCCCTTCTAAGATCCACCAGGCCCTGAACGATTGTTTCGGGATCAAGATCGGGATGGGGCCGGTTCACCGCCCGGAAAACCTCGGGTGACACGGCATCAAGGGACGCAATGATCAGATCCACATCCAAAACGTCCCGCCGCGCCTGTTCCAAGTAAAACAGTGTCCCATTGGTCAAAAGGACGGTTTTGTATTCCGGAAACCTGGTTTTCAGGAACGTGACAATGGTTGGAATGGACTCATTCAGCACCGGTTCCCCCGATCCTGAAAACGTCACCACATCCAGATCGGGGTTCAGGGAAAGGAAACGTTCCAGTTCTCCGATAACCTTGTCCGTGTCCACCCAAGGCTGCCTCAAAACCGTCAGCCGGGTTGTTTTCCCGCTCTCACAATAGACACAGTCGAGGGAGCATGTTTTCGATGGAACAAGATCAACACCCAGGGAAAGTCCAAGCCTTCGCGAAGGAACAGGGCCGAACAGATAGGTATAGGCTTCAGGCATGACGCATCTCTTTTCCATTTCAACCGGGTTTCACGGGCCGGATCTGGGGCTACCGAAAAATTGAATACACAATTAACAAATCAATTACAATGAATTATATATTATTTCATCCATTATTTCTTTAATTATCTTGGCTTGACCCGCACGGCCATGTTCTATATATGATATCAGGCGTTCGTAAATATAAAAAAACACTCTATCGGCCCCGACTATGATGAAACATCAGGAAAATCCTGCATCGACACCGACTCCTGAAAAGGGGGCCGAAAAACCTGTCACCGTGATCTCGACCCACATCAACGCCGATTATGACGCCATCGCCTCCATGCTGGCGGCCCATAAACTCTACCCGGATTCGGTGGTGGTTTTCCCGGGCTCCCATGAAAAGAACATGACCCGGTTCTTCATCAGCTCCCTGGTTTACCTGTTCAACATGGTGGATGTGTCGGCCATGAACCGCATGGACATCGAGCGTTTCGTCCTGGTGGACACCCGGCAGAAAAGCAGGCTGGGGGTGATCCAGAATTATCTTAAAAATCGCGACATTCACATCTACGACCACCATCCGGCTTCCGAGAACGACATCCGGGGAAGCCTGGAAATAATCCGCGAAACCGGGTCCACCACGTCAATCCTGGTGGACCTCCTCCGTGAAAACCATATCCCGGTCACAGCGGACGAGGCCACGATCATGGCCCTGGGCATCTATGAGGACACGGGTTCCTTCACCTTCTCATCGACCACCGAAGAGGATTTCAAGGCGGCGGCCTTCCTTCTTTCCCGGGGAGCGAACCTGGACATCGTCTCCAGCCTGATCTCCAAGGAAATCAACCCCAGACAGCTCGCCTGCCTGAACGACATGCTCCAGTCCCAGGCCCTTCACCGGATCAACGGGGTGGACATCGTGGCCACCAGCATTTCCACCGAAGAGTACATCAACGATTTTTCCAGTCTCGTTCATAAAATGATCCAGATGGAAAGCATCGACGTCCTGTTTGCCTTGGCCCGCATGGGAGACAGGGTCTATGTGGTGGCCAGGAGCAGAATCCCGGAAGTGGACGTGAGTTCGATCATCGGGATGCTCGGAGGGGGCGGCCACGCCTATGCAGCCTCGGCCACCATCAAGGACAGAACCCTGGCCCAGATCGAAGATCAGCTTTTCGAGATTCTGCGGAAAAACGTCCGAAGCAGCAAATCGGCACGTGATCTCATGTCCAGCCCTCCCATCACCGTGTCGCCGGAAACCACCTGCGCTCAGGCGGCCAAGCTCCTCACACGGTACAACATCAACTCGGTGCTGGTGGTCAAGGGAGAGCCTCTCAAGCCCAACATCCAGGGCTTCATCACCCGGCAGGTCCTTGAGAAAGCCCTGTACCACAAACTGAACCAGTCCAGGGTGGGCGAATTCATGACGACGGAAGTCCTTGACGCCGACGTGGACGACCAGATCGAGGATATCCAGGACATCATCATCGAAAACAAGCAGCGCATCGTCCCCATCCTGGAGGGGGAGCAGGTGGTCGGCGTGATCACCCGGACCGATCTGCTCAACATCCTTGTGCAGAAATCCCAGGCCGGGACTGGAGAAGCCCCCGATCCCATGGCCAAGCCGTTTTACGCCAAAACCAAGAACATCATGGCCTTTATCCGGGAAAGGCTGTCCGGGGAGATGATCGAACTCCTGAAAAAAATCGGGCGGGTCGGGGCCAGCCTGGGATTCGGGGTTTACGTGGTGGGCGGTTTCGTGCGCGACCTTCTCCTTTACAGGGACAACGACGATGTGGACATCGTCATCGAGGGCAACGGAATCCTCTTCGCCCGGACCTTCGCCGAAATGGAAAACGCCCACGTGAACACTTACGAGAAATTCGGTACCGCCGTGATCATCTTCAAAAACGGGTTCAAGATCGACGTGGCCTCGGCCAGGATGGAGTACTACAAATCCCCGGCGGCCCTTCCCGAAGTGGAGATGAGTTCCATCAAGCTGGATCTGTACCGCAGGGATTTTACCATCAATACCCTGGCGATCCGGCTGGACCCCGGCCATTTCGGAACGCTCATCGACTTTTTTTCCGCCCAGAGGGACCTGAAGGACAAATCGATCCGGGTGATCCACAACCTGAGTTTCGTGGAAGACCCCACCCGGGTTTTCCGGGCCATCCGTTTCGAACAGCGTTTCGGCTTCACCATCGGCAAGCTGACCGCCGGTCTTATCCGGAACGCCGTGAGAATGGATTTTTTCAAACGGCTCAGCGGCCTCAGGATTCTTTCCGAGCTGAAACAGATTCTCGAAGAGGAAAACCCGGTCCCGGCCATTATCCGGCTTTCGGATTACGGTCTTCTTCCCGTGATCCATCCCGAGCTGACCCTGTCCAAGGCCACCATCCGGGCCCTGGACTCGGCCAAGAAAGTCATCGCCTGGCATGACCTGCTGTTCGTCAACGAACCTCTGGAAAAATGGACCATTTACCTGACCATGCTGGTGCGCAAATGCCCGAAGAAGGTCACCGAGGAAATGTCCGCCCGCCTGATGTTCCAGCCCCGTCACCACAGGCTGTTCAATAAAGAACGGTTCAAGGCCGAAGGCTGCCTCTACTGGCTTGAAAACAACCCGGAAGCCCAAAACAGCGACCGTTACGAGCGGCTGGCCCCGTTCAGGGCCGAACTGATTCTGATCATGATGGCCCTGACGGAAAACGAGGACCTGAAAAAAAAGATTTCCCACTACTACACGTACCTCCGTGGCATGACCCTTTCCGTCCAGGGCCGGGATATCCGCGCTTTAGGGCTTCCCCCGGGCCCTGTGTACCGGAAAATCCTGGAAGAGGCCCTGGCGGCAAAGCTTAACGGCCAGCTTATCACCCGGCAGGACGAACTGAACTTTCTGAAGGAAAAAGCGGACTCCTTGTCTTCCAAAACCATTCAACATCCGGTTTGAAATTTCCGTTTCTTTCATGTACAAGTCACTTTGTCGGAACCATCGGGCCGGCAGGACCAGACTAAAACCAACGTTAACCGGATCAGGACAGACCATGAAAAAAGACATCGTACTCACAGGGATCACCACCACGGGAACCCCCCATCTCGGGAACTACGTGGGGGCCATCCGCCCGGCCATCGAAGCCAGCCGCAAAACGGACAACGAGTCCTTCTACTTCCTGGCGAACTACCACGCCATCATCAGCTGCCATGACCCAGCCAGAATCAAACAGTCCAGCCGTGAAGTGGCCGCGACCTGGCTGGCCCTGGGCCTTGACACGGACAACGCGTACTTCTACAGGCAGTCGGACATCCCGGAGATCATGGAGCTTACCTGGATTCTCACCTGCATGACGGCCAAAGGCCTGATGAACAGGGCCCACGCTTACAAAGCCGCCGTGGCCGCCAACGAGGCGGACAACGACAAGGACCCGGACAAGGGGATCACCATGGGCCTTTACAGCTATCCGGTGCTCATGGCCGCGGACATCCTGATGTTCAGGGCCAGCAAAATCCCCGTGGGAAAAGACCAGATCCAGCATGTGGAAATGGCCCGGGACATCGCGGCCCGGTTCAACCACCACTTTGGTGAACTGTTCGTCCTTCCCGAGGCCCAGGTCGGCGAAGACGTGGCTGTCCTTTCAGGTCTCGACGGCCGAAAGATGAGCAAAAGCTACAACAACACCATTCCCCTGTTCATTCCTGAAAAACAGCTCAGGAAGCTGATCATGAAGATCAAGACCAATTCCCTGGAACCCGGAGAGCCCAAAGATCCCAACGGCTGCACCTTGTTTGAAATCTACAGGGCCTTCGCCACCGAAGGGGAAGTCCAGGACATGCGGAAACGTTACGAAAGCGGCATCGCCTGGGGCGAGATGAAACAGATCCTCTTCGACTATCTGAACGCCCATCTGTCTCCGTTCCGGGAACGTTACAACGAGCTGATGGACGCGCCGGACCACGTTGAGGCGGTTCTTCTCAAAGGCCGCGACAAGGCCAGGGAAAGAAGCGTGCCTTTCCTGGAAAAAATCAGGAACGCTGTCGGGATATCCGCTCTTTAACCGAACCTGAGTCAGGGTAAAACCATGCAGGACAGCGCCTATTCGGTGAAAATCGACGTGTTCGAAGGACCCATGGACCTTCTGGTCTACCTGGTCAGGAAAAACGATGTGGACGTCTCCAACATTCCCATTGCCCTGATCACCGAGCAGTTCCTGGCCTACCTGGACCTTCTGGAGCTCCTGAACATCGACTACGCCGCGGATTTCCTCTACATGGCCGCGACCCTGGCCCATATCAAGTCCAGGATGCTGCTTCCCCCGGAACCGGGGATGGAGGACGAGGACGATCCCAGGATGGAGATCGCCCGCCCCCTCATGGAATACCTGAAACTCAAGGCCGCCTCGGAATGCCTTGAACAGAGTGACATGCTGAACCGGGACACCTTCAAGGGCAACCCCTTCCACGACGACGACGCTCCGGAAGAGGATCCCCTGATCCGCATCGGACTGTTCGAGCTGGTGGAAACCTTCCGCCAGCTTTCGGAAAACGAGTACAAGGACCATGTGGTGGATCTCAAAGCCCAGCGGATGACCGTCAAGGAAAGGATGGTGGGCATCCTGGCCCTTCTGGAAAAAAAGGAAACCATGACATTCCAGGAAATCCTCGAGGGTCATCCTGGAAAATTCATGATGGTTCTCACCTTTCTCGCCATCCTCGAAATGGCCAAGATGAACCTGGTGGAATTGAGGCAGCACATCCAGAGCGGGATGATCAAGGTGGTTTATGTGTGACAAGACACCCTGCCCGGAAGAAAAAAATCCGGGTCTACCGGAAACTGGCGGAGATACGGACCTGCCCACCGGAAGTTCCGTGGATTGGCAGTCTGTGGTCGAAAGCCTTCTGTTCGTCTCCAAAGAGCCCTTGAGCGTTGACCGTCTTGCCGCCCTTCTTCCCGAGCTGGAACCGAAACAGATCCGTGACGCTATCGCCTTACTTGTCGACGAGTACAGCCGCCGCCAGGGCGGATTCCATCTTGTCCAGGTGGCGGGGGGCTACCAGTTCAGGACACGGCCGGAGCACAAGGCCTGGGTCAGGCGTCTCAACCAGGCCTCGCCTTTACGGCTCAGCCGGGCCGCCCTTGAAACCCTGACCATCGTGGCCTACAAACAACCCGTGATCCGAAGCGACATCGAGCATATCCGTGGCGTGGATTCCGGCGGGGTGATCCGCAGCCTTCTGGACCTCAAGCTGATCCGTGTTCTGGGAAGAAAGGACATCCCCGGACGGCCTTTGATCTATGCCACCACACGGTATTTTCTCGAGCTTTTCGGACTGTCGGACATCAAGGACCTGCCCACCCTTTCGGAGATCGAGGCCCTTGAAAAAAAACAAAACGGTCTTTTTGACGGAACGTCCGAAGATCATAAAGAAAAATCCTTGACATGACCACGGTTCGGGGCCTACGGTACTTCGGTCAAACCCAAACAAGAGGCAGGCATTCATGAAACTCTCAACCAAAAGCCGCTACAGCGCGCGGATTCTCATAGAACTGGCAAGGCACAGAAAAGACAGCCCTCTCCAGACCAGCCGCATCTCGCTCAAGCAGCATATCCCCATGAAATACCTGGAGCAGCTGATCACCATCCTGAGGAAAGCCGGGTTCATCCAGAGTTTCAGAGGTCCCAAGGGCGGTCATCGCCTGGCCGTGGATCCGGCGGATATCAGCCTGGGCCAGATCGTGAGGATGTTCGAAGGCCAGACCGAACTGGTCCCCTGCGTCACCGCCAAGGAAAAATGTCTGCTTGCCGATGAATGTCACCTGAGGGCTGCCTGGCAGGAAGCAACCTTGTCTCTTTACGAGAAGCTGGACATGATCACCATTGAAAGCCTTGTGGAAAAAGATCGGCCGGACCTGGAAAATGATTTCTGCCGGAAACGCACTCTGAAACATTGACAGAGGCGCGGCCAGTCATTAAAATTTTTACAAGCAAAGTATGAAAAGTGACATAGCGCGTTCCGGGAGCTGCCCAATTCCATGGGAACGTCTGACGACAACCATCGGCTATCTGGAGTCCTGTGAGGGCCATGAAACGAACCATCCATTCCATTCCCCTTGTAATGTGCCTTGTTTTTCTTGTCTCTGTCATTTCCCCTTCCTTTGTTCACAGTGAATTCTACGAATACACGGACGAAAGGGGAGTGAAGCATTTTACCGACGATCCGGCACGGATTCCGGAAACCAAAAGCCGGAAAGTCCGTGTTCACCGGGAGACAACGGACGGATTGTCCGACGAGGAAAAAGCCGCACGTCTCAAGGCCGAGCAGGAAGAGCTGGAAGCGTCCCGCCTGAAACAGCAGGACGATATGAAACAGAGGGAGGAACGCCAGAAAGCTGAAGAAGAGCAAAAACAGGCGGAGCTGGAGAAACAGAAAAAACTACAGGCCCTTAAAACCCCGGTTGTTGTTGAAGGCAACCAGATCCTCGTTCCCGTAACCCTGGTGAACGGAGAAAAGAGCGTCACCGCCATCATGCTGCTGGACACCGGAGCCTCTGTCACCAACATCAACAACACCCTGGCGTCCCAGCTTGAAATCAACGGAGGGAAACGCGGCCGGGTCCGAGTGGCCAACGGCAGTATGGCGAAAACCCTTCAGACCATCATCCACTCCATGAGTGTGGGTCCGAAAACCGTGAAATCCCCCCTGATCATGGTCATCGATGCCAAAGGACCGAAAATGCGGTTCGACGGTCTTCTCGGCCAGGATTTCCTGAAAAACTTCGAGTACACCATCGATTACAAGTCACGCCACATCATCTGGAAGGAATAAAACGATTCCCGGGCCTGAACCCGGGAATCGCCTGCATGACAGATTCGTCACGGCTTTTTTCTATTCGTAGATCTTTTCATCGGGAGCGAAGGCTTCAGCCGCGTCGTTTTCACTGTCCCTGATGATGCCACTCTGTTTGCGCTCCATATATTCTCTGTACCACTCGCTGGCGATGATCATGGACATCACCTCGTTGCTGCCTGTCCAGATGGAGGCGAGACGCAGATCCCTGAAAATCCGCTCCACAGGATAGATATTGGTGTACCCGATGCCGCCCATGACCTGCATGGCGTTGTGAGACACTTTCTGGCAGGCCTCGGTGACGAATTTCTTGGTTTCGGACACCAGGCGCCGGATCACATTGGGATCCTGCTTCTGGTCCACGGCCCGGGCCGTGGTGTAGATCATGCTCCGGCAGGCGTCCAGCAGCATGGCCGCTTCGGCCACCTGGAAACTCACGCCCTGGAACTGGTTGATGACCTTGCCGAAGGCCTTGCGCCGGGTGGTGTAGCCTGTGGCCACGTCAAGGGCCGGACGGGCCGCACCGATGGTCATGGCCGCCGTTCCCAGGCGTTCGGGGATCATCATGGTGTTGAACACGGCGTAGGCACCGTTGAGTTTGCCCACGATATTGGATTTGGGCACCTTGGCGTCTTTGAACACGATCCGGGCCGCTCCACCTCCACGGGAACCCATGAGGCCGTAAAGGTATTCCACATGAACCCCGGGCCCCCGGTCGACGATCAGGCAGGTCAGGGCTTTGTGGGCCGGTGCATCGGGATCAGTCTTGGCATAGACCAGAAAATAATCCGCCCCTTCACCTCCCACGATGAACCTTTTCTGGCCGTTCACCAGGAAATGATCGCCCTTGTCCTCGGCCCGGGTGGTGGTTCCAAAAAAATCCGAGCCGCCCCGGGGTTCGGTGAGGCATTCGGCGGCGAAGATATCGCCTTTGAGCAGGGGCTTCACGTATTTTTCCTTCTGCTCATCCGTTCCATGGAGAATGATGGCGTCACAGACCAGCTCCGCCCCCACCCCGAACACGCAGGCCACAATGTAGCCCAGCACCCCGATTTCCTCCATCACCGCGCCGGTGGTGACCCAGTCCAGTCCACGGCCGCCCCACTTTACCGGGTAACGGCAGCCCATGAGGTTCCGGCGTCCCGCCTCTTTAAGAAACTCCTTGGGAAAGGTAATCTTCTCCTGATCCATATCGAGAAGCATCTGGCGGGGCACCGACTTCACGAGATCCCGTGCTTCATCCCTGATTTTCAGGCCCTCCGGTGACAAAAGATAATCGTACATGGCTATCCCCTTTTCAAATTATTATCATTAGTAAACGGATAAGACAGCGCCCTTTCCCTGCTGTCACGATGTTTTCAGGTCTGTCGAGATTTCCTTGAGTCTCAGCATCAGTTTTTCCCGCATGGCCAGCATGTCCTCTTCAAGCAGGTCCAGTTCGCTCCGCCTGGTCCTGATTTCCTCGATGCGCTTGTCCGTGTAACTGAGACTTTTTTCGATCTGACTGACCTCGTTGACTTCCACATCGGCGTAACCGATGATCTCGGCAATCTCGTCCAGGGAAAACCCAAACCGTTTGCCACGGAGGATCAGTTTCAGTCTGGCCCTGTCTTTTTTTCTGTAGATTCTCTGATTTCCGGAACTACGCTCCGGTGCGATGAGCTTTTTGTCTTCGTAGAACCGGATGGTCGACGGGCTGATTTCCAGTTCCGCCGCCAGTTCTGAGATGCTGTATGTCTTGTCACTCATGATCACGACCTGTTTTCCTGTAAAGTTAAAGTTAACTTTAACTATACAGACCTTGATCCGCCTGTGTCAAGATGTTTGTTTCAGGGCTTCGACGTGATACCGCCCCTTACCTGTGGATTTGACTGAACGCCAACGGTTACCCGCAACTGTTGCAGGAATTGAATCCGTGAAGACAAACTCCTATCTTTCCATGGTTTTTTCCTGTATGAGAAAAGGACTTTTTTCACCCATCTTTCCAAGAAGTGAGGCCAGACATGATCAACCGGTTTATCGACGATGTGGTTTCCCAGGGAGCGGAGGCTGTTCTGCCCCAGAATCTGGACCCGGAATGGCTCGACACGATTTACGTGGCGGCCAGGTCCTTTCTTCAGATGACCATGGCACCCGACGACGCGACGTCCGATGAGGAGGTTCTCTCAGACGAAGGATCGCTGATGATGCTTTCAGCCGTTGTGGAAGTGGGGCAGCATCTGGACGGATACGGCCAGGACGGCGAACCAGTCTCCATTACGGAAGACGAGGTGTTTGAACGGATTTCCTGTTACGCCCTTGCCGTCATCCTTGAATGGATCGCCCGTGAAACGGACCTGGAACTTCCCGTTCCCACGGTGGACGACATTTTCGACAGGGAGCGTCTTTTTGAAATTGAGCAGGAATTTCCCGAACTGACGGAAATCCTCAACAAACTGATCGCCGGAATGTGACGGCAATCAGCGGCTGGAATAAAACAAACGGAGCCGGAAAACCCGGCTCCGCCTGAAGTTTATCTTCCCCGCCGGCTCTGGGCGCTGTGCTCGTTCAGATATTTCTGGACACGGATGAAAGGCGCGTAACGTTTATCCTCCTCCAGGATATGCTGTACCAGCCACTCCCGGATGAACTTCACCGAATCCTTGTAGATCTTCTCCGGTTCTTCCGAATAGACCCGCCTGAACGCCATGATCTTTTTCACGAATCGCCGGTGTTCTTTCTTATGGCCGGACATTTCCGGATAATGGTACTGGGTCAGCACCTTTTCCTCATGGGCGAAATGCTGGCGGACCGCTTCCGAAATATCGGCCAGAACTTCCCCGATTTCGTCGTAGTCCTCTTCTTTGCGCCGTTTGTCATCGTACTCCAGGTAACGGTTCATGCCTTCGAAAAGGGCTTTCATCTTGTCGTCGATATCCGACACATCGATGTTGTAGTCATTCAACCAAACAAGTTTACTCATCTGCTCTCCTTGATTTTTTTCAAACGATCGGGTCCCGTGATCTTCGAGGCATCACAACCCTTCAAGCATTCTTTCGTGGATGTTGTCAAACCCTCCGTTGGACATGATCAGGACAAGATCTCCGTCCCGGGCCTCCTTGACCGTAAAATCGATGATCTCTTCGGTGGTTTGGAAAAAATAAGCGTTGACGCCTTTTTTTTCAAGATCGGAAACAAGTTTCTCCGATGAAAAACGTCTGTCTTCCGGGATCTTATCCAAATGGGCCGGTTTCCGGATCAGGACAAGGTCCGCGTCGTCAAAAGAATCGGGATACACGTTCTGGAACACATCCCTCATGCTGGAGTTGGTCCTGGGTTCAAAAACCGCGATCAGACGTCCCTTGGGGTAGAAAGGCTTCACCGCCCGGATCGTCTCACGGACGGCCGTGGGATGATGGGCGAAGTCATCCATCACCGTCACGCCCCGTTTCACACCCCGGATTTCCTGGCGGCGTTTCACGCCTTCGAACCGTTCCAGGGCCCGCCCCACCTTGTCCATGGGAATGCCGATCCGGTCTGCCGCGGCGATGACCGATAGGGTGTTGTAAAGGTTGTGCTCTCCGGGCAGGCGTGTCCTGAACGAGACAAAAGACTCACCGTCACGCAAGACCTCAAAGCAGGTGAAGGGCGGTTCGATCCGGACCTTTCCAAGACGCCACCTGGATGTGGCCTCACGCCCGTATCGCGCAACTTCCACCGTTTTTCCTTCAAGAACGTCGTCGATGTTCGAATATCCGTCCGCCGCCACCACCAGGCTTTCCCTGGGATGCCTGTCCATAAAGGCTGAAAAGGCGGACTTCACATGGTCCAGATCCCTGAAAATATCGGCGTGATCAAATTCAACGCTGGTGAGGATGGTCACATCCGGGCGGTAGTGGAGAAACTTCGACCCTTTGTCGAAAAAGGCCGTATCGTACTCATCCCCTTCCAGAACCAGGTAACCCCCCTTGCCGATGCGGAAGTTGCTGTCAAAATTCTTGACGATTCCCCCGATCAGGTAGGAGGGGTCTAAGCCCGCATCGTAAAGGACAAAGGCCAGAAGAGACGATGTGGTGGTCTTGCCGTGGGTTCCGGATACCACCAGGGTCTTTTTGCTTTCCGCGAAAAAATGGTTCACCGCCTGGGGCATGGAACAGAACGGGAGTTTCCGTTCAAACATCGACACCACTTCCGGGTTGTCCCGGCTCACCGCGTTTCCCACCACCACCAGATCCGGCAAATGGGCCAGGTTTTCAGGTTTGAAGCCCTCCATGATAGAGATTCCCTGATTGCGGAGAAAATCGCTCATGGGTGGATAGACTTTCTGGTCCGATCCTGTCACCACATAGCCCTTTTCTTTCAGCATGCTGGCCACGGCCCCCATGGCCGTTCCGCAAACGGCCACCAGATGAACCGTCCTGACACTGGACGGAATGACGTTGTTCGTCAGATCCATGGAATCAATCACTCCCCCTGCTTTCCCGTCAAGACGCGGAGAACGTTTTCCGCCGCGTCAATGGTCTCCTTTATATCCTCGTCCGAATGGGCCGCCGACACGAATCCCGCTTCAAACTGGGACGGCGCCAGATAGATCCCATGCTCCAGCATGGCCCGGTAGTAGGCGGAAAACAGGGGCAAGTCGCTGGTCTTGGCGTCATTGAAATCATGGACGTCACGGTCCGTGAAGAAAAGACCCATCATGGAGCCCACCGATGACGCCTTCGCTTTGACGCCGAGCTTTTGCACCACGTTGTTGAGTCCGGTCACCAGCCGTTCGGTTCTGGCGAACAGGGTTTCGTAAAAACCCGGTTCTTTAAGACGTTTCAGGGTTTCGATCCCGGCTGTCATGGCCAGGGGATTGCCCGAAAGGGTTCCCGCCTGATACACCGATCCCTGGGGCGCGATGTTCCCCATGATGTCGGCACGTCCTCCATAGGCTCCCACGGGCAGACCGCCGCCGATCACCTTGCCCAGGGTGGTGAGGTCGGGCATGATACCGTAACGCTCCTGGGCACCGCCCAGGGCCACCCTGAAACCGGTCATCACCTCGTCGAAAATCAGGAGACTTCCGCAACGGGCCGTTTCTTCCCGAAGGGTTTCAAGAAATCCGGGAACAGGCGCCACCAGCCCCATGTTTCCCACCACCGGTTCCACGATGACACAGGCCACCTTGTCGCCTTTTTCCGCCATCACCTTTTTAAACGTCTCGATGCCGTTGTAGGGAATGGACAGGGTGTGTTTCACCACATCCTCCGGCACGCCGGGGCTTCCCGCAATGCCCAGGGTGGCCACGCCGGAACCTGCCTCCACAAGGAAACTGTCCGCGTGACCGTGGTAGCACCCGTCGAACTTGATCACCAGATCCCTTCGGGTAAACGCCCGGGCCAGGCGGAGCGCGCTCATGGTGGCCTCGGTTCCCGAATTCACCATGCGGACCACCTCGATGGACGGAACCGTGTCCACAATCATCCGGGCCAGTTCGATTTCCCTTTCCGTCGGCGCTCCGTAGCTCGTTCCCAGGGACACGGCCTTGATCAGGGCCTGGCTGACCTGTGGGTCGGCATGGCCGAGAATCATCGGACCCCAGGACCCCACGTAATCGATATAACTGTTGCCATCGGCGTCGTAAAGCTTAGATCCTCGGGCTCTTTGGATAAAAAGAGGCGTGATGCCCACGGACCTGCAGGCACGCACAGGGCTGTTCACACCTCCCGGGATGATTTTCGTTGCTTGGCTGTACAACTGGCTTGACCTTTCCACGCGCATGGAGAGCTCCTTTCGTCGATGAATTGTGTTGACAATCCACATGTTTTCCGATTCATTTGTGAACACCGGATGATTTAACATCTTAAGCTTAAAATCAAAACATTTTCTTTTGAAAAAATCAGGTGGAAACAGCCATGGGATTGACGCGTGAAAGAGAACGGCTGAAAGGGTTTGTCACTTACGTCCTGGGACGCAATCCATACGAATTCGGGCTTGTTCCCGATGAAGAAGGTTTTGTAAGGAAAAAAGACCTGGTCAAAGCCATCCAGGAAGAAAGAGGCTGGGGCCATGTGCGTCAGTCCAGCCTTGAAGAGCTTCTGGTGGCCCTTCCGGATCCTGGTATCGACATGGACGAATTGCGCATCCGGGCACAGGACAGGCAGCACCTGACAAGACCCGAGGTTTGTGAAACGATGCCGAAACTTCTTTTCATCGGCGTCAGGACGCGTGCCCATCGCCATGTGGTGGAAAACGGCATCCAGCCTTACGAGGGGGAACGGCACGTCCTTTTGAGTTCGGACAAAGACATGGCCGAACGAATCGGCAGACGAAGAGACCCCCATCCAGTCATGGTCACCATCAACACCCAGGAGGCTGAAAATCTTGGGGTTCTTTTTCTCCGTGCCGGTGAGACTCTCTATCTCGCCCGGGAAATTCCCTTGAAATGCTTCACGGCTCCCCCCCTTGCCGCCGAAGAGACAGAAAGGACAAAATCACAGAAAACAAAGGAAGCCCCACGGAAAAACCCGTTCATGCCCGGCAGTTTCATCCCGGATTTCACGGCGGGCAGGGATAAGGGTGCACGAGGGCCAAAAGAAGACAAACAGGCATGGAAGCATAACAAGAAGAGAATCCGGCGGCAGAAGGAACGCCTCTCAGGAGACTTCTGACAGCCGGCATCCCATCAGTCCATGGACACAAACCCGGAAATTGAATCTTCATGCTGGGGTGCAAGACCGTCGAAATGGACGGCAAACCCTTTGTCAAAGGTTCTGACAACCGTAGCTCTTGTCTTGACAGGCCCGAGGCTGGATGGTTCCATGAACGTCATGGTGGCGCTGGCACCGGGAAGAAAGGAAAGGGTGTACTCGATTCTCGCCCCTGTCGTGCTGAGATCCATGATCAGCCCGTGGAAAAGTCTGTCTTCCACGACGTAATCGACCGGCAGAAAGCGGCAGGCCTTGCGAGGCGCCCTTCGTTTATCCTCATTTTCTACTCTGACAGAATGATCCATAAACCACCTCCTCCCCCGGCTCCTGCGTCACGGGCCACGACAAGCCCCCCCGGACCTGCCCACACACTCACATTCAGGCGGACTGTCTCCAGCCGCCCGCCAACTGACAACCATCCAGAGAAATCATACCTTTATTTATAAGTTGCGGAAGATCCCGTGTCTATAGATCTTTCTCCTTATTTTTCCAGGAATTCCTCCCTTATTCCGCCTGTTCTTTTATCCCGGTTTCCCCGTTTCAGGACTCCATGACTGTCCGGCAACTCTTTTTTAATGACTTTGCAGACATCAGTCAAACAAAGAACCGATAAAGCATTTACCCGAAAAAAATCCCTGATCTTCAGGGATTGAGGCAGGAGGGAGGCCCTTTTCAGTCGATGATACCGAGGATTCCGTTTCAGGCCGGGGATAAATAATGTCGTGGGATCCAAGCAGAAGGGATTCACCGGGTTTTTTCTCGTTGTAGCCCACAATAAGGTTTCCCGTGCCGTTCTCCTCACCCAGGGTGGTCCCCGTCCCGTTGACGATCTGAAGGTTGGCTCCGGTGATGATGATGTTGTTCTTGTTGCGGGAAATCCCCTCGAGAAGGGCCGCGAGCTTATCCACCTTGCCATCAAGGTTTTTCGCGGCCTCGGTCTGTTTCGCCAGACTCTCCTCGATTTTTTTTATCCGTTCCACAAGGGCCGTTTCACGCAGACTTTGCTGACGCGCCATCTCCAGCTCTTTTTCAGGCTGACCTTTCAGCTTCATCTCCATGGTCTGGAGAACCTGGGACATGGAACGCAATCCGTCCTTTTGCTCTCGGATTTCGCCACGGAGCTGTTCGACACGGCCGAGGCTCGCCTCGATGGCCCTGTCCACATCACGACGTCTGGCAATGGCGTTGTCGATGTATTCAGCTTTCACCCGTCCACCGACGATCTGGTCACCGCTGATTCGGTCATCACCGGCCGAATCTCTGGTTTTGGCAACTTTACCGGCCTGGTCAGGTACACAGTCCTCTACACCTTCACGCCGGAACGAAGCGCAGAGTTCCCTGATGGATGCGGCTTTGTAGTCGGCGATCTCCGTCTTTCCGATCCACCTGACATAACTGGACGTGTACCCTGTAAGGCCGTCTTTCCCAGAACCTTCGAACAGAAGTCCCACTATGGAAGGAGTTGTTGAAAAACGGCTATTCTCGATGGGCCGGAAAAAAACCTGAAATCCCACCATGGTGTATCTGGAGTTCAGATAGTGAATGTCGAGGGGTTTGTCGAACTTCACATCCCTTTTTTTCTTTCCAATTTCAAGCGTCCGCACCTCTTCCTTGGCGCGTTCGATCAGGGCGAAATTCGAGTCCTGCTTTTCCTTGCCTCCGGGCAGAAGTGATACGTAGGACGAGTATCCTTTGACTGGCTCACAGCGCCCGAGCTTCATTTCATCCACGAAAATCAACAGGCAAAGAAGAGCTGTCATCATCGCCAGACGTTTCATCGAGCCACCTCCCCTCTCCCGCTTTGCTTGATACCGCTGCTGACCAGAAGGCTTTTCATCAGTTCAAGCAGGGCTTTGTTTTTCTTTTCCTTCATGGTTGCATTGGATTCCGACGTGGCGGACTTTTCCAGTATGGAGACAACATCCACGAACTGATACGTCACCGGCTCGGAGGATTCCTCCCTGACTGCGAGGACCTCCACCCCCTGGCCTCCACGGGGAACATTCTTGAAATCACCCAGTCTGAAAACGGTGGACAGGCCGGCATCAAGGCACTC
Organism: uncultured Desulforapulum sp.; assembly: GCA_964637565.1. Taxonomy (GTDB): domain Bacteria; phylum Desulfobacterota; class Desulfobacteria; order Desulfobacterales; family Desulfolunaceae; genus DYJE01. The sequence goes on from CAZWTY010000003.1 coordinate 78,534, forward strand.
CTTGCCCCCATTGGGAGCGGCTCCGGCACAGACCCTGTAGTGGTTTGGAACTTTTGCAGCCGGTTTCCATCGAAGAATTCCGGCGGCCCTGTTTTTCAGCTCCTGAGCCGCGAGGGCGTTGAACGCGTTCATGCGGGTTGTTGCGGATGAATCCCTGAGCGTTTTAAAAAGGAGGGAATAAGCTTTGTCAAGGCAGTCGGAAAGATCCAGGCTGGAAAGGGCGTAGGCCGCGCTCTCCCGAACCAGGGCGGATTTATCGTTTTCAAGCATGTCGACGATCTCTGTCGTTCCGTCTTTCCCCCCGATCTGGCCCAGGGCCAAAACCGCGGAACTCCTTATCTCGAACCGAATATCGCCCAGCTGTTCCTTTAACGCCGGAACGGCGGCAGCCGCTTCCTTTCCCATGTTGCTCAGGGCGGCCATGGCATCCATCTGGACGTATTTGTAGTGAACGTGGAGGTTGCTTCTGTTTTTCACCACCTTGATGAGGGCGGGCACGGCGGCAACGGCCACGGGCCCCAATTCCGTCAGATCCCTCGCCGCGCTCCTGGCCAGGTCAACACCCGGGCTCTCCAGATCGTTCATCAGGAGGTGGATTTTCACATCCACGGGTTTCATGTCCAGATTCGTGAAAATCGTCGCCCACACAGGCTTTAACGGATCCTGTCCACTTGATCCGGCAAGGATTCCTTTCAGACCTTCACCGGCTCCGTTCCTGACCTCGATTTTCGGATCATTGAGGGACTTGAGAAAAAAAGGAACCGTCTTTTCAACCATCTGGGACACACGCCGGGTTCCTTCGCCGGTTGCCCGCTTGAACTGGTCGATCTGAATACGAACCAGAGGGTCCACATCGACTTTCTCCCGCGTCAGGGTGTCTTCGATTTCCTTGGGCGCGGATTCAAAGGGTTCGAGCACAAGACAGAGGGGGGATATCATTTCCGCGAGGTTTTTCAAAGACCTGGCCCTGATTTCGGTGTCCACGTCTTCGGAGGACCGGCACAAGGCGGCAACAAGATTTTCCATACGGCGGACGCGCTCATTGATGTCTTCCACCGCTTTTGACCGGATCGCGATGTCACCTTTTGTCACGGAGCCGATCTTTTCCTGAACCGGCATGAGTTCGTTCTGGATAAAAGCTGTCATCGAAGCCAGGGCGAAACGGCGATTGGCCAGTTCGAAACTTTCAAGTTGCCTGAGATAGCCGGCCACGGCCTGATCTGATGAATGTGTTTCCTCTTTTTTGTCGGCGTCCTTCTTTTCCGGGGCCGGGGGCGTCAAAACCGCGGTTTCGGAGCCGTCTAAAGATTCCGGTTTTTTTACCGTCGAATTTTCAAGAGCCTCGTCAGTCAAAGCCTTTGCAGCCGGCTCCTCTTTGGCCGCAGCAACGGTGGTGTCCTCTTTCTTATCCGGGCCTTCTTTCTCGGCAGCGACCAGATCCCCCGTCACAGAGAGAACTGGCGTCGAATCCACGATCGCCGGAGCCGAATCGGCCAGGTAACTGCCCTTCTCCTCCTTCTCCACCACGGAGTCTTTTTTGGGAGATACGACTTCAGGCATCGGAACAAGAACTTCTTCTGGCTCTTGATCAGAAAATTTCTCTGAGGAATCCTGGGGTTTTTTCGCTGTGGGCTCCACCGTCTCAAGAATTTCTTCTTCCCGGATTTTTCCCGGTGCCAGTGGTTTTTTCTGGAGAATGGCCCTGGGCCTGTTTTTCGCCATGTACATGAATTTTTCAGTCAGGTTGCGGTTGCTCCTGACCGGATCATTCTGGGACGTGGTCATGGTGGTTACAATTTTCTGGATCTGATTTTCCGTAATTCTCAACGTTTCATCCGCGGCCTTGATGATTGACTCATTGGACTCGTTTTCCTCGCTTTTCATGGCCGTCACGAGTTTGTTCAAAGGAGCGATCGCGAGAACAATCTGTTGGTAAATCAACTGGAGAGACGCAATCGATTCATGGCGGACACCCGCGTCGTAATCCCGGCATGCGTTGGCAAGCGCCTCCACCACAGGCCCGGTGTTTTCCACCATGTCTCCGATGTCCGCGATGCTTTTCAGGGTTTTTTGACTGTCCCGGGGATCGAGCCCCGCCACATAGATGTCCATGTAACGGTTCTTGACCGGTGTGATCTGGCCCAGGGCCGTCGCACCTTTCTTCCTGACTTTTGGATCGATGTCGTCCAAAGCTTCGAAAGGCTGCTCCTGCGAACCGTCGCCTGCGGAGATGCTTTCCGTGATCGCTGAAAACGAAGGCGCCTTCAGGGTCCGGCATCCAGAAGAAAAAAGCGCCGCCAAGACCAGGACATGAACCATACCCACAAGAAATAAACGTCTTACACCAACATTCCATCGTCGCTCATTCACTTTAAACACCACCATTTCATTCAAGAAGACGCCGGGTTCCAGGAGGGAACCGGTCAGGAGACCTTCATTCGCGTCCGTCGTTTTCAGTTAGAACCAACCGGAAAACCGGCCCCTGGGTGTGCGATATCAGATTGAAACCGTCCATGGCTTCGACTCATCATCATGGTTTTCGAGAACACCCATACTTCTAAAGGTGCATTTCAACCACCCTGCGATGGGGAGCTCCTGGTTTTCAAGTGCGGAAGAGATCAGATTCAGCGGATACCCAACGTGTTCCTGATCAATAACTTTGTTTATTCGAAGGGGCTCCCTTTGTCAACGTTATTCTAAATACGCGGGTGCGGTGGAAGATGGAAGAAACCTGGGTGAAACAGCGGTAAACAGGGGAAAGGAGGTCGCCCCCCTTTCCCCTTTGTGCTGCTTTACAACGTGATTTGCGCTGAAAAAAGATCAGAGGCCGTCTTTGATCGTCATGGCTCTTTTTACTACCGTAAGAATCATTTTGAACGGAGTGACGGCCTGGAGACCATGGGGAATATCGGCAGGCATCACCACCACATGGCCACGCGTTGCATGGATCTCCTTGTCTCCCACATGAATAAGCGCCTCCCCATCGAGAATCTGGACCATGGCGTCACCTGGAGCCGAATGGGCGCTGATCCCCTCCCCTTTGTCAAAGGCGAAAAGGGTGATGTTCACTGTCGGTTTCTGGGCCAGGGTTCGGCTGACGACCCGGCCCTGTTCGTAGTCCACGAGTGACTCGATGTCCACAGCTTCTGCAAACGGTATGTTCTTGATCAATTCGTCCTGGTTCATATTAACCTCCTTATCGTCTATGCCGCCAAGATAAGACATGTTTCCATGCCCGTCACCCTGACCGCGGATTACAATCCATCGGATTCTTTTCCGGTCTGACTATGGTTACAGCCTAAACTCTATCCATCCAGGGTTCACTGACTTAAGTCAATCTTTTCAAAAAAGGCCCTGACAATTTCTGTGGGACAATCCGGAAAAAAATGGTATGTTCCCAGCCTGTGATGAAAATGGGACAGCGCCGTGTTTGCCCTTAGCCCTGTTCCCCGGTCTTGAACCTCCCACGATCCTTTGGCCAATGATACAGTTCGCCCGTGAAAACAAAGCTCTGCTGTTCATGATCGCTTTCTTCCTTTTCGTGCTGGAAATCCAGATTTTCTTCAGCGCCCTGATGAAATCCGGAGACCATTCGAAAATACAGATCCTCAACGAACGGGACGAGGTGATCTACGAATGTGAAGAAAAAAAACTTTACCAGTTCGATCGTTATTATTTTGAGCAAAACTTCGGGCCCCTTGAAAATTTCAGACAGCACCGCCTTGATATCGACCTGCCTTTTCCCTTTCGCGGCTGGATCATATCAGCCGTGGGCATCCCTGTGGGTTTCATGCTCGTTTTCGGTTTTATCGTCAAGGCGTGGGCCGTTTTTTTCAAAGGAGAACCGCCAGTCTACGATAAATCGGCATCCATGGAGACGGACAATGAACGAAAACCCCTGAACCGCATTGAAGAATTCATCCAGACCGTCAACCGGATGAACATTTTCGTGCTTGGTTTTTTTATCGTAGCGGCTCTTTTTCTTTACTGGGTTCTTCCCGACATGGTGATGTTCGTCAGCCGCATGGGCATTGAAACCATCGTCCGGTTCAAGTGGTTCTTCATCGGATCGTTTGCCGTCCTTGCCTGCCTGTTTGCCTGGTACATCTATCTGAGATACCTTCTGGCACGCAAAGCCATCGAAAGCCGGACTGAAATCGAAAAAATCAGACTCCAGATCATCCATGAAACGGACAACGAGGAAATCGCCCGGAAACTTCTGGCCATGGACAACACCGGGGAAAACCCTGATCCGTGACGGCCTGTTAAAATCAACGGAAATTTTTTTCCGACCGTTCATTTTTTCGGTATTTTCCCTTGCCCATACCCTGACGATCATTTATAATCAATCAAACGTAAACTTTGGAGAACCTCTATGAAAATCAAATACATATTCCTTTTTATGATCCTTGTTCCCCTTTTCACGATCCAGATGGTCAGTGCAGGTCCCGAGGAACTTTCCGAGCATCAGATGACCGATGTCACCGTTGACGACACCATCACGGACGGGAAAAAAACGGATGACGGCCAGGCGGCCGACGTCAAGCGCAAAGGGCCCCCTTCGGCCGATGACATGAGCGTCATCAAAAATCCCGTGGATGATCCGGCGGAACTGAACAAGGCGGAAATGCTCCGGCTTGAAAACCGCGATGCGGAAATCCGCGTGAACGAACAGCTCAGAAACACCCTGATGGGAATACCCAACGAACCCGGAAACTGATCCGGGCTCCCTTCCCTGGCTCCCAGAACAAAAAAGCATGTCGCAAGGCATGCTTTTTTTGTTGTTTCCCCAACAGAAGATGATTTATCGTAGGTCATGAAACGTTCTTCCACCTGTCTGATCCACCTCGGCCCGATGACCGAATCAACAGGATTTTTTTATGGACACCACGGAAATCATAAAGCTGCTGTCGATTGTTTTTCTTCTTCTTTTCTCGGGATTTTTTTCCGGTTCCGAAGCGTCTCTTTTTTCCCTGACCCTGGTGCAGAAGGAACGGGTGAAACAGAAATCGAACCTGGCGAAAATCATGCTGGACACCATTGCCCAGCGCCCCAGACAGCTGATCACCACCATACTCGTGGGGAACGATATGGTGAACATCACCGCATCGGTCATTGCGACCGGCCTTTTCGTCAGCCTGTACCAGGAGTCAGGTGAATGGATCACCATTCTGGTGATGACACCCGCCACCCTGATCTTCTCGGAAGTCATTCCCAAAACCCTGGCTCTTTCCCACAACGAAAAGCTGGCCCCCCTGGTTTCCGGCCCCCTCATGCTGTTCAGCCGTCTTGTCTTTCCGATACGCTGGCTGTTCGACTTGTTTTCCGAAATCATCATCCGTGCCCTGGGTATCTACAAACAGGAAAAAGAGCCCCTGGTCATGGAAAACGATTTCAGGGACATGGTGGACATGAGCCACATGGAAGGCAAGATCCACGGCCTGGAAAGGGATCTGATCCACAAAGTCTTTGAGTTCAGCGACACGGAAGTCAGAAACGTCATGACGCCGTTCAACAACATTCACAGTATCCCCTTCGGCCTGACATACTGGGAAATCATTCGTTTCGCGGAAAAAACGAGGCATTCACGGCTTCCGGTTTTCTCGGGAAAAAAAACCAACATCGTGGGCATTCTCATCGTCAAGGACCTGCTCAAAGTGAAACCGGAAAACAGAACCTGCCGTGACACCATCTCCGCCTTGCTCCGGGAGCCTGTGTTTATCCTCGAAACCAGGAAAGTGGCCGACATCTTCTACACCCTGAAAAAGAAACGAACCCATATCGCCATCTGCCATGACGAGTACGGAGACATTTCCGGGCTGGTCACCCTGGAGGATCTTCTGGAGGAGATCTTCGGTGAAATATACGACGAAAAGGATCAGGAGGATCTATGAACACAGGCCTGACCCTTGCCACCGTGATTATCTGCCTGACTCTCCAGGGGTTTTTCTCGGGATCGGAAATCGCCCTTCTGTCATCAAGAAAAATCCGCCTCAGGCGCAAACGCCACCAGGGAATTCGAGGGGCGGCACTGGCGCTTCACATGATTTCCAGATCCCGATGGTATCTGGCCACCACCAGCACAGGAACCAACATGTCTGTGGTGATTGCATCGGTTGTTTCCGCCCTCTGGTTCGAGAAGGCCCTGGGATCATACGGAGAGATCGCGACCATCCTTATCCTGCCCCCCATTCTTCTGACTCTGGGCGAAATCCTTCCCAGAACGATCTGCCAGTACAAGGCGACGGATCTGGCCCCCAAAATGGCCCCTTTTCTCCTGATTTTTTCATACATCCTCTCTCCTGTGACCTCCATTGTTTACGGGATCAGCGTTCTTTTCTCGCCCGGAGCGTCGAAAGAACCCTACAGGAAAAGATCCCTGGCCTCCCGTGAAGAACTCGAACTGATCCTGAATATCCCGGTCAAGGGAAGCGACGTCCGGAAAACAGAAAAAAAGCTGATCCGGCAGATCTTCGAGTTTTCCAAAACCGAAGCCAGAGAGACCATGATTCCCCTGGTCGAGCTTTCCGCCCTTCCCGTCACCGCCACGGTGGGTGATGCGGCCGATCTTGTCTGCCGCACCGGCCATTCGAGGATTCCTGTGTTCAAGGACAGAATCCACGATCTGACAGGCGTGGTCAGGGCTTTCGACATCCTTTCGGTGGCCGATCCCCTGACCCCCATCGAACCGTTTATCCGGGAAGTCCCCTATGTTCCGGAGATGAAGAAACTGGAGGACCTGCTTCTTTTCCTCCAGAAACAGCGCAAATCCATGGCCATCGTCGTGGACGAATACGGAGGGACCACCGGCATCATCACGGTGAAAGATATTCTGAAGGAAGTGGTGGGAGACATCCGGGATGAAAACGATCCGGAAGATCGGAATGTGGTCCGGCTCGGCAAAAACAGATTCAGGGTCAATGCCCGCACAGAGATCGACGTTTTGAACGACCAGCTTCACCTGGACATTCCAAAGGACAGTTACGAGACCCTGGGAGGATTCATCCTGAAACAGATGGGACGGATTCCAAAACCTGGAGAGTTTTTCAACTGGAACGGTGTGACGATCAGGGTGACCCAGGCTGGCAAACGCTCGGTCAGCGAGGCGGTCATCACGATCCACGACCAGGATGGCCGGTGATAACTCCAGTCAGGACCGTTTCTCTTTTAAAACCGCCTTTTTGACCCCTTCATTTTTTCCGGAGTTCACCACAGGAACACAGCAGGGGCAGTAGCACTCGAAGGCCTGTGTCCGCCCTTTCTGGACAACGTACACCACGTCGGAAGAACCGCACGCGCATATCTTTCTGTCACTTGATATCACCAAAACAACACCTGTTCATCCGGGTCGATGACTGACCATTTGTTCAATTTAAAAAGGAAGGTCACATATTACCTGTTGTTTTTCATATTTCAAGTGCTTTTTCCTGTTCCGTTCATTTTTATCGCCATCGGGTTCGATATTCAGAACGTTTCGATACCGATTGCGATCCCGATACCGATAGCGATGGCGATGGCGATGGTTATGATCCGTGCTAATTTGCACGGGATTGCCCGGCAGTATCCGCAGGTTTGTCTTGACACCCTTTATCCTTATTATATAAAGAATGGCCATTACGCCCGCCCTGACCGAATGTCCGGTGATCCCCTCTTCCACACGTCGGAAACGTGACCAGATCAGAAGCGTGCATGAAAGTGATATAAGCTTTGACGAACCCCAGGTTTGAACAGGATAAAGACCATGAAACTACACGAACAGCCGGTCATGCCGGAAGGATTTCAATGCGCCAGCGTCAACTGCGGACTGAAGGAAAACGGAACCGATCTTTCCCTTTTCCTGTCGGACACAGTGGCCAGCGCCGCAGCCGTATTCACCCTGAACCAGTTTCCCGGAGCCCCGGTGATCGTGGGACGTGAGATCATCAAACAGGGAAAACTAAAAGCCATCGTGGTGAACAGCAAGGTCAGCAACGTGGGAACCGGAGCCAGCGGTATCGAAAACGCCCGGAAAATGGGACTGGCCGTGGCCAAGGAATTCGGCATCGATGCCGGGCATGTGCTGATGAGCTCCACGGGTGTCATCGCCAAACCCCTGCCCATCGAAAAAATCGAACAGGGCATTCCCCTTCTGAAAGGCCATCTCTCCACCGATCCCCTGGTGGGAGCCCAGGGCATCATGACCACCGACACCTATGCCAAGGCCCTGTCCGTTTCCGTGGGTGAGGCCACCCTGACCATGGTGGCCAAAGGCGCGGGGATGATCGAACCCAACATGGCCACCATGCTGGTCTACGCCTTCACCGACGCGGACATTTCCTCCGAAACCCTTTCCGCCATGCTCCGCAAGGCGGTGGACACCTCGTTCAACATGCTGTCCGTGGACACGGACACCAGCACCTCGGACACCTGTGTGATCATGGCCAACGGCCGAAAGGGCAAGGTGGACGAGACCGCGTTTTCAGAAGCCCTGGATTTCATCAGCGTGGAGATGACCAAGAAAATCGCCCGCGACGGCGAAGGGGCCACCAAGCTTCTGCTCTGCGAAGTCGAAAAGGCATACTCCCGTGACGAAGCCCGGAAGATCGCCAAATCCCTGGTCAACTCGCCCCTGATCAAGACCATGGCCTACGGCGCCGATCCCAACATCGGCCGGGTGCTCATGGCCGTGGGCAAATGTTTCGACTGCCATGTCCGGCCCGAGCGCCTGGAGGTGACCATCAACGGAACCCTGGTGTACAAGGACGAGAGCCGGGTGGATTTCGACGAGCTCAAGGTGCGGAATCTCCTGAGCGGCGAAAAGGTCCACATCACGGTAAACCTCAACGAAGGAACGGACCGCGCCCTGGCCTACGGCTGCGATCTCACCAACGGCTACATCGAGGAAAACGCGGCGTACTACTCGTCGTGACAGGATAACGACGTGTTTCTTCCCTGTACGAAAAAAGATATGGACACCCTGGGCTGGGACCGGGCCGACATCATCCTCGTGTCCGGTGACAGCTACATGGACAGCCCGTTCATGGGTATCGCCGTCATCGGCAACGTCCTTGCCGCCCGGGGTTTCCGCGTGGCGGTCATCGCCCAGCCGGACATGGACAGTGACAGGGACATCACCCGCCTGGGAGAACCCCGGCTTTTCTGGGGGATTTCCGCCGGAGCCGTGGACTCCATGGTGGCCAATTACACGGCCACGGGAAAGCGGCGGAAAAAAGACGACTACACGCCGGGGGGCGTAAACGACAGACGGCCCGACCGGGCCCTGATCCAGTACAGCAACCTGATCCGCCGTTATTTCAAAAACACCGCGCCCCTGGTTCTGGGCGGCGTGGAGGCCAGCCTGCGCCGTGTCAGCCATTACGATCTGTGGTCAGACTCGGTGAGGCGATCGGTGCTGTTCGACGCCAAGGCCGATTACCTGATCTACGGCATGGGGGAAAAACCGGTGGTGGAACTGGCCCTGGCCCTTGAGCACGGGAACGATCCCCGATCTGTCCGGGGACTGTGTCACATCGCCAGAGACCCGGTGGAAGGTTACCTTGAGCTTCCCTCCCACGATGAGGTCCGAAACGATGCGGGCGTTTTCTCCGCCATGTTCCGAACCTTCTACGACAACAACGATCCCCTCACGGCCAAGGGCCTGTGCCAGAAACAGGACACCCGCTGGCTGGTGTTGAACCCGCCTGCCATGCCCCTCAGCACCGGGGAACTGGACGCGGTCCACGATCTTGCCTACGAACGGGACCTCCACCCCTTTGACCGGGCCAAAGGACCTGTGACGGCCCTCGACACCATCCGCTTTTCCATCCCCATCCACCGGGGCTGTTACGGAGAATGCCGGTTCTGCGCCATCGCCATTCACCAGGGCCGGACCGTCACCTGGCGCAGCGAAGCGTCCATAGTGAAAGAGGCCAGTGCCATGACAGCCCATCCGGCTTTCAAAGGCATCATCACCGACGCCGGGGGGCCCACGGCCAACATGTACGGGTTCGAATGCGAAAAGAAGCTGAACAAAGGGGCCTGCGTCTCGAAAAGCTGCCTGTTCCCGGACGTCTGCCCTTCCCTCAAACCGGACCACGGGCCCCTGATCCGCCTTTTGACCAAGCTCCGCCAGATTCCCGGCGTGCGCCATGTGTTCACCGCTTCAGGGATACGCTACGATTTGATTTTCGCTGACAGGAAAAAAGGCATGGAATACCTGGAGGCCATCGCGTTCCACCACGTGAGCGGCCAGCTCAA